>JAIXQY010000086.1 GCA_027485485.1 Sphingomonadales bacterium | reverse complement strand
TCGATCACACGGGCGGGGCCGAATTCGTCGAGCAGGCCTTGGGTGACCTTGTAGGCGCCCTGATATTCGGCAACCTCCTCGCCCATCACGAACACCGTGCCATCGGTGCGCATTTCCTCCGCCATGGCATCGCGCAGCGCTTCGCGCACGGTCTGGCGACGTGTTGGGCCGGCGGCAGGTTCGGGGGCGGATACTGGCTCCCCTCCCGCCTGCGGGAGGGGCTGGGGGTGGGGTTTGGTCGCTGGCGCAACGATCGGCGTTGAAGCTTCCGGCGCGGGCCCACCCCCGGCCCCTCTTGGCTGCGGGAGGGGAGAAGACGCCTCATCCTCCCCCGCAATGTTGATGATCGGCGTCCCAACCTTCACGCCCTCGCTGCCGGCCGCAACCAGCAGCGCCGTCACCGTGCCGCCATCATCGGCTTCCAGTTCCATCGTCGCTTTGTCGGTTTCAATCTCGGCGATCACGTCGCCGGGCTTCACGGTGTCGCCCACGGCCACCAGCCATTTGGCCAGCGTGCCTTCTTCCATGGTGGGCGACATGGCGGGGAGGAGGATTTGCGGCATCAGTAGGTTCCCAACAGCACGTCGGTGTGGAGTTCGGACAGGGCGGGTTCCGGCGCTTCCAGGGCAAAATCGGCGCTTTCGGCCACCTCGTCGCGCACGGCGCGATCAATGGCCTTCAGGGCCGCATCATCGGCAAAACCGCCATCGATGATTTCCTTCTTCAGGCCCTCAATCGGGTCGCTCTTGTCGCGCATGGCCTGCACTTCCTCGCGGCTGCGATATTTGGCCGGGTCGCTCATCGAATGGCCGCGATAGCGATAGGTTTTCATTTCCATCAGCACCGGCCCGTTGCCGGCGCGCACCCATTCAACAGCGGTCTTCGCCGCGCCGCGCACCGCCAGCACGTCCATCCCATCCACCTGCATGCCGGGCACGCGGAAACTTTCGCCGCGGCGATAGAGCTGATCTTCCGAACTGGCGCGGTTGACGGAGGTGCCCATGGCATATTGGTTGTTCTCGATGATGAAGATCACCGGCAGCTTCCACAGCTCGGCCATGTTGAACGCTTCATACACCTGGCCCTGGTTGGATGCGCCATCGCCAAAATAGGTCACGGCGATATGGCCATCATTCTTGTATTTGTGGGAAAAACCCAGGCCGGCGCCCAGTGGCACCTGCGCAGCCACGATGCCATGGCCACCGAAAAAACCGTGCTCCACGCTGAACATGTGCATCGAACCGCCCTTGCCGTGGCTGATGCCGGCGGCGCGGCCGGTGAGTTCCGCCATCACCGCCTTGGCATCGATGCCGCAGGCCAGCATATGGCCATGGTCGCGATAACCGGTGATGATGGAATCGCCGCGCACCAGTTCGGCCTGCATGCCGACCACCACGGCTTCCTGCCCGATATAGAGGTGACAGAAACCGCCAATCTGGCCCATGCCATAAAGCTGGCCGGCGCGTTCTTCAAACCGCCGGATCAACACCATCTGGCGATACATATCGATCAATTGTTCTTTGCTCGCCGCGAACCGTTCCGGTTCATCAGGGCGCGGCCAATTGGATGCGGGCGGTGCGGATGCGGCCTTGCGGCCTGTGCTGCGTGCCAAGATGGTCACCCTTCTTCGATGAGGATGCAGTGGTATAAAATGTCGCAGCCGCAACCGACAAGGGATGAATTGAACCGACCAACCAAATCGGTTCACCGCTGCATCAACGCCGGCGTTTTCAGCTGGTGGCGCGCGGTTCCGGCGGCAGCGGCACAATCACTTCATCGGGCCGCACCATATCAAGGTTGCGCCGCACCAGTTCATCGGCCAAGTCGGGATCGATCCCGCGCGGGTTGAGCAGGGCCAGGCGCTGTTGCAGCGCCACCTTCTGTTCTTCAGTGCTGCGCACGGCCTGTTCCAGCTTGGCACGTTGCGCGGTGTATCCGCGCCAGGCGGTGTAACCGGTTGGCCCGGACACGGCGTGAAACGCGAAATAACCGCCCACCACCACGCAGCCCACCGGCAACGCAGAGCGAACAAGCAACTCCTTCAGGCCATGCTTCACACCCATGGCCGCAACTTTAAGCAAACACTGGCCTATCCACAAGGCTGCATTGCCACCAAACTGCTGCTAACCTGCCAACAAACAACCAACCGAGGGGACTGAAATGACCGCCATCAACCAAGTTGTCGATCTTGCAAGGGATGGCGATATCGCTGTCGTCACGGTCAACTCGCCGCCGGTCAACGCGCTGTCGGCCGATGTGCGCGATGGCCTGGCCGGCGCCTTTGCCGCCATTGCCGCAGATGCGGGCGTGAAGGCCGCCGTGCTGGTGTGTGCGGGGCGCACCTTCATCGCCGGGGCGGATATTTCCGAATTTGGCAAACCGCCGCGCGGCGCGTCCCTGCCGGCAGTGCAGGATGCGATGGAGAGCGCACCGGTGCCGGTGATCGCGGCCGTGCACGGCACCGCGCTGGGCGGCGGTCTGGAAGTGGCGCTGTGCGCGCACTACCGGGTGAGCGATGCCAAGGCCAAGTTCGGCCTGCCTGAGGTGAAGCTCGGCCTGCTGCCCGGCGCGGGCGGCACGCAGCGCCTGCCGCGGATCGTCGGCGCGAAAAAGGCCACCGAGATGGTGACCAGCGGTGCGCAGATGAACGCCCGCGACGCGCTGGCCACCGGCCTGGTTGATGAAGTGGTGGATGGCGACTTGACGGCCGGCGCCATCGCCTTTGCCCGCAAGGTGCTGGCCGAAGGCCGACCGCTGAAGAAGGTGCGCGATGACAACAGCAAGCTGGGCGGCACGGCCGAAAGCCTCGCGCCCTTCTTCGCCGAAGTGCGCAAGGCCAATGCCAAGGCCTTCAAGGGCTTTGACGCGCCCGAAGCCAACATCAAGTGCATAGAGGCCGCGGTTGCCCTGCCCTTCGACGAAGGCCTGAAGGTGGAGCGCGCCGAGTTCATGCAACTGATGACGGGCCTGCAATCCGCGGCGCAGCGCCATGTGTTTTTCGCCGAGCGCGCCGCAGCCAAGATCGATGGCCTGCCGGCCGATGTGCAGCCGCTCCCCGTGAAGAAGGTGGGCGTGATCGGTGCCGGCACCATGGGCGGCGGCATTTCGATGAACTTCCTGAGCGTCGGGATCCCGGTGACGATCGTCGAAATGAAGCAGGAGGCGCTGGATCGCGGCGTGGGCGTGATCCGCAAGAACTACGAGAACAGCGCCAAGAAGGGCCGCTTCAGCATGGAGGAGGTGGAAGCCCGCATGGGCCGCCTCACCCCGTCGCTGAACATGGATGATCTGGCCGATTGCGACCTGATCATCGAAGCCGTATTCGAGAATATGGCGATCAAGAAGGATATTTTCGGGAAGCTCGACCAGATCGCCAAGCCCGGCGCCATCCTGGCCAGCAACACCAGCTATCTGGATGTTGATGAAATCGCTTCGGCAACCTCGCGGCCGGAATCGGTGGTGGGCATGCATTATTTCAGCCCGGCCAACGTGATGCGCCTGCTGGAAGTGGTGCGCGGCGCCAAGACCGATCCGCAGGTGCTGGCCACCGCCATGGCGATGGGCAAGGCCACCGGCAAGATCGCCGTGGTGGCCGGCGTGTGCCACGGCTTCATCGGCAACCGCATGCTTAGCCGCCGCCAGCAACAGGCCAATCTGCTGATGCTGGAAGGCGCCGCGCCCGCCGATATCGATCGCGTGCTGACCGATTTCGGTTTCCCAATGGGCCCGTTCCAGATGAGCGATCTGGCCGGGCTCGACATTGGTTGGAACGCCGAAACGTCGAAGGGCGAAACCGTGCGCGACCGGCTGTGCGAAGCGGGCCTGCGCGGCCAGAAGAATGGCAAGGGCTTCTATGTCTATGACGAGAACCGCAACCGCACGCCCAACCCGGAGGCGTTGGCCATCATCGATGCCTATGCGGTGGAAAAGGGCATCAACCGCCGCACCATCGACGATCAGGAAATATTGGAACGCTGCCTGTTCCCGATGGTGAACGAAGGCGCCCGTATCCTCGCCGAAGGCAAGGCCCAGCGCGCCAGCGACATCGATATCGTGTGGATCAACGGCTATGGCTGGCCGGTCTATCGCGGCGGCCCGATGTTCTGGGCACAGAATGATGCCGGGCGTGAGCGCATTGTTGAAGTGCTGGAAAAGATGGGCGAAGATGTCTCGCCGGTGTTGAAGGATGGCTGGAAGTAAGAAGTACCCCTCCGCCTCCCCCGGCCTTCACCGGGGTCGGCACCTCCCCAAACAGGTTTGGGGAGGATCGATCCTCCCCATTCTCTGAATGGGGAGGTGGCGCCGAAGGCGACGGAGGGGCCTCAAAAGGAGCAGTTCATGAAGCCGATTCTCCTCCCCCTCCTTGCCCTGCTCGCAGCGCCGGCCATCGCTGCCGACGCGCCTGATTACCGCAAGCCGGAAACCTGGCTGTGCCGGCCGGGTGCCACCGATCCGTGCAGCGGGGATGCCAGCGTGAGCCGGGTGGCGGCCGATGCGGTTGTCAGCCTCGATATGCTGCCAGCGGCGAAGAAGCCGGCGATCGATTGCTTCTATGTCTATCCCACCGTCTCCACCGATCCCACGCCCAACAGCGACATGAGCGCCGATCTGGCGGAGATTGGCGTTGCCCAGGCCCAGGCGGCGCCGTTCCGTCAGGCCTGTCGGGTATTTGCCCCGCTGTATCGCCAGGTCACGCTGGCCACCCTGCGCGACCGGTTGATGGGCAAGCCGGTGACCGCCGATCCCACCCTGGGTTACCGCGACGTTGCCGCGGCCTTCGCCGATTACATGAAGCACGACAACAAGGGCAGAGGCGTCATCCTGATCGGCCACAGCCAGGGCAGCGGCGTGTTGAAGGCGCTGTTGCAGAACGAGATCGAGGGCAAGCCGGTGGCCAAGCAGGTGATTGCCGCCTATCTGGCCGGCCACAACCTGCTGGTGCCGCAAGGGGCCGATGTGGGCGGTGATCTGAAATCCACGCCGCTGTGCCGGTCGGCAACCCAAACCGGCTGTGTGCTGTCGTGGGTGACCTTCCGTGACACCATGCCGGTGCCGCCGGTCAGCCTGTTCGGCCGCCCGCCGGCCACGGCACCGGCCGGCATGGCGGCGGCCTGCACCAATCCGGCGGCGCTGGCCGGAGGCCGCGCCACGCTGCGGCCGCTGATGGTCAACCGCACCGGCATCGTTGACAGTGGCAACCCGCCGCCGAAATGGGCCAAGGGCCGCAACATCTACACGCCGTTCGTCGCCCTGCCCGGCCTGCTCACCGGTGAGTGCATGAACCGCGAGAATGCCAATGTCTTGTCGGTGGGCATCAACGCCGATCCGGCCGACCCCCGCACCGATACGATCAATGGCGACGTGGTGATTGGCACCCAGGTGGTGCCATCCTGGGGCCTGCATCTGATCGACATGCAGGTGGTGATGGAAGATCTGGTCGCGCTGGCCAATCAGCAGGGTGCGGCCTGGCTGCGGCAAAACAGGAAGTAACCGGATCAGCCGACAGCGCGTATAAGGGGCATGATGGATCGTCGCTCCCTGCTCGGCCTTGTGCTGGCCCTCCCCTTCGCTGCCCCGGCTTTTGGCGCGGCGGGCACCTATGCCGTGCGGTTCACACCGGATGAATGGAAGCGCCGGCTGGGCGCAGATGCCTATGCCGTGCTGCGCGAGGAGGCGACGGAGCGGCCGTTCACCTCGCCGTTGAACAAGGAAAAGCGCGCCGGCCTGTTCGTGTGTCGGGGCTGTGCCCTGCCGCTGTTCAGTTCGGCGCACAAGTTTGACAGCGGCACCGGTTGGCCCAGCTTCTGGCAGCCGCTCAACAAGGCCGCGATCGGCAGCACAGTTGACCGTAGTTACTTCATGGTGCGCACCGAAGTGCATTGCAGCCGCTGCGGCGGGCACCAGGGCCATGTGTTTGACGATGGGCCGCAACCCACGGGCCTGCGCTATTGCATCAACGGCCTGTCGCTCAGCTTTGTTCCGGGGAAAACCGCGTGAAGAAATTTCTGATCCTGGCCGCCCTGCTGGCTGCGCCTGCCTGTTCGGCCGAGCGCATGGTGCTGGCGCCGGCCCCGGCGGTGGATGCGCCGCTGGCCAAGGGCGCGCTGCAGAAGGCAGTGTTTGCCGGCGGCTGTTTCTGGGGCGTGGAGGGCGTGTTCGAGCGGGTGAAGGGCGTGAAATCGGTCGTGTCCGGCTATGCCGGCGGCGCCCGGGCCACGGCAATTTACGAGATCACCGGCAGCGGCCTCACCGGCCATGCCGAAGCGGTTGAGATCACCTATGACCCCGCCGTGGTTTCCTATGGCACGTTGCTGCGCGTGTTCTTCTCGGTGGCGCATGATCCCACCCAGTTGAACCGCCAGGGGCCAGACAGCGGCAGCCAGTATCGCAGCGCCTTGTTCACCCGCGATGCCGGGCAGGAGCGGATTGCCCGTGCCTATGTTGCGCAACTGGAAAAGGCTGGCACCTGGAAGCCGAAGATCGTCACCACGTTCGAAGGCGCCAAGCCCTTCTATGCCGGCGAGGATTATCACCAGAATTATCTGCGCGCCCACCCCACCCAGCCCTATATCGTCTACAACGATATCCCCAAGGTGGAAGGCTTCAAACGGCTGTTCCCGGCGCTGTGGAGCGACAAGCCCGCGGCCTGAACGCACAAAAAAGCGGCGGCCCAATCGCTGGGCCGCCGCCTTCATGTCACCGATCAGTGCTGGGTGGCCGGCATCAGCACTTCCAGCCCGTCCAGTGCGGCCGAGGCCTTGATCTGGCAGGCCAGCCGGCTGTTCGGCTTGGCCGTATCAGCTAGCTCGATCATCGAATCTTCCAGCTCGCTGCGCTCCCCGGTGAGGCCAGCCCATTGTTCCGGGATATAGCAATGGCAGGTGGCACAGGCCGCGTTGCCGCCGCAGTCGCCATCAATGCCCGGCACATTGTTCTGCACCGCGCCTTCCATCAGATTCTCGCCTTCCGGCACGTTGACTTCGTGGCGGGCACCATTGTGCTCGACGTAAATGATCTTGACCATCTTGTCCTCTTGTCAGGCCGGAATGCGGACCATCATTGATTTGTAACCGCGAACGAAGGCACTCGGCACCCGCTCCGGCTCTTCCAGCACTTCGATCGTGTCGAAACGCTTCAGGATTTCTTCCCACAAGATCTTCAGCTGCAGCTCGGCCAGGCGGTTGCCCACGCAGCGGTGGATGCCAAAGCCAAAGCTCATGTGCTGGCGGGCGCGCGGACGATCGATGATGAAGGCATCGGGATTGTCGAGCACAGTATCGTCGCGGTTGGCCGAAGTATACCACATCACCACCTTGTCACCCTTGTGGATCAACTGGCCGCCCAGCACCGTATCCTGCAATGCCGTGCGGCGCATATGGGCCAGCGGGGTCTGATACCGGATGATTTCCGAAACCATATTCTCCACCAGGCCATGGTTGGCCTTCAGCTTGGCATATTCCTCAGGGTTCTTGTTGAGGAAATACAGGCCGCCGGTGATCGAATTGCGGGTGGTATCGTTGCCGCCCACGATCAGCAGCACCAGATTGCCCATGAATTCCATCGGCGGCATGTTGCGCGTGGCGGGGTTGTGCGCCAGCATCGAAACCAGGTCGCCGGTCGGCTCGGCATTCACCCGCTCGTTCCACAGCATGGTGAATTCCTGCAGCATTCCCAACAGGATACCCTGGCGCTCTTCCTTGCCGGGGCTGCCCGGCAGTTCCGGATCGGAGGTCGAAACATCCGACCAATAGGTCAGCATGCGGCGGCGTTCCTGCGGCCAGCCGAACAGGGTGGCCAGCATGCGGCTGGTCAGTTCGATGGACACCTTGTCCACCCAGTCAAAGGCTTCGCCGCGCGGCAGGCTGTCCAGCACCTCGCAGGTGCGGCTGCGGATAAGTTCTTCATAATTGGCCAGATTCTGCCCCGAAACGATCGGGTTCACGGCTTTGCGCTGCACATCATGCTTGGGCTGATCCATGGCGATGAACATCGGCATGATGAAATCCGGGTCCATATCGAACAGGGTGATCCCGCCCAGCATGGCTTCGGAGGAAAACACTTGGTGGTTTGTGTCCACCGCCATCACGTCGTTCCAGCGCACCACGTTCCAGAAACCGCGGTGACGGTTGCTGTTCACGCTGGTGAAAAACACCGGCGCTTCTTCGCGCAAACGGCGGAAATAGACGTGGTTGGTGTCCGTTTCCCACCAAAGCGGGTCCGCAATGTCCACCTCTTCCAGGGGTGCGGTGGCCAAATAGGCCTCAAGCGTGGCCTTGTCGGCGCCCACCACATCCGGCCGCTCGCGCGGCGGCAGCGGCCAGGTCACGCTGCCCTGCGGCAGGGTTTGGGTTTGCCGTGTATCCTTCAACTGAGTCGCCATATGATCCTCCCGGATGGGTCTGTTGTTGCTCGCCCTCATTTGCGGACATACACTACGCAAATGCCCCACGCCAGCCATAAATGCGGATTTCACCTCCGCATTTGCACGGGTCGCCGCTTGCCGGCATGATCACGGCGTGCCCAGAGGATTGTTCATGGCCGATCTTGCCCGCCTTGTTGCCGCCATCGCCGCCCGCATGGCCGCCAGCACCGAACGTGGCCGGGTGGCAAGCTATATCCCCGAACTGGCCAAGGTGTCCGGCGATCATTTCGGTCTGGTGGTGGCCACCGCCGATGGCCAGGAATTTGCCGCCGGCGATGCCGATACCGAATTTTCCATCCAGTCCATTTCCAAGCTGTTTGCCCTGGTCGAAGCCCTGGCCCAGCATGGCGACGCCGTGTGGCGCCGCGTGGGGCGGGAGCCTTCGGGCGGCGCCTTCAACTCCATCGTGCAGCTGGAGGCGGAGGGCGGCAAACCGCGCAACCCGTTCATCAATGCCGGCGCCATCGCGGTGTCCGATCTGATCACCGATCCCGATGATCCGCGCACCGGCGCCGGCCGCATCCTGCGCCTGCTGCGCGAGCTGTCGGGCGCGCCCACCATCGCGGTGGATGGCGCCGTGGCCTACAGCGAGGCCGCCACCGGCCACCGCAACGCCGCGCTGGCGCATTTCATGAAGGCGCATGGCATCCTCACCGGCAAGGTGGAGGCCACGCTCTCCACCTATTTCCACCAATGCGCCATCGCCATGAGCTGCCGCCACCTGGCCCGCGCCGGCCGCTTCCTGATGAACGGCGGCATCGATCCCGCCAGCGGCCAGCGCATCATCAGCGCCGAACAGGCCCGCCGCATCAACGCCCTGATGCTCACCTGCGGCCACTATGATGCCTCGGGCGAGTTTGCCTTCCTGGTCGGCCTGCCGGCCAAATCCGGCGTGGGCGGCGGCATCCTCGCCATCGCCCCCGGCCGCGCCAGCATCGCCGTCTGGTCCCCCGGCCTCTCCCCGCAAGGCAACAGCCTGCTCGGCACCGCCGCGCTGGAGGAATTGGCCAACGCCATGGGGTGGAGCGTGTTCAATCCGGAGTTGTGACCGGCCTGATCCGCCCCACCAACCACGGGCTTTGCCACGCCGGGCAACTGCGATATTCCAACCCCGCTGGCCCATTCCCGCTGCCAGCCCATGGAAGGCATCGCGTGACCAGCCATCGCATCATCGCCAGCACCCTCGCCCTGCTCGCCACCACCGCGACCGCACAGCCCGTCACCCCGCCCACCGACGTGGCCACCACGGAGGCCATCCGTCTGATCGACGCCTGGGCCGATGCGGCGCAGGTCTATGGCCGCTGGCCGGCCTATTCGGTGGCGATCGGGCACAAGGATCGGCTGCTCTGGTCAAAAGGCTATGGCACCGTCGATGCCGCGAGAACCCGCCCGGCCAGGGGCGACACCATCTATTCCATCTGCTCCATCTCCAAGCTGTTCACTGCCGTGGCCGTGATGCAGCAGTGGGAGGCCGGCCGGCTGCGGCTGGACGAGCCCGTCACCACCTATCTGCCCTGGGCCACGCCCAAGCCCGATGGCCGCGATTCCATCCCAATCACCCTGCGCGCCCTGCTCACCCACTCGGCCGGCATCCAGCGCGACAGCGATATCGGCAACTGGACCGGGCCGAACTATATCTTCCCCACCCGCGAACATCTGCAGGCCGAAATCGCCAGGCACCCGCCGCTCTATCCGGTCGGCCGCACCTACCAATACAGCAATGTTGGCATCACCCTGGCGGCCGAAGCGGCGGCAGCGGTTGCCGGCAAGGATTATGCCGGCCTGGTCACCAGCGGCATCATCGCCCCGCTCGGCCTGAACGACACGCGGCCCGATCACCCTTATGATCTGCTCGGCACCCGCATGGCCGTGGGCTGGAGCCCGCTTGACCGCGCCGGCAACCGCACCATCCTCTCCCGCTTCGACGCCAGGGCCATCACGCCCGCCGCCGGCTTCACCAGCACCGCGGAGGATCTGGTGCGCTTTGGCCTGTGGCAGATCGGCCTGCTGGCGCGGGACACGGCGCCGGCCAGTCGCGAAGGTCCCTTGGGCGTGCTGAAACCCAGCACCCTCAAGGAAATGCAGCGCATCCACTTCATCGACAAAGTGAACGGCGGCAGCTGGGGCCTGGGCTTCTTCAACGAAGACGCCGACGAAGGCCATTATATCGGTCATGATGGCAGTTGCCCCGGTTATCACACCGCCATGCTGATCCGGCCCGACAGCGAAACAGCCGTGGCGGTGATGACCACCGACAGCCACGAAACCTGGGGCGACACCCAGCAAGTCCACAAACTTCTCGACGCCCGCCGCACCCACGCGTTCAAGGATACGCCGCCGGCCAACATCCCCCTCGAAGACTATGCCGGCCGCTACACCAACAACACTTGGAACAACGAAACCATCATCCTCCCCTGGAACGGCGGCCTCGTCACGCTCGACCTGCCCGATCCAAACGCCGCCAATCATCTCTCCTATCTCAAACCCATCGCCCCCAACCGCTTCCGCCGCATCGCCAGAGACGGCAGCGAGATGCACGAGGTGACGTTCGTGCGCGATGCCTCAGGCCGCGTGGTGGCGAAGGAGGAGTTTTACAACCGGTCGATGCGGGAGGTTAAGTAAGCGGGCCTCCGGCGGGCAGGGTCGCAGACCCTGCACCCGTTCGCTTTCAGGCAGCCCGCATCAACGCTCTGGTGCGTACCTACGGAAATCATGATGCCGCAGGCAAGGTCGCATTCCTCGCCTGCCTGCCGGACAACTCCGGCGTGGGCGGCGGCATCTTGGTCAATGTGCCCAGCCGTGCCAGCATAACTCTCTAGTGCCCCGGACATTCCCCGCATGGCAACAGCCTGCTCGGCACCGCCGCGCTCGAGCAACTGGCCAACGCCATGGGCTGAAGCGTGTTTAATCCGTAAGTCGACGGAGAATGATTCTCCGTTACAATGAGAGTCGGCCCCTGTGGTGGCGACGTTCGCAAACCTAGTACCAGTTCGGCGATCGAGTAAATCCGCCAAGACCCAAAAACTCACTTCATTACTCTCCAACGAAAGCAACAAGCACATGCTTGTAATTGAAAAATATGGACACCGTACCAACGATTGGATAACCTAGCATAACAATCTGACCGAGGCCGATGATGGAAACTGTAAGCACAACCACCGCCGTGACGACAGCAGCAAAATTGCTTGGCAAGGGACCGTCATCAGCAATTACTCGCCTCGGTCGTACAGCTTATGAAAAAACTCGGGCAAAATACTTTCGAATTTTTGATTCTTATCTTAAATATTCTCAAGAAAAAACTGCTCACTGCAAAAACATCCTGTCACGTAATGACAAATTGAAAACGTTGGATCAGTATGTTTCTGTAAATTTCTCAAGAGATGAATTAGTATTGAGTGATGAAAATATTCTGGATAAGTCGATTTCGGGTGAAAAATTTATCATTGTTGGCCACGCTGGCGCTGGAAAGACAATGTTCACCAAATGGCTTACTCTTCGACTTCTTGAAACACAGATACAGCATCAACTAATACCTCTATTCATCGAACTTCGCGAACTCGATTTTTCAAGCGATAAATCCCTCGAGGAACTGATTTTTGATAGATGTACGCAATCTAGGACCGCAGCAAACCGGAATGAATTTAAGCATGGATTGACTTACGGCTATTTCTTCTTGATACTTGATGCGGTTGACGAAATTGCTCACAATGTGCGTGAGCGCGCCCTTCTAAAAATAACACGATTTATTGATTTTTATCCTGACTGCTCTGTACTGTTGACGAGTCGAAAGAACACCGGGCTGGAATCGACTCCAAATTTGACCTGCTGCTATACGGTTGACATGACGATTGAGCAGGTTATTAATGTCATTCAAAAATCAAATGTAGATCTTGATCTAAAGAATGCGTTGATCGACGAACTTGCTGATGGCCTTTATTTCAGACTTAAGAGCTTCGTGTCAAACCCACTTCTTGTGTCAGTTATGCTGCTCACCTACAGTTATTCAGGTCAAATACCGGATAGGATGTCTCTCTTTTATTCTGAAGCTTTTGACGCTCTGTATAACTTGCATGACACAATGAAGGGGGTTTCATTCAAACGAAGTTTCAGCTCAGGACTTGATAAGGCAGCGTTCGGTCGCTTTTTTTCAACGTTTTGTTTTTTAACGTTCAGCGAATCAATGTATGAGTTTGACGACGCCTCGATCCGTAAATATATTGATCTTGCATTGAAATACTGCGATATTGAATGTCGAATTGACGATTTGCTTCTTGATTTGATGGAAGCCGTTTGTCTGATTCAAAAAGACGGTCTCGTATTTGTCTTTATCCACCGCTCGTTCCAAGAATATTTTTCTGCCCGTTTTTTACAATCTTACGGCGGCAATGATCTGGAGACCATTATTGCAACCACTTGCATCCCAGGCAGAGGTGACACTGTACTTCGCCTTTTGAAAGATATAAATGCTGACATGGTTGATTTCAATTACGTCCTACCTCAGATAAAAAAATGGATTGGAAAGTATGACAGAATAAAGATTCAGGATAGAAATTCAGATGCAAAGCGCGTAAAACTGGTGATGGAGGGCTTTTCAGTAACGACACCTGACTATAGACTGTCAAGCATTTCAACTAACGAGCATACTTATTTATTCATGCAGTTGCATGACGTCTTTGCGCGTGTAGATATCATTAAGCCGTTGTTTGAAGAAAAATCTATTTTTTCAGGGAAGATCATTCCTCCTGGCGCGCTGGAAGGAACCCCATTGGCGATCACAAACAGCCGACCCTTCGGCAATAGTGACGAAACCTATATAAGAGTGAACGATATATCAGACTGGGTATCGTATACCAACATACCGGAACGGGTTTTTGACATTATGATCGAACTTAGAAGTTGGCAGAAGGAGATTGAGCAAAAAAGATCACGAAAGACATCCATGATCGAGACACTTTTTAAGTCGAAAGCCAGGAAATGAAAGCATTTAGTAGCCCTTTCAGCTTCGCTTGGTCATGACTATTTTCCAGCGTCATACTTTAACTTAGATTCGTAACCGATTGAATAATCCTGATACGGGTGCAGGGTCCGCGACCCTGCCCGCCGGAGGCCCTTCTTCCTTCCCCCCTCAAATCCGCTCCTTCACATACCCCCCCGGCGAATCCTCGATCGCCGCATAAGCCCCCTGCCCCGGCACGCGTGCCGGCACCTGATCGCCGGAGCGGGGGGTGAGCCAGGCCAGCCAGTTGGGCCACCAGCTGCCTTTGGTCTCGGTGGCGCCGGCGGTGAAGGCTTCCAGCGTGGTGGCGTTGTTGTCGTTGGTCCAGTGTTGATATTTGTTGGCGGAGGGTGGGTTGACGACGCCCGCAATATGCCCGCTGCCGGCCAGCACGAAGCGGGTTTCGCCGCTGAAGGCCTTGGTGAGTTTGAAGGCGGAGCGGGCGGGGGCGATATGGTCTTCCTTGCCGGCCTGGATATAGGACGGGGTGGTCACCTTCGACAGGTCAACCGGGGTGCCGCACACGGTCATGCCGCCGGGTTTGGCGAGGAGATTGTCGCGGTACATCTGCTCCAGATATTGGCGGTGCCAGCGCGCCGGCACGTTGGTGGCGTCTGAATTCCAATAGAGCAGATCGAAGGGGAAATAATCCTTTCCGAGCATGTAGTTGTTCACCACATAGTTCCAGATCAGATCGTTGGAGCGCAGCAGGTTGAAGGTGGTGGCCATATAGCGGCCGTCGAGCACCGGCTTGTCCCCGGTCATCTTCTGCACCGTGTCGAGGCTGGCATCATCGATGAACAGGGTGAGTTCGCCGGCATCGCTGAAATCGGTTTGCGCCGTGAAGAAGGTGGCGCTGGCGACCTGGTCCGCCTCTCCCCGCGCGGCGAGCACGGCCAGGGCGGCGGCCAAGGTGCTGCCGGCGACGCAATAGCCGATGGTGTGGACGGACGGCGCGTCGCAAATCTCGCGCACCAGCTTGATGGCGGTGAACATGCCTTCATCAACATAGGTATCGATGGTGGCATCGGCCAGGCTTTCGTCGGCGTTCTTCCAGCTGACCACGAACACGCTGAGCCCCTGAGCCACGGCCCAGCGGATGAAGCTTTTCTCGGCGGTGAGATCGAGGATGTAGAACTTGTTGATCCACGGCGGGAAGATCAGCAGCGGGGTGGCGAACACCGTCTCGGTGGTAGGGGCATAGTGGATCAGCTGGAACAGCCGGTTCTGATACACCACCTTGCCCGGCGTGATGGCGACGTTGCGGCCCACTTCGAAGGCGGCCTCATCGGTCATCTTCATGCGGCCGGTTTGCAGATCGCCGAGCAGATGTTCGAGGCCCTTGATCAGATTGGCGCCGCCGCTTTCCATCGTGGCGTTGATCACCTCGGGATTGGTGAGGGCGAAGTTGGATGGACTCATGGCATCGACGAACTGTTTGATGAGGAATTGCGCCTTGGCCTTTTCGGCGGGCTCCATCCCGTCGAGGCCTTGCGCGGCCTGCATGATGTGACTGGCAGTGAGCAGATAGGATTGGCGCAGGAAATCAAAGGCGGGGTTCTCGGCCCAGGCGGGGCCGGCAAAGCGCTTGTCTTTCACCACGGCCGGGGTGGCATTGGGCGTGAACAGCCGTTGCCACAGCGCCAGCGCATCGGTGAGATAGCGTTGCTGTTGCTCCATCACCTGGGTGGGATCGGTGAGCATGGCGCCCCACGCCTTGGCCCAGGTGGACATGATGCCCAGCGGATCGGGAATCAGCGGCGGGGCCTCGTGCTGTTTGGTCCAGAATTCCAGCATCATCTGCTGCCCGCGGCCCATCAGATCGGTGATCTTCTGGAAATTTTCCTGCGCTTGCACGCTCTGATCGGATTGGGCTGTCATCGGGGGGGCTCCTTGTTGCTGTTGTGCCCCCGAAGCCGGGGCTTTGCCAAGCCCGGCCTTTTGGGTTATGCGCCAAGTTGTCGGCACCGGGCCGGCCAAACGGGACACGCCATGCGCAACCGCGCCATCATTGCAGCCAGCATCGCCGGCGCAGCCACCGCTGCCGCCGCCATTGGTGCTGCCGCAGGCCCGCCGCCAAGCCGACAAGGGTAAACCAAGAAAACACTCTTTCCACCGGCGGCGGCGAAACAAACAGGTTTCTCCGCCGCTTTTCTTTTGCCCGATCACTGCCTAAGGCAGCAGCAGCAACCAACGGAACTGGCCATGCAGGACGAATTCTACCGCATCAAACGCTTGCCGCCCTATGTTATCGCCGAAGTGAACGCGATGCGGGCCGCGGCACGGGCACGCGGGGATGACATCATCGATCTGGGCATGGGCAATCCCGATCTGCCGCCACCGCCGCATGTGATCGCCAAGCTGGCCGAAGTGGCGGCCAAGCCGGATGCGCATGGATACAGCGCGTCGAAGGGCATCCCCGGCCTGCGCAAGGCCCAGGCGGCTTATTATGACCGGCGCTTTGGCGTGGATCTCGATCCCGACAGCGAAGTGGTGGTGACGCTGGGTTCGAAGGAAGGCCTGGCCAATCTGGCCCAGGCCATCACCGCGCCGGGCGATGTGGTGCTGGCGCCCAACCCGTCCTATCCCATTCACACCTTTGGCTTCATCATTGCCGGCGCCACCATCCGCAGCGTGCCGACCACGCCGGACGAGAAATATTTCGAGGCGCTGGAACGCGCCGTGCGCTTCACCGTGCCGAGGCCATCCGTGCTGGTGATGGGCTATCCCAGCAACCCCACCGCCGAAGTGGCCGATCTGGCGTTCTATGAGCGGGTGGTGGCCTTTGCGAAGAAGCACAACATCTGGGTGCTTTCCGATCTGGCCTATTCCGAAATCTATTTCGATGGGCAGCCAACCCCTTCGATCCTGCAGGTGCCGGGCGCCAAGGATGTGGCAATCGAGTTCACCTCGATGAGCAAGACCTATAGCATGGCCGGCTGGCGCATCGGCTTTGCGGTGGGCAACAAGACGCTGATCTCGGCGCTGACGCGGGTGAAGAGCTATCTGGATTATGGCGCCTTCACGCCGATCCAGGCCGCGGCGGTTGCGGCGCTGAACGGGCCGCAGGAGATCGTGGCGCAGAACCGCGAGCTGTATCACCGGCGGCGCGATGTGCTGGTGGAAAGCTTTGGCCGTGCCGGCTGGGATATCCCGCCGCCGCGCGCCAGCATGTTCGCCTGGGCCCCGCTGCCCCCTGCCCTCCAGCACCTGGGTAGTCTTGAATTCTCCAAGCAATTGCTCACCCATGCCGGCGTCGCCGTGGCGCCGGGGGTGGGATATGGCGAGGATGGTGAGGGTTTCGTGCGCATCGCCATGGTGGAAAATGAGCAGCGCCTGCGCCAGGCAGCGCGCAACGTGCGCAAGTATCTGCAGTCGATGGGCGTCAACACGCCGTCGCTCAAAGCGGGGGCCTGAGCCATGACGGTGCGGATTGGCCTGGCCGGCCTGGGCAATGTGGGCGCGGGCGTCGTGAAAATCCTGTCGCAGAACGCCGATCTGGTGGCAAAGCGCGCCGGACGTCCCATCGTGGTGACGGCGGTTTCGGCGCGGGATCGCAACCGGGATCGCGGCGTGTCGCTGGATGGCATCGCCTGGGTGGATGATGCCGCCGAACTCGCCACCCGCGATGATGTTGATGTGGTGGTGGAACTGATCGGCGGCAGCGATGGCCCGGCACTCACGCTGGCGCGGCGCACGCTGGGGGCGGGCAAGCCGCTGGTGACGGCCAACAAGGCCATGCTGGCCCATCATGGCCTGGAACTGGCCGAAGCCGCCGAACGGGCCGGCCTGCCGCTGAAATATGAAGCGGCGGTGGCTGGCGGCATTCCGGTGATCAAGGGGATTTCGGAAGGCGCAGCGGCCAACCGCATCACCCGCGTCTATGGCCTGATGAACGGCACCTGCAATTATATCCTGTCGCGCATGGAAGCCGAAGGGCTGGGCTTTGCCGAGGTGCTGGCCGATGCGCAGGCGCTGGGCTTTGCCGAGGCCGATCCCAGCTTCGACATCGACGGGATCGATACCGCCCACAAACTCTCGATCCTGGCGGCGCTGGCGTTTGGCGCGCGCATCGATTTTGCCGGCGTGGCTTGCACCGGCATCCGCGCCATCGAAAGCGCCGATATCGCCCAGGCCGCCGCCCTGGGCTTCCGCATCAAACTGGTCGGCCTGGCCGAAGCCGATGATGGCAAGCTGTTCCAGCGTGTGCACCCAGCGCTGGTGCCGATTGCGCACCCGGTGGCGACCACCATGGGCAGTTTGAACGCCGTGGTGGTGGAAGGCGATTTTGTTGGCCGGCTGTTCTTCCAGGGGCGCGGCGCGGGTGAAGGCCCCACTGCCAGCGCGGTGGTGGCCGATCTGGTGGATATTGCCCGCGGCGATGTGCGCCCGCCCTTCGTGATGCCGGTGGCTGATCTGGCCGCCCTGCCCCGCGCCGATGCCGACGGGCGGCGCGGGCGTTATTATCTGCGCCTGAACGTGGCGGACCGGGCCGGCGTGCTGGCCGAACTGACGGCGGCGCTGCGCGATTGCGGCGTGTCCATCGAAAGCCTGGTCCAGCGCGGCACCACCAGCAGCGGCGATGCCATGGTGGTGATGGTCACCCACGAAGCGCGTGAAGCCGATGTGCTGGCAAGCCTTGCCCGCATGGCGGCTTCGCCAGCAGTGAGCGGCCAACCGGTGATGATGCACATTCTTGATTTTTGATGCTGTCGCATCGGGCTGGATTTTTGACGCCTTTCGCCGACTGCGCGCTGCGCGTAAGGCACCGCAATCGAATCGAACACACAGGGTGGGATATTTCATGACTGAT
>JAIXQY010000042.1 GCA_027485485.1 Sphingomonadales bacterium | reverse complement strand
TGTGTCGGCTGTTACCGCATCGAAGGCCTGGGCGCGCAATTGTTCAGCCGCATCGATGGCGATCAGTTCGTCATCCGCGGCCTGCCGTTGCTTGCCGTGCTGGACTATCTGCGGGTGCGCGGGATGCTGGCGACATGATCGAACCCGCCGTGGCCGGTGTGATCGGCTGGCCGATCAGGCATTCGAAATCGCCTGTCATCCACCGCTTCTGGCTGGGCAAGCTCGGGCTGGACGGCGATTACAGCCGCTTTCCGGTCGCGCCGGATCGGCTGGGCGCGTTTGTGACCGCCCTGCCCGCGATGGGCCTGCGCGGCGTGAATGTGACGGTGCCGCACAAGCTGGATTGCATGCCGATGCTGGCCGAACTGGCGCCATCGGCCCGGTCGGTGGGTGCGGTGAACACGATTTTGGTAGGCGAAGACGGCCGATTGACGGGCCACAACACCGATGTGCTGGGCGTGGCTGGCCCGGCGGGTCCGGCGGTTGCCGGCCGTTGCATGCTGGTGGTCGGCAGTGGCGGCGCTGCGCGTGCCGGTGCCGCCGCCGCCCGGCGCTGTGATGCCGCGGCCCTGTTCATGCTGGCGCGCAATCAGGCCGAGGCCGGCGCCATCCTGGCCGAAAGCGGGCTGCCCGGCGGCGTGGTGCCGTGGGGTGAAGCCCTGCCGCCCGGCATCGGTCTGCTGTTCAACGCCACCCAACTGGGCATGACCGGCCAGCCACCGCTCAATCTTGATCTCGCGCCCTTGCCGGAGGATGCGGTGGTGTTCGATGCCGTCTATGCGCCGCTGGAAACCCCCTTGCTGGCCGCCGCCCGCGCCCGTGGCCTTGCCACCATCGACGGCCTTGCCATGCTGATCGGCCAGGCGGCGGAAGCCTTTCGGCTGTTCTTCGGTGCCGATGCACCGCGCCAATATGATGATGAATTGAGGAGCCTGTTGACGCGATGAGCCGCACCATCATCATCGGCCTCACCGGCTCCATCGGCATGGGCAAATCCACCGTGGCGGCGATGTTCCGCAAGCTGGGCGTGCCGGTGTTCGATGCCGATGCCGAGGTGCGCCGTCTCCAGGGCCCCGGCGGCCGCGCGCTCGCTGCCATCGAGGCATTGTTTCCCGGCACCACCCACCCCGGCGGCCTGCACCGCGAAAAGCTGGGCGCGGCGGTGTTCGGCGATCATGCCAAGCTGCGCCAGCTCGAACAGATTCTCCACCCGCTGGTCGCCGAAGCACAGAGCGATTTCCTGGGTGCGCACCGTGCCAAGCGGGCCATCGTGCTGGATGTGCCCTTGCTGTTCGAAAAGGGCGGCTGGCGGCGCTGTCACATCAGCGTCGTGGTCTCTGCCCCGTTCAGGGTGCAGCGGGCCCGCGTGCTGGCCCGGCCGGGCATGACGCCCGCCAAGTTTGCCGGCATCTTGAAAGGCCAGATGCCGGACCGGGAAAAGCGCGCGCTGGCCGATATCGTCATCGAAACCGGGCGTGGCCGCCGGGAAACCTGGACATCGGTGAAACGGCTGGTCAAATCGCTCTGACTCTTGCCCTTCGCCGCATGATTGCTACATGGGCGGCATGCGCGAAATAGTCTGGGACACTGAAACCACCGGCATCATGCCCGGCGATGGCCACCGCATCGTGGAGATCGGCGCCGTCGAAATGTGGAACCGCACCATCACCGGGCGGACCTTCCACACCTATGTCGATCCGCAACGGCCGATGCCCAAGGATGCCGAGCGCGTGCACGGCCTGTCGAGCGATTTCCTCACCGGCCAGCCGATCTTTGAACAGGTGGTCGATGATTTTCTCGCCTTCATCGGCGATTCCCCGCTGGTGGCACACAATGCCGCGTTCGACATGGAGTTCCTCAACTGGGAACTGAAACGCGCCGGGATGCCGATCGTGCCGATGAGCCGCGCCATCGACACGCTGGAGATCAGCCGCAAGGCCCATCCGGGTGCCAAGCACACGCTGGATGCGCTGTGCACCCGCTATGGCATTGATCTTTCGGCCCGAACCAAACATGGCGCGCTGCTCGATGCCGAACTGCTGGCCCGTGTCTATATCGAGTTGACCGGAGGCCGGCAGATCGGATTCGACCTTGCCAGCACCGCCGCACAGGACGACACTCAGTATGAGCGGGTGAGTCTAGCGCCGCGTGAACACCATGCCAGCGAGGAGGAGCTGGCAGCCCACGCCAATTTCGTGGCCGGCCTGAAAGACCCGCTCTGGCTGTCATGACGGGCAGTTGTCGCCGGTCAGCAGCGGTTGAGGAGAGTAAAGGCATGGATATCCGCATTTCTGGGCACCAGGTTGATACCGGCGCCGCTTTCAGCGAACATGTGCACGACCGTCTGGGCGCCATGGTGGCGAAATATTTCCCGCGCGCGCTGTCGGCCCATGTCACGCTGGGGCCAGCGCCCCATGGCCATTTTTCCTGCGACATCGTCATGCACGTGATGGCCGATCTCATCCTCAAGGGCTCGGCCCGGGCGGCTGATGCCCATGTCGCCTTCGATGGCGCGTCGGAAAAGATCGACAAGCAGCTGCGCCGCTACATGCGCCGCCTGAAGGATCGCCATTCCCCCGCCGGTGGCCGTGAAGCGCCCGAGGTGGCCGAGCTGCCGCCGCTCGACAACGCCGAATACAAGATTTTTGCCAGCAGCGCCGATGATGCCGAACCGGCAGGCGATGCGCCGCTGATCATCGCGGAAACCCGGGTGGATATTCCCACCACCAGCGTGGGCGATGCGGTGATGATGCTCGATCTGCGCAACACCACCGCCCTGTTGTTCGTCAACAGCGCCACCGGCGCCCACAACATGGTCTATCGCCGCGAAGATGGTACCATCGGTTGGGTGGAGCCGCGCGTATCTGTGTCCGGCGCGCCGCGCCGCGCCGTGATGGCGGGCTGAAACCCCAAGAAGGCAGCACAGATGGGCCAACATGCCACAAGCGCCGGTTTTGCCGGCCTGCTGCTGCCGGATGGGGTGATGGCAGAACTGCCGGCCTTTGGCCGCGAAGCCGTGCTGCGCGCGCTGGCCCTGGCGGCCAGCGCGCGCCTCGATCTGCCGGCGTTCCAGCTGCACGAGCGGCTGCGCATCCGCGAAGCGCTGGGCTCCACCGCCTTTGGTGGCGGCGCGGCCATTCCGCATGCCCGGCTGCCGGGGTTGAATCAGTGCGTCGCCATGCTGGCGCGGCTGCCGCAACCGATCGACTGGCAGGCCAGCGATGGCCAGCCCGTCGATATCGTCGTGCTGTTGCTGTCGCCCGACAACAACAGCGCCGATCATCTGAAGGCGCTGGCCCGCATCAGCCGCACGCTGCGCGATCCCGCCACCGTGCCGGCCCTGCGCGCCGCCCAGGATGCCGCGGCCATGCTGGCGGCGGTTGCCGGCGAAACCCGGGTCACCGCATGACCGATGGCGCACCCCGGCTGGTCAGCCGGATGCGGGTGGATGCGCTGCTGCGCCAGGTGGCGGCGCAAGGGGGCTTTGGCGCGGTGCTGGCGCGCGGCGACGATGAAGCCGGCGCGATTGCCGTGGTCACCCGCGTCGATCATCAGGAAACCCTGCTGGCCCCGGTGCTGGGGGCCAATGGCTATGAACTGGCGGCGATGGCCAGCGGTGACCAGGTTCCGGGCTGGATCGAGCGCGCCCGCCGCCGCGATCCCGATCTGTGGGTTATCGAACTGGATATCCCGCAGGCGGCTCAACTCGTCGCGCAAATGCTCATGTCGGGTTGATGGCCGATACCAGTATACGCTGTAACCCTCGTCATGGTTGCACAGGCGATCCTTGCTGGCAAAAACATGGCGCTGCGGTTGGCCGCAGTGGTCGTGCTGGCGGCCGTCGCCGCGCCGTCGCTGGCTGAAACCAGCCTGCCGATCCTGCCCGGTGAAGATGATCGGGTGATTGCCGCTGCGGCTGGCCAGCCGGCTGCACCATCCAACGGTCTTTCCACGTTGGTGCAGATGGTCGCCACCGCCGAACCGGCCGCACCGGCCAGCGCCGCCGAACTGGATTGCCTCGCCACCGCCGTGTGGTTCGAAAGCCGCGGCGAAGCGTTGGAAGGCCAGCTTGCCGTGGCGCAGGCCGTGGTGAACCGGGCCCAGTCCGGCCGCTGGGGCAAGAACGTCTGCGGCGTCATCAAGGCTCCCCGCCAGTTCAATTTCGTCGCCTCCCGCGTGCAGCGCGGAACCGCCACCTTCGCCACCGCCATGGCCGTGGCCCGCATTGCCCTGAATGGCCTGTGGCATGATGTGGCCGAAGGCGCCCACAGCTTCCATTCCACCCGGCTGAAGCCGCGCTGGCGGCTCACCCGCGTGGCCCAGATCGGCAATCACGTCTTCTATCGCTGAAGCAGCGCGCATAACGCGCGCTTGCTGTTCTCTCATTGTTCCGCCATCATCGCGGCATGGCGCATGATCTTTCCGCTGGCGATGTGTTGCGCGGCACCTGCCGCTGGCTGTTGCGTGCCGGGGTGAGCCCGCTGGCCGAAGTGCCGCTGGCCGGCGGCCGCCGTGCCGACATATTGGGCGTGGACGCCGCCGGGCGGCTGACTCTTGTGGAAATCAAGATCAGCCTTGCCGATCTGCGCGGGGATCGCAAATGGCCGGACTATCTTGATCATTGCGACCGCTTCTTCTGGGCGGTGCCGGCCGGCCTGCCGCTGGATGATCTGCACAGCCCGGCGTTTCGCCCGGCCGAAACCGGCCTGATCGTGGCGGATCGCTTTGATGCCGAAGCCTTGCGCGATGCCCCGTGGCGGCCCCTGAACGCCGCGCGGCGCAAGGCGATCACGCTCAATCTGGCCCAGCGCGCCGCCCGGCGCTGGCTGACGACCATCGATCCCGACAGCGCTGCACTGCCGGGTTATGAATAAAGATGATTGCGGCTTGAATGAAGAACAAACCCGCTCATGCCGAGCTTGTCGAGGCACCGACCGGACTGTGGCGCGTGCCTCGACAAGCTCGGCATGAGCGATTTAGTCCAAGTCCCGATTGGCTCTAAGCCGGGCGGCCGCCGCCACCTGTGATCCACGCCTTCACCTTGGCCTCCAGCACCGCCAACGGCAGCGCGCCGGTATCAAGGCAGACCTGGTGAAAATCACGCACGTCAAACCGGCTGCCCAACGCCGCCGCCGCCTCACGCCGCAACCGCGCGAAGGTGAGCTCGCCGATCTTGTAGGCACAAGCCTGGCCGGGCTGGGCGATATAACGGTCAATCTCCACCGCCACGTCGCGCGGCGCCATCGATGTGTTGTCCAGCATATAGGTGATGGCGCGATCCCGGCTCCAGCCCAGCGCGTGCAGGCCGGTGTCCACCACCAGCCGCACCGCGCGCAGCATTTCCATGTCGAGATGGCCGAACCATTGCCACGGATCGTTGAACATCC
>JAIXQY010000138.1 GCA_027485485.1 Sphingomonadales bacterium | reverse complement strand
TTCCTGTCGATCCCCGGTGCGGTGAGCTCGACCATGACGACCATCGGGTTCCGGCAGTATTTCAGTGCTGATCTCGCCGTTACCGACCGTTCATCGGTGACACTGGATACCAGATTCTACAGTGCTGATGGCGCGATTGCGTCGGCGTTCGTCAGCCTGACCAGTGCCGATTTTCGGCCATTTCACGCCTATGGCAATGGGTATAATTTTGCCGATCTGCCGGTGACACGCGGCAGCCTGGGTGTGCTTTCCGGAACATTCGATCACACCACCTATTTCAACGTGCGTGGGCCAAGTCCGGAGCTGTTCATGGCCGTGAATGTGCAAGGCATCGGCGGGCGAAACAGTTGGGTGGGCTTTGGCAACAGCGCTCATCTGGGTTTTGTGCTGCCGGACGGCGTGACCTTCACCTCTGCATCGGGCAGTGCGCTCACGCAGTCGGCCTTTCCGGGGCCTGGCGTGCCGGAACCGGCCAGTTGGGCCATGTTGATCGCCGGGTTCGGTTTGGTGGGGGCGGCCAACAGGCGGCGCATGAGACCAAACGGTCTGCACCAGCATTGCCGCTGATCGGCGGCCGCCCTGCCTTGGCAAAAGCGGTTGGCGGCAGAGTGGCTGGCCATCGCCTGCGTCCTCTGACATGCGCAGTGGCAAGGAGATTGACGCCATGATGCACCGGCTGGGGATGGAACGATGACACCGCGGGTACTTGTGGGCATCGCCGAGGTGCCGGGTGGGCCGCCGTTGCGTTTGTTCCGGCGCGGTGGCGATTTCATGATCGTGCTGGAGCGCAACGAGCTCATGAGCACGCGGATGCATGGTTCCGAGGTGGCGTTGGGCACGATGGCGTGTGAACGGCTGGCGGGGCGGCCGGCGGCGCATCTGTTGATCGGTGGCTATGGCATGGGCTTCACCTTGCGGGCGGTGCTGGGGCGGCTCAGCCCGGCGGCGCGGGTGACGGTGGTGGAACTGGTGCCGGGCATCATCGACTGGGCCCGCGGGGCCATGGCGGCGGTGACGGATGGCTGCCTGGACGATCCGCGGGTGACGCTGGCGATGGGCGATGTGGGCGCCACGATGCGCCAGGCGGTGGCAGCGTTTGATGCCATCCTGCTGGATGTGGACAATGGCCCCGATGGCCTGACCCGGCCGCAGAATGACGGGCTTTACAGCCCGGGGGGCCTGGCGGCTGCGCGCCGGGCGTTGCGGCCGGGCGGGGTGCTGGCGATCTGGTCGGCCGCGCCGGATGTGGCGTTCGGGCGGCAATTGGAGCGGGCGGGCTTTGCTGTGGAAACGGTGCGGGTGCGGGCGCGCGAAAGCGGCAAGGGCGCCATGCATGTGATCTGGTTTGCCACCAGGCCTTGAGGCGCCGCCTCAGCCGAAGTTGAAGCTGATCGACAGGCGATCGGCCTTGGCCCCGTTGGGCATCACCTCGTGGCGCAACCAGCTTTCCCACAGCAGCAGCAGGCCGGAGCGGGGGCTGACGTGCACGAAGTTGCGCGCGGCTTCGGGGGCATCGGCGCTGCGCGGCGGGCTGTGCATCAACAGCGGCAGGCGCGGATCTTCGAAACGGATGGCGCCGGCGCCGGGCGGCACTTCGAGATAGAGTGTGCCCGAAATGCTGCTGTGTGGGTGGATATGGCCGCTGTGGCTGCCGCCGGGTTTGAGGATATTGACCCACAGGCTGTCGAGCCGGGGTTTTTTGGCGCCATAATCCAGGTGGGCGGCGGCGGCGAACTGGCGGGCCTGGGCCGTGAGCCAGCGCGCCAGATCGGCAAAGGCCGGATCGCGGCGGGGCAGATCGTTCAGGGAGGCATAGCTGGTGTAGCCGCGATAGGCGTGCTCGCGGCTCCAGGCCACGCCGGCGCGATCATCGGCGGCAAGGCTGCGCACGCTGTGCGCCAGATCGGCGAGCAGGGCGGCATCGGCCAGATCGGCCTGCCAGAGCGGGGTGGCAAACAGGGGGGTCGCGGTCATGCGGCGCTTGTGAACTGCGGCGGCGGGCGGTGCAAGCGGACGGGCAGTTTCCTCCGTTTTGGAGGCAGCGCATCCGAACCGGGCAAAATCCAAAATGGCGCAGTCGTTACCCAAGCTGGACTGAGTTGGTGGTGCCATTCGCGCTGCCGGTCCGGGTTGGGAGACCGAGACAATGGCGTTTGCCCCTTTTGCGCGCGTGCTGGCGATGGCGTTGGCAATGCTGGTGGCCGGCCCGGCGCTGGCGGCCAGGGTGGTGGTGGCCACGCCAACCAGCCTCACCGCCGCGCTGGCGGCCCTGCGGCCGGGGGACACGCTGCAACTGGAAGGGGTGTTCACCACCCCGCTGTCGCTGCGCAATCGGGATTTCGGCGGGGTGCTGGTGGATGGCAGCCGCGCGACCCTGCGGGAGGGGATCCAGTTGCGCAATGTGCACAACATCAGCTTCCGCGCATTGACTCTGGGCAGCCATGATGCCGGCACTGCCAGCCTGTTTGCGGCCTTTGTGGACCGGTCAACCCATGTCAGCTTCAGCGGGGCGACCGTGCTGGGCAATGGCGATGCCACTGGCACCGCCATGCGGATCATCAATTCGCAGTTCGTGACGGTGCGTGACAGCCTGTTTGACCGCAATGTCGATGGCATCACGCTGATCACCTCGCCCGACAGCCTGTTGACCAACAACCGGTTCACCAACGGCGGGTCTGATGGCATCAAGATCGTCGACAGCCAGCGCATCATCGTGTCGCACAACAGCTGCACCAATTTCCAGCCGCTGCCCGGCGTGCACCCCGATTGCATCCAGTTCTGGAGCCGGCCGGGCAAGCCGTTGCAATCGGATATCTATGTGCTGAACAATCTGCTGATCGGCGATCAACAGGGCTTCACGTCCTTTGATCCGGCGCAGTTGAGCGGCACCCGCTTCACCTTTGCCGGCAACTATGCCGCCAGCAGCTATGTGCACGCGCTCAGCTGCTTTGGCTGCACCGAAAGCCGGTTTGAAAACAATGTGATCACCAGCCTGCCGCATTCGACCTGGGCGGCCGGTCTGCATGTGCCTGGCGGTGCCAACAACATCTTCACCAACAATCTGGTGTTCGATCTGCGCGGCAACACGGGCGCCCTGGCCGATATCCTGCCGGCGCGGATGCTTTCCGCCATTGTGCCCAGCATTGCCGGCCTGGTGGGCAGCCAGCATGATGATCGCAGCTGGGATGTGGATGAAGCGATGATCACGCCGGAAGCCACCGCCAATCCGGTTCCGGAACCGGCCACATGGCTGATGATGGGCGCCGGCTTTGTGCTGATCGGCCGGGCGCTGCGGCACCGGCCGGCCAACCCGGTGGTGATGGCCTAAGGCAGGCTGCGCTGCATCATCACGATGTCCAGCCGTCGGCCGAATTTCTCGCCAATTCCGCTGAGCACACCGGCCTGGCGGAAACCGCAGGCGGCATGCAGCCCGATGGAGGCCTGGTTGGCCGAATCGCCGATCACCGCCACCAGTTCGCGAAAGCCGGCGGTGCGCGCCGCGCTGGAAACCGCCAGCAACAGCGCCTGGCCGATGCCGGTGCGCTGCGCATCAGGGGCGACATACACGCTGGTTTCGCCGCAATACCGATAGGCGGCGCGGTCGCGGAACTGGGTGGCATAGGCAAAGCCGTCGATCTTGCCCATCGTCACATGCACCAGCCACGGCCAGCCATGCGACTTCACCCGCATCAGCCGCTGCGCCATTTCGGCCGGCGAGGGGGCTTCGATCTCGAAACTGGCGGTGCCCTGCAGCACGGCGGGGGCATAGATCGCCGCCAGCGCGGCGGCATCTTCCATGCGGGCGGGCCGGATGCTCATGCCGCCTCCAGCGCGCGATCCGCCGGCCGGGCCAGCACGGTGCCGCCGGGGCCGATCACCACCGGCCGGTTGATCAATATGGGATCGGCCAGCATGGCGGCCAATATGGTCGCATCATCGGCGAGCGGCAGGCCGCGTTCGTCGGCGCTGGTGCCATTGCGGCGCAGCAGCGCCTGCGCCCCGCCCACCGCGGCCGCCACCTGCGCCAGCGTGGCGGCATCAGGCGGGGTTTTCAGATATTCGATCACGCTCACCGAATGGCCGGCTTCGTGCAGCAGGGCCAACGCAGTGCGGGATGTGCCGCATTTGGGGTTATGCCAGATGATGATGCTTGCCATGGCCTGTGTGTTGCCGCCAACCCCTTGGCAAGCCGTTCGAAGGCCGCCTTGATTTCGGTCAGTCTGGCATGGCCGCCGCGCCGCTGTCCAGCCGGACAAAACGGCATTTTTTGTCAGGCTGCGGTCACCGTGCGCCGGAAGGCTGCCACCACATCGGGATCATAATGGGTGCCGGCTGCCTGTTCCAGCACGGCCAGCGCGGCGCGCAGGCCCGGCGCTCTGCGATAGGGCCGGTCATTGGCCATGGCGTCCACCGTATCGGCCACTGCCAATATCCGCGCTTCCAGCAGGATGTCGTCGCCGCGCAAGCCGGCGGGATAGCCGGAGCCATCCAGCCGTTCGTGATGCTGGCGCATCACATCGGCCACCGGCTGGGCAAATTCGATGCGGCTCAGCACCTTGTATCCGGCCTCGACATGCTGCTTGATCACGTCATGCTCAACGGCGGTCAGGCTGGTGGGCTTCACCAGCATTTCCAGCGGCACGGCATTCTTGCCGATATCATGCACCAGCGCCGCAAAGCGCACGATGCGGCAACGTTCCTGGCTCAGGCCCATTTCATGGGCGATGCGCTCGGCCAGATCAGCCACATTCTGCTGATGCCCGGCGGTGTAGGGATCGCGCTGCTCGATCATTTCGGCCATGGCCAGCAGCGATTGTTCCAGCGCCCGATCGAGCTGGGCCAACTGGGCCCTGGTCTGGTCGCGAAGGGCCTGTTCGTCGGTCACATCCTGGAAGCACACCACCAGATTTTCCACCCGGCCATCGGCCGCGCGCAGCGCCGGCCGCACATTCAGCCTGATCCAGCGGCGCCGGCCATCGGGATGCGGCACGCCCAGCAACTGATTGTCCAGCCCCTCGCCGGTGCGCACCACCTGCATGATCGGATGTTCGGCCGCGGCATAAACCGAGCCATCCTCGCGGATCACCTCCCACCTGCCTTTTATCGGGCTCCAGCCGATCATCTCGGCTTCGCGGTACCCCAGGATCGCTTCTGCCGCCGGGTTCACCCGCATCACCCGGCCATCGGCGTGATGATAGACCACGCCGGTGCTCATGGTTTCGAACAGCAGGCGATAATGATGATCGCTTGCGTCCAGCTGCGCCCGCATGTCGACGAGGTCGGTGATATCGGTGGCGGACACGGTGATGGCGGTGCATGGCCCCTGGGCCGGCTGCCGCGCCAGTCGCAATTGCCAGCGTCGGCCGGCTGCCCCTGTATGCTGGTGCTGCGATGTGCCATGCGCCAGCACGGACTCGATATATTGCGCCCAATTGCCCCGGGACCCGCCAGCCACTGCCGTGCTCAGGTCAATCCCGGCAATATCTTCGACGCCCAGCGCGGTCGAAAGCCAGGCCCGTCCGGCCTCGTTGCCATAGATGAGTTCATAGCCCGGATAGGTGATCACCAGCACCACATCGGGCAGCGCCGCGATCAGATCATTGGCCAGAGCGGCCCCCAGGCCGGCACGTGCGCGCGTATGGGGCATGATCCCTCCATCATCAGAACCGCAGTTCTGGTGAGGCGCGCATGATGTCGGCTCCCACGCCCCGACAAATTCACATTTATCACAAATCAGGGGTGAGCGTGAACGGAATCTCTGCTGCAATGAGAGATTGCCGGGGTTTGATGGGCAATTGGCGTGAAATCGGCGTGAAATCCGGCCGATTTGCCCCGTCTGGCGGCCATATTGGTGCCCGAACTGGCCAATTGCCCAAATGCCGCGACTCGTGACCGCCCCCCTCACATCGCCGCCAGCTTGACCTTTGCGCCCCCCGTGGCAGGTGGAAGGCCAGACAATATCACAAGGAGCATATCATGGCCGGGCCATTGCAGGGGATCAGGATCATCGAATTGGCCGGGATCGGGCCGGGGCCGTTTGCCGGCATGATGCTGGCCGATCACGGCGCCGAAGTGATCAGGGTGGACCGGCCGGGTGCGCGCATCGATGCCCGCGATCCGCTGCTGCGCGGCCGGCGGGTGATTGGCGTTGATCTGAAAAGTGCTGAGGGCAAGGCGCTGGTGCTGGATCTGGTGAAATCCGCCGACGCCCTGTTCGAAGGCTTCCGCCCCGGTGTGACCGAACGGCTGGGGCTGGGCCCGGCGGACTGCCACGCGGTCAATCCGGCGCTGGTCTATGGCCGCATGACCGGCTGGGGCCAGTTCGGCCCCTATGCCAATGCGGCGGGCCACGACATCAATTATATCGCGCTGGCCGGCGCCCTGCACGCCTATGGCCGGGCCGGCGAGAAGCCGACCCCGCCGATCAACATGGTCGGCGATTTCGGTGGCGGCGGCATGATGCTGGCCTTTGGTATGGTCGCCGCACTGCTGCACGCCAAGACCAGCGGCCAGGGCCAGGTGATCGATTGCGCCATGACCGATGGGGCGGCCGCCCTGATGGCGATGATCTGGGGTTTCCGCGCCAACGGCATCTGGCAGGATGATCGCGGCGTGAACCTGCTCGATACCGGCGCGCACATGTATGACACTTATGAATGTGCCGATGGCAAGTTCATCAGCATCGGCAGCCTGGAACCGCAATTTTATGCGCTGCTGCTGCAGAAGACCGGGCTGGCGGCCGATCCGGCCTTTGCCAACCCGATGGACCGCAGCCAGTGGCCGGCGCTGAAAGACCGGCTGACCGCCCTGTTCAAGACCCGCACGCGCGACGACTGGTGTGCGGACATGGAAATGACCGATGTGTGCTTTGCGCCGGTGCTGTCGATGGCCGAAGCCCCGCACCACCCGCACAACGCCGCCCGCGGCACCTTTGTGGAGGCCGATGGCGTGATGCAGCCGGCACCGGCGCCGCGCTATTCCGCAACGGTGAGTGACGCGCCGCGCATGACCAAGGCCCTGGAAACCGATGCGATTTTGGCGGAGCTGGGCTATGACGCTGGCCGGGTGGAGGCATTGAAGGCGGCCGGGACGGTGAAGTGAGGCTGGGGCTTTGACCCTCGCGCCCCATGCCACCCACTGGCAGGCATCGCGCGGGCGGCTGCATGCGGAAGGCCCATCGGCCACCCGCAGCCCGTTCGCGCGTGACCGGGATCGCATCATCCATTCGGGCGCGTTCCGGCGGCTGCGATACAAGACCCAGGTGTTTGTGGCGCCCGATGGCGATCATTTCCGCGTGCGCCTCACCCACAGTCTGGAGGTGGCGCAGATCGCCCGCAGCCTGGCCCGCGCGCTGCGGCTGGACGAGGATCTGACCGAGGCGCTGGCGCTGGCGCATGATCTGGGCCACCCGCCGTTCGGCCATAGCGGCGAGGATGCGCTGGAACGCGTGATGGCGCCGTGGGGCGGCTTTGATCACAACGGCCATGCCCTTCGAATCGTGACGAAACTGGAAAGCCGTTATCCGGGCTTCGATGGCCTGAACCTCAGCTGGGAAACGCTGGAGGGCCTGGCCAAGCACAATGGGCCGGTGTACCAGCCGGGCTGGGCGCTGGCCGGGGTGGATGCGGCCTGGCCGCTCGATCTGGCCAGCCATGCCGGGCTGGAGGCGCAGATTGCCGCGATTGCCGATGATATCGCCTATGACAATCATGATCTGGATGATGGCATCCGTGCCGGTCTGTTTTCGGTTGAGGATGTGACTGCACAGGTGCCGTTCGTTGCCGATTGCTGGGCCGCAGTGGCCCGCCGCTGGCCGGGTGTGACGGCACGGCGCCGGCTGGTGCCCGAACTGGTGCGCGAACAGATTGGCCGCATGGCCGATGATCTTCTGGCCACCACCCGCGCCCGGCTGGCGGCGCTTGATGCCCGCTCGGTTGCCGATGTGCGCGCTGCCGGCCGCACCATTGCCGGGCTTTCGGATGGCTTGCAGGCCGAGGTGGCGCAGCTGAAGCAGTTCCTGCGCCAGCACATGTATCGCGCGCCGGCCGTGGCCCGCCTGCGCGATCCATCCGAACACGTGGTGGAAGGTCTGTTCGCCGCGCTGCACGCCGATCCCGCTCGCCTGCCCGGCGATTGGGCTGCCACCTGCCCGGCGGACGAACCGGGCCGCGCCCGCCATGTCGGCGATTTCGTGGCTGGCATGACCGATCGTTATGCGCTGAAACTGTACAAGCAACTGGTGGGGCCTTCGCCCCTGCCCGAGGAGATGGTGACATGAGTGACGTGCACGGCTTTGTGGACCCGCGCTTTGAGGGCGTGCGCACCACGCTGGCGGCGATGTTGAGCAGCGGCCAGGACATTGGCGCCAGCTTTGCCGCGACCATCGATGGCGAACCGGTGATCGATATCTGGGGCGGCTGGGCCGACGAGGCGCAAACCCGGCCGTGGGAGCGTGACACCATCGTCAACGTCTATAGCACCACCAAGACGATGACGGCGCTCACCGCGCTGTGGCTGGCCGATCAGGGCGGGCTGAAGTTCGAGGAGAAGGTCGCACATTATTGGCCGGAATTTGCCGCGGCCGGCAAGCAGGACGTGACCGTGGCCCAGTTGATGAGCCATGCCGCCGGCCTGTCGGGCTTTGCCGAGCCGATGCAGCCCGAGGATCTTTATGATTGGGAACTGGTGACCAGCCGCTTGGCCGCCCAGGCACCATTCTGGGCACCGGGCAGCGCGCCGGGCTATCATGCCGTAACGCAAGGCTTTCTGGTCGGCGAAGTGGTGCGGCGCATCACCGGCAAATCGCTGGGCACGGTGTTTGCCGAAAATCTCGCCGGGCCGTTGGGCGCGGATTTCCACATCGGGCTGGATGCTTCGCATGATCATCGCGTGGCCGATCTGGTGCCGCCACCCGGCGGCGCGGCGATCAGCCCCGGCGAGCCCTCCGATCTGGCGAAGAACATGCAGACCAACCCGCGCATCAACCCGCTCGACACCCGCACGCGGGGCTGGCGCGCCGCCGAAATCCCGGCCGCCAATGGCCAGGGCAATGCGCGCAGCGTGGTGGCGGTGCAGACGCTGATGGCCAATGGCGGCGTGGCCGGCGGCAAGCGGCTGCTCAGCGAAGCCGGCGTGCGCCGCGCGCAGGAGCTGCAGATCGAAGGCGATGATCTCATCCTCAACATGCCGGTGCGCTATGGCCTGGGCTATGGCTTGCCCGGCGCCGCGCGGCCGTTCCCCAATCCCAACAGCGTGTTCTGGGGCGGTTATGGCGGCAGCCTGGTGGTGTGCGACATGGATATGCGCCTGTGCATGTCTTATGTGATGAACAAGATGGCCGGCACCACCACGGGCGACATGCGCGCCGGCATGTTGATGGCCGGGGTGTGGGGGGCGTTGTTCGGCTGAGAGCGCGGGCTTGGGCCTGTCGTGCCCGCACGTCGCGTCAGAGCTGGGAGATGATGGTCTTGTCGGTGATCCTGCTTTCGTCGGCGAGCAGGAACGCCTTGGCCAGGATGATCCCCACCAGATTGTCACCGGCAAAGGGCAGCGCCAGGTTGCGGGCTTCGGGCGGTGCACCATCGGGCACGATGCACAGATAGCGATTGTCGGGCAGGATCTGGATGTTCGACGATCCGAAGTGGATGGCATAGCGGTGGCGCTTGCCGGTGACGATGAGCGCGCGGTCACCGATGTCCAGCTGCGCCGCGATGGACAGGCGCGGCGCGATGCGGGCAATCAGCTCGCGGCGCATCGCGGCCGATTGGCCCAGATCGCCGAACGCCCATTGCTGCCAATAACGGCCGAACTGGCCGTTCGGTCCGCCATCGGTCCAGCCCGGATCATTGGCCACGCTGGTGACGGCGACGAACAGATCACAATCGCGCATCACCTCTGACAGCAGCAGCGGATCAATCTGGTCCAACGGCACCGCAGCGCCGCCGGCATCCACAAAGCGCAGCTGATCGGTGGCAATATGGAGCAGCACACCGCTGTTGCCCTGCTGGCCATCATCCACGGTTTCAACCTGATACTGGGCGGTGAGGCCATGCGCTGACAGCGCCCTGGTGGGGATGTTCCAGCCATCCCAATTGCCCATCAGCTGATACTGCCAGCCGCGCGCCATGCACAGGGCGCGGAACTGGTGCTGGCGCAGGATATGGGCGGCAAAGCGGTTGGAATAAATCCGCGTCGTCCGTTCGGCATCGGTGAGCACATAGACTTCGCGGTGGGCCTGCCGGATCGGCTGGGTGATGCCGGCATCAACAATGCGCTGGCGCCAGGCCAGCACGCTGGCCGGATCGGCCAGCAACGGGTGCCACAGGCGAATGCGGGCATCGGGCGCCGGCGTGATGCTGGCCCCGTCCAGCGTTTCCAGGCGGCCATCCACCAGAAAGACAGCCGTGCCGCCCACATCCCAGATCAAGCTCGCCACGACCGGCCGGCGCACCGGATGGCCAAGATAATGTGTCTGCCAATCGGCAAAGGCCCAGTCGCGGCGCTCCACCCAGCTCGATTCCAGCCGCGCGACCTGGCCGGCACGCGCGGCCTCGATATCGGCCGCCGCCTTGCGCACGGCGGCCAGTTCGGCCTTGTGCCCGCCGCGCACCGCGACCGGCACGGATTTCAGCCGCTTGCCGCCAGAATCGCGCCAAGCCAGATCGGTGTCGTTGGCGGTGAGTGTGAGGGTGGCACTGGCCTCGCCGATGCGCTCCACGCGCTGGCCGGTGGCATCAAGGCCGTGATCCGGCAGGCCGATATCCTCCAGCGCCGTCAGGCTCTGCCCGCTGCTGCTCGCCAGCGCGGCCAGGCGCTTGGCGATCTGGGTCTGGGCGGAGGGATATTTGATCCTTGCCGCCAGCCGGAACAATTCGGCCGCAGCATGCGGCCCATCAGCCATTGCCGACAAGGCCCAGAGCGCGGCATTGCCCAGGCCGATCGAGCGGGCGCCAAAATTGGGCACCTTCCTGAAACAGGTTTCGGCAAAGCGGCCCACCGGCCCAGCCATCATGTCATGGTCAAGCTGCGGCGTCAGCCAGACCAGCCCCTTCATGATGTCCAGACTGTCATCCACCCGGGCCGGATCCGGGATGATGTCGGCCAGCAGGGCCATCAACTGGGTGGCAAGGGCGCTGCGATCAAGGGCGGCCAGCGAAGCGCCGGCTGCGGCCTGCCATTTGCCGCTGGGCTGTGACTTGCCGGCACTGGCCACCAGATGCACGGCAAGCGCCTGCCAGTGCGGCTGCTGATCGGCTGGCTGCGCCTGCACCAGCGCCGCCCAGCGCGCTGCAAAGGCACCGGCCGGCAATTGCGGCGTGCTGCTCTGCCCATTCAACAGGCGATCGATGCGCTGCGCCACCTCGCGAATGGCCTTGCTGGGTGGGCCACCATAGGCGCCGCGGTCGGCCATGCTGCGCAATTTGGCCAGCACGCCGCGCAGCCGTTCGCCCAGCGCTTGCCGTTCTGCCAGCCGTTCCACGGCCCCCAATATGCTGCGGCCCGGCAAGCCAAAGGCCATTGCAAAGCGCTGTTGCGACCATAGGCTGAGCAAGTCTGTCAGCACGGCTTCCGTCAAGGGCAGGTCGCGTCGCAGCAATTGGGCAACCATGGCGTTGCGCAGCGATTCCACGTGCGAACTGTCACCGCGATACACATGGACATCGCCCTGCCGATCATCGACAGCTGTCAGCAGGACTGCGATCTGCAGCTCGGCCGGCTCGTCCTTCAGCGCCATCCACACCGGCGAATCGGTCACCTTCTTGGTCCAGCCATCGTTGGCGGCAATGGCCTGGGCACAGATGGTCTTGATGATGCGTTCGGCCTCGGTGCCAGTGGGCAGGTCTGCAACCTCCGGCCGGTTGCCAGTCCCGGCAACACGGCCCAGCAGATTGCCCAACCGATCGAGAAACGACATCAGCCGCCTTTCAGGGGTGACAGGTGGAGGAAGATCACGTCGCTGGTCTCGCCCAGGCCGATCTCGTCATCCAGGCCATCAAGCTGGCGATCATCAACCAACAGCAGGAACCGACGCTTTTCGAAGGCCGCACAGGCGCGTTCGGTTTCGGCCGCGGCATCGATCCGGCGCGGCGGCCGTTTGGGCAGCAGCGCGTTGAGCGCCCGCTCCTCGGGGCCGGGGGCAACCATGAAGGAGCGGGTGCCCTGTGTTGCCTGCGCGCGTGCATTGAGCAGGGCCACTTCCTGGGCAACACGGGCGGCGATGATGGCACGGGCGCTGGTGCGCTGGCTCACCAGCCGCAATTCGCCGGCGCTCCGTCGATCATCCAG
>JAIXQY010000166.1 GCA_027485485.1 Sphingomonadales bacterium | reverse complement strand
CGGCGGGGCAGCCCGGCCGGCGGCCGCCAGCAACACCGGCTGGGCAGGCCCAGGCACTGGCGCCGGCGGTGGCGGCGGCAGGCGCAGCAGTTCCGGCACCAGCAGGCTGGCCCAGGGCTGCACCGGGGCCGGCTGCTCAGCCGGCGGCGGGTCGGAAGACGGCGCCGCCTCCTCGGTCACTGGCTGTTCTGCGTCGATAACCGGCGCAGTCACAACCAGCGGCGGGCTGGCAGGCGGCGGGGCCTGGGCGGTGGCCAGAGCCAGCGCGAAATCATGGGCCGGCGGCGCGAGGGGTGCGCTCACGGCCACCGCGTCGCCGATCACCGGGATCGTGGCGGGCAGGCCAGCCACTACCGGAATCAGGCCCGGCATCTGGGGGCTGGCAACGCCAGGCATCGGGGCGGCGATCATGGCGGGCCTTCCTGTTCGGCGCGGCGGTTGAGGGCGGCGTCCACTGCGGCACGGGCGGCGGCGAGCTGGCGGCCGGCGGCATCGCGGGCGGCGGCCGAACGATCGCGCCGCTCGGCAATCTGTGCGGCGATATCCTGCAACTGGCCATCGACGCGCGCCCGCGCCGCACGGGTGCCGGCGGCCTGGGTGCTGATCCCCTGCCCGCCCACCAGCGACCGCACCCGATCCAGCAGCGCGGCATCGGCCGCCGCCTGGCCCTGCGCCCGCGCCAGATCGGCCATGGCCAGCCGCTCGCGGATGCGGCGCACCCGGATGATCCGGTCCAGCAGGCTGGGCGGCCCGCTCATTGGCCAGCCTCCACCGGGGCGACCAATTGGTGCAGCGTGGCGATGCTGTCGGCTGGATCGGCGCGCTGGCTGCGATCCTGCATGATGAAGGCGGCCAGCGCCGGATTGAGCGCCAGCGCCAGATCCAGTTCGGGATCGGCGCCGGGGGCATAGGCGCCCATCAACACCAGGTCGCGGTTTTCCTCGGCCAGGGCGATCAGGCGCCGGAACGCGGTGGCCGCCGCCAGATGGGCAGGCTCACACACATCAAACATCACCCGGCTGGCCGAGCTGACCAGATCAATGGCCGGAAACTGCCCGCGCCCGGCCAGCCGGCGGGAGAGCAATATGTGCCCATCCATCACGCCGCGCGCCGCATCCACCACCGGATCGGCGCGATCATCATTTTCGGCCAACACCGTTGCCACCAGCGTGATCGAACCGCCGCTGTGCCGGTCACCACCGGCGCGTTCGGCCAGATCGGCCACCAGTTGCAGCGCCGAGGGCGGATAGCCGCGCGCGCCGGCCGGCTCGCCGCGCGCCATGGCGACTTCGCGGGCACCGTGCACCACCCGCGACAGCGAATCGAGGATCAGCAGCACCTGCTTGCCCTGGGCACGAAACCATTCCGCCACGGCCATCGCCCGCTGTGCCCCGCGCACCCGGCAGAGCATCGCGTCTGATGCCGGCACCGCGATGGTGATGGTGCGGTCGCGAGCAGCACCGGCCAGTTCAGTTTCGATGAAGTCGCTGATTTCGCGGCTGCGCTCACCAATCAGCGCCACCACCACCACATCTGCGCTGGCCCAGCGGGTGATCTGGCCGAGCAGCACCGATTTGCCCACGCCGGTGCCGGCCATGATGCCGATGCGCTGGCCGATGCCGAGCGACAGCAGCGCATCAATGGCGCGCACCCCGGTGGGCAGCGGGCACGTCACCCGGGCGCGGGCGTGCGGCAGCAGCGGCGCTGGGCTGGCCGGAACAATGCCCGTGGTGGCCGGCAGGCCCAGGCCATCGAGCGGCTGGCCCAGGCCATCGATCACCCGGCCCAGCAGGGCGCTGCCCACTGCCACCGTCCCGCCATCGGGATCAGCCAGCACAGCCACGCCCGGCGCGACATTGGCCAGCGGCGACAGGCCCATCAGCACGGCGCGGCCATCGCGGAAGCCGATGATCTCGGCCGCCTGACGCTGCACGCCCAGCGCCACACGGCTGCCAATGGCGCCGGCGATGCCCAACGTTTCCAGGATGGCGCCATCGGCGGCCACCACAACGCCGCCGCGCTGAAGCGCCAGGGCCGGCACGCGCGCGGCGGTGATCCGGCGGGCCAGGGCATTGGTGGCGAGCGAAGCCCTGCCCGCCCCCTCCGCCCTGCGGGCACCTCCCCCAGGGGGGGAGGATCTGTTTGGTGCACGGCTCATGGGACGGCCCTCCGGGCAGGCACAGTCCGATCCTCCCCCCGCGGGGGAGGTGCCGACCGAAGGGAGGCTGAGGGGGCGGCGCGATCTGCCATGAAAGCCCCCTCCGCCCTGCGGGCACCTCCCTTAAAGGGGGAGGATCGGGTTGGGCCAGTTCGATCCTCCCCCTCTGGGGGAGGTGGCAGCCGCAGGCTGACGGAGGGGGCGGGTGTGGGCGTGGTCAGGCGCATGGCAGGGCCTTCAGCAATTGCGCCAAGCGGTCAGCCAGGCCGGCATCGATGCGATAATCCGGGCCGGCCACGGCGACATGGCCGGGCGGCAGGCTGGCATCGGCGGCGGTGGCCAGGCCCGGCGGCAGATCGGCGGCGATGTGGGCCAGCGTGTCGGGATGGGCGCTCAGCGTTGGCACCGCGCCCTCCGCCACTTCGGCCAGCGCCGCCTCCACCAGCGGGCGCAAAGATCGCGGGCGGGCGAGTTCGGCCATCAGCACGGTTTCGCACAGGGTCTGGATCAGGCCGGCGAGCAAGGGCGCCAGCACCGCTTCGTCAATTTCGGTGGCGCTGCGGCAGGCGGCGGCGGCGGCATCGAGCGCGGCCAGGCGCGGGGCCAGCGCCGCCTGCGCCAGCGCCTGCCCGCGCGCTTCGCCCACCGCCTCGCCTTCGGCCCGTCCTTGCGCCCGGGCTTCATCCAGCAGTGCGCCCAGATCAATCGCCGGTTCCGGCGGTGGCGGCGGCTTGGGCTGCATGGCGGCGAGCAGCGTCGCCAGCCCGGCCGACCCTGCCGGCGGCGTGCCGAGCAATGCTGCCAGACGCGGATCATGCGCAGTCACAGCATCGCCTCCGTGGCTGTCGGCAGGGTCAGCGCGCCGGCATCGCCCAGCCGGCGCACGATGCGGCACAGATCGCGCTGGGCGGTATCGACCTCGCTGCGCTTCATCGGGCCGCGTTCGGCCAGTTCATCCTGCAACTGGGCCGCGGCGCGCTTCGACATGGCGCCAAAGATGAAGCCTTTCAGGGCGGGGCTTGCACCCTTCAGCGCCACGGCAAGCAGGCCCGGGTCCACCTCGCGCAGCACCAGCTGCATGTCTTTCTGCGACAGGCCGAGCAGATCTTCGAAGATGAACTGCTGGCTTTCCAGTTCGGCGGCCAGTCCGGGGTTCACGCCCATCAGGGCTTCCAGCAGCGCGCCGCGCCCGCGCGCTTTCTTGATGACGGCGGCGGCAAAATCGGTGCCGGCCAGCTGCGCCGAATCGCGGTTGGTGCCCACGCCCTTCAGCTTCAATTCCAGATCAGCCTCCAGCGCGGCCAGATCGTGGATGTTGACCGGCAGCAAGGTGGCCAGCCGTGTCGCCACATCGGGTTGCAGATCTTCGGGCAGGGCATCCAGCGTGGCGGCGGCCCGGTCTTCGGGCAGATGCGCCAGCACCACCGCCACCGCCTGGGGATGTTCATCAGCGATCAGCTGCGCCAGGCCGGCGGGATCAACCCAATCCAGCACGGCAAAGCGCCGGCCGGCGGCGGGCGGCCCGATCTTTTCGATCATGGTTTCGGCGCGCGGCGTGCCCAGCGCCAGCCCCAACCGTTGCCGCACCTGCCGGCCCTGGCTGTCCAGCGCCGCCACCTGTGCGGTGCGGGCGAGAAATTCATCCAGCACATGATCGATGGCGAGCGGATCAATCTCCGCCACCGTCAGCATGGCTTCGCCCACCTGCTGCACTTCGGCCGGGCTCATGCCGGCCAGCATGGCGCTGGCTTGCGCTTCTTCCAGCACCAGCAGCAGGATGGCGCATTTCTGCGCGCCCGAAAGCAGCGCGGCGGGGCTGGTGGCGGGCAGCTGGCTCATGCCGCAGCCTCCGGCGGCGCGGCGTCATCCTCGTCTGGCGCCGCCTTCGTCTGATCGGCCAGCAGCATCTGGCGGGCGACGGCCATGGCGCGATCCCGGTCCCCGGTCACCAGCGTGCGGGCGATGTCCAGCTTGCCGCTGTAATCGCGGTTGGCAGCCGGGCGCAGCAGTTCGCCGCCGTCGATCATCGCCTCCACCGCCGCCTTGTCGGCACTGCCATCGGCAAAGCTGATCGGCACGCCGGCAACAGCGGCTTCGGCGGCGGTGATGGCGGCGCTGGCGGCATCGGCGGCGGTGGCCATCGCGGCCTGCACCGCCACCCGCCGCCGCCACAGCAGGAAAGCAAAGCCGGCCAGCAGCAACAACCCGGCCCCGCCGGCAATCCAGGCGCCATAATCGCGCACCACCGGGGTTTCATACCAGGCGGAAGGCGCGGCCTCTTCGGGGGCAAAGGCGCGCATCTGCACCTCCACCAGATCACCGCGCGCCGCGTCATAGCCCATGGCGCCGCGCACCAGCCGCTGCACGGTGGCCAATTCGGCCGCGCGCGCCTTGGCATTGCCAAGCGCCGCCGTGTCCACCAGCACCGCCACGCTGAGCCGCTTGACGCGCGGTGCGGCGGCGCGGGTGACGGAGACATCCTTGCCGATCTCGTAATTGCGCGCGGCGGTCTCCGCCGTGACCGTGCCGCCCTGCGCGGCGGGCGCGGGCGTGGCCGGCGGATTGCCCTGCACCTGGGCGGCCTGCGGCACCGTGTTGGTCAGCGCGCCGGGGATGCCGGCGGCCGGCGGCGGCGTGTTGTCCATGTTGCGGCTGGTCTGTTCGCTGCGCACGGTGCCGGCGGGCTGGAAGCGTTCGGAGGCGGCTTCGTT
>JAIXQY010000198.1 GCA_027485485.1 Sphingomonadales bacterium | reverse complement strand
GCCGGGCAGACCGGGGCGGTGGCCGAGCCGCAATTGCATTTCGAACTGCGCCGGGGGCGGGCGCCGGTTGATCCGGCGGCGGTGATCGGCGGGCGGTGATGAGCCAGATGGGTCGGCGAATTCTTGCAGCGGCCTTGGCTCTGTTGGCATTGCCATTTCTGTTCGTTGCCGCCGTGGGCAGCGAAGAGCAGGTCAACTACAGCGTCCGGAAAAGCCGCGTCATTGCGCACCAGTTTGCGGCGGCAGCCGAGCAGATCGAAGCGTTTCGCATCCGGTATGGCCAATTGCCGACGAGCGAGGAGTTTGCCCGTCTGTTTGCAGCGCGTCAGGGCCGTTTGTTCAAAGTCGAGATGGTCTCTCCTGGTGATGTGCCGTGTGATGGTCAGCAAGCGGAGTTCGAGGCATTGCCGGCTGACGCCTATGTCCTGATTACTTTTCGGGGCGAGTGGTACGAGTGTGCAGCGCCTCAACATGGATTGACGACGTTGTTGCTCGATCATCGCAGCTACTATGTCACCGGCACCAACACGGGGGATCGGCTCTTCTGGTTGGTCACTGTCATCGGGCTGCTGGTTGCCGCCTTCGTTTTGTGGCGCCGGCGGCCGGAGGCAGCGCGCTAGCACCAGCTTCCCACTTGCGCTTTTCCTGCGAACGGCGCAGTGCCGCGCCGATGACCGTCTCTCCTGCTTCGGCCCCGCGGGTCGGCATGGTGTCTTTGGGTTGCCCCAAGGCGCTGGTCGATTCCGAACGCATTCTCACGCAATTGCGCGCCGACGGCTATGCGCTGTCGGGCGATTATGATGGCGCCGATGTGGTGATCGTCAACACCTGCGGCTTCCTCGATTCGGCCAAGGCCGAAAGCCTGGAAGCCATTGGCGAGGCGCTGGCCGAGAACGGCAAGGTGATCGTGACCGGTTGCATGGGCAAGGATGCCGATGTCATCCGCGCCCGTTTCCCCGATGTGCTGGCCGTAACGGGGCCACAGCAATATGAAGCGGTGGTGAGCGCGGTGCACGAAGCCGCGCCGCCCGTGCGCTCCGCGTTTGTTGATCTGGTGCCCGATGCCGGCCTGAAGCTCACGCCGCGCCATTATGCCTATGTGAAGATTTCCGAAGGCTGCAACCACACCTGCGCCTTCTGCATCATCCCGAGTTTGCGCGGGCGTCTCGCCAGCCGGCCCCCGGCGGCGATCATCCGCGAGGCGCAGGCGCTGGTGAAGGCGGGCGCGAAGGAACTGCTGGTCATCAGCCAGGACACGTCAGCCTATGGCGTTGACCTGAAGCACGAGCGCAGCAGCTTGGGCGGGGTGGAACGCCGCGCCCATATCCAGGATCTGGCGCGCGAGCTGGGCTCCTTGGGCGCCTGGGTGCGGCTGCACTATGTCTATCCCTATCCGCACGTTGATGATCTCATCCCGCTGATGGCCGATGGCCTGTTGCTGCCCTATCTCGATATCCCGTTCCAACATGCCAGCCCGGCTGTGCTGAAGGCCATGAAGCGCCCGGCCAACGAGGCCAAGGTGCTGGAACGCATCCACAAATGGCGCAGCATCGTGCCCGACATGGCGATCCGTTCCACCTTCATCGTCGGCTTCCCCGGCGAGACCGAGGCTGATTTGCAATATCTGCTCGATTGGTTGGAACAGGCGCAGATCGATCGCGCCGGCTGCTTCAAATATGAAGCGGTGGAGGGCGCGAAGGCCAATGCCCTGCCCGGCGCGGTGCCGGAGGCTGTGAAGGAAGAACGCTGGCACCGCTTCATGGCGCTGCAATCGCGCATTTCCGAACAGCGCCTGGCCGCCAAAGTCGGCCGCGTGCTGGACGTGCTGATCGACGAGGTGGATGAAGAGGGCGGCGCATCGGGCCGCAGCAAATATGATGCGCCCGAAATCGATGGCATGGTGCATCTGCGCGATGCCGGCGGCGTGCAGCCGGGGGATATCGTTCCCGTCCTGATCGAGGATTCGGACGAAGCCGATCTGTTCGGGGTGCCGGCCTGATGGATCTGGCCAGCCTGCTGGTGCCAGCCGATGCCCAGGCGGCGGTGCCGCTGGTGCCGGTTGCCGCCCCCGGGCTGGAACCATGGTTGAAGGCGCAATCCGAACGCACGCGCACCGCCGTGGCGGCGCAGGGCTTCACGGCGGCGGCTGACAGCGTGGCGATCATTCCCGGCGATGGCCCGGCCGATTGGTTTGCCGTGGCCGGGGTGGCCGATGGCCAGCTGGGACCTTGGGCGCTGGCCGCAGCGGCGGCGAAACTGCCGGCTGGGCGCTATCAGTTGCAGGGCGAACTGGGGCAGGCCGGGTTGGGCTGGTGCCTCGCCCAGCATCGCTTCACCCGTTATCGCAAGGCCGAAGCGCAGGGCCCGCGCGTGCTGGCCACCGCCAGCCTGGCCGCCATCGGCAATGCCGTGACCGAAGCCCAGGCGGCGGCGCTGGTGCGCGATCTGATCGACACGCCGGCCAGCGATCTTGGCCCGGCCGAGCTTGCCGCGGCGGTGATCGATACGCTGCGCCCCTTTGGCGCCCAGGTGCGCGTGGTGGCCGGTGAGGCGCTGCTGGCGCAGAATTTCCCCGCCATCCACGCGGTGGGCCGGGCGGCGACGGCACAGCCGCGCCTGATCGAGGCCGAATGGGGCGATCCCGCCCACCCGCGCCTGGCCATCATCGGCAAGGGCATCACCTTTGATTCGGGCGGGCTGAACATCAAGCCGGGCAGCGGCATGGCGGCGATGAAGAAGGATATGGGCGGCGCGGCGCATGCGCTGGCGCTGGCGCGGCTGGTGATGCAGGCCAATCTGCCGGTGCGGCTGCATCTGATCATCCCGGCGGCCGAAAACGCCATTTCCGGCAACGCCATGCGCCCCGGCGACGTGATCGCGACGCGGGCGGGCAAGACGGTGGAAATCACCAACACCGATGCCGAAGGCCGGCTGGTGCTGTGCGATGCGATCACGCTGGCGGCGGAGCACAACCCGGTGCTGATCATCGATTTCGCCACCCTCACCGGCGCGGCGCGCGTGGCACTGGGGCCGCAATTGCCGGCGATCTTTGCCAATGATGATGCGCTGGCCAGCGAAGTGCTGGCCGCCGGCATGGCGGTGGGCGATCCGGCCTGGCGGCTGCCGCTGTGGGCGCCCTATCACGACATGCTGAAATCCAGCGTGGCCGATATGGTCAACAGCGCCGATGGCGGCTTTGCCGGGGCGATCACGGCGGCGCTCTATCTGGAAAAATTCGTGCCCGCAGGCACGCCCTGGCTGCATTTCGATACATTTGCCTGGAACCCGGCACCCCGGCCCGGCCGCCCCAAGGGCGGCGAGGCGCTGGGCCTGCGCGCGACCTGGGCCATGCTGCGGAGTCGTTTT
>JAIXQY010000052.1 GCA_027485485.1 Sphingomonadales bacterium | reverse complement strand
GCCGGCGGCGCACAGCTCAGGCTGAACAGCCCGGCCGCCTTGTCCACCAACAGGCTGTGGCAGCCGGCGGCGTCCAGCTGGGTGCGGGTCAACATGATGTACCGCGCCACATTGCGCCGCTTGATGATGCGGCCGCGCACCTGCATGATTTCCGGGTCTTCCTCGGCATCAAAGGGCGTGATCTGGCCGGGTGCCAGCGACATGGTGCCATCTCGCGGCCCGCCCTGGCGCACCGCCACCGCCGTGATGCGCATGGAGCCGATCAGCAGCGGCCGATCCAGTTCCAGCCGCCGCACCGGCCGGCGCACGCCAAGGAAAATCTCCTCCTGCCACGGCTCGCCCACAAAGCGCCCGCCCAGCTCCGCGGCCAGATCGGCGCCGCTGGCCGCCGTCACCAGCGGCAGGGCCCGGCGCATGCGCACATCCACGCCCACCGCCATCATCTGCTTGCGCAGCCGCAAGATGCCATAGGCCGCCCGGTCGATCCCGCCCATCAGCGGCAGTTGCAGCACCTCGGCATCGGCACCGGTGGCCGGCACCGGCCAATCCACCCGCACCTGCCAGTGCGGCAGCGCAAATGGCCCGATGGTGCCGGCCAATGGCAGGCGCGACTGGCTGGGAAACCAATAATATTCCCGCCGCACCAGCCGGCCGCCTTGGGCCAGCCAGCCCTTGCCATGGCGGCCCTGCAACACCACCCGGCCGCCGATGATCAGATCGGCGGTGTTGTCCGCTGCCGATGCGCTCAACCCGATGCGCTGCACCGCTTCATCGTTCAGGGTGACATGGTCCACCGTGCCGGTCGAAACCGCCAGCGCCACTTCCAGCCCGTTGATCCACACCGGCAGGGGCGCATCGGCCGCCAGCACCAGCGGCGGCGGCCCAGCCTTCTCTGGTGCCTTTTCTGGTGCCTCCTCCGGCACCGGCTGGGCCACAGCCGAACCGGCCAGCATCAACACCACAAGCACGTGCACCAGGCCACGCATCGGCTCACCGCATTACAGTTTCGTAATATTCCTCATGTGGCAAGCGCATATCGGCTTGGCAAGGGGCGGCCGGCCAAATTTATCCGCGGGCCAGCCGCCGGTGACCGCGCAGCCTGAGGCCGGTCAAGCCCATGCCGGCGATCATGCCCAGCCAGGCCGAGGGTTCGGGGATGGCGGCCGAAACGCTGCCGCTGGTGATGGCAAAATCAAACCCGCTGATCCAGGTCTCGCTGTGCCGATAGGATTCGGCAAAGCGGCCGCTGCCGCCCAGGCTGCCGCCATCAAGCAGTTGCAGGTTGAACGCATGGCCAACATTGCGGGAATCGGAATAGGCCGAAAGCTGCACATCATGGCGCAGCGCTGCCGGCAAGGCGGTGCTGGTCAGCGAGGTCGCGCCCATGGCCGTTTCGCCGGGCAGGCAGCAAAAGCCCAGCGGCACCAGCCCGTTGAAACCACCGCGCAGCTGATCGGCAAAGCGCACGCCCGGCGCCAGCAGATTGCCGTTGTTCAGCGTGATGCGCACCAGCCCGATCAGTTCGGACTGGTCCGCCGGATCGGACGAATCGGGATCAAAGCCGCGGTTGGGCCGGATCGAAACCTGTATCCGGATCGGCACACCGGCCAGCGGCACGAACAGCGGATCGCCGCTGGCGCTATAGAAATCGCCTTCCATCTGGCCGGCAATCACCACACCGCGCAGGTTCGCCCGCAAGCGGTCTGCCGCCGCCACCGGGCCGGCCAGCAGCAACCCGGCCAGCACCACGCGCATCATTCGCCCCATCATGCCAATGCTCCATCCCGTTCACCGCGCAACTGGTCCAGCGCCCCCGGCAGCAACAACGTCAGGCGCCGGTGCGCTCCACCAAGCATGACATCACCACATTACAACTCGGCAATACTGACCATCTCGCCACAACAGCCTGTCCAGTCAAGGCCCGGCCAGAACATGGGGCCGGGCAAGCCGCGGAACAATTCGCACGGTGCCGCGTTGCATGGTTGAACGCCCCGTGCCGTTGCCCCCGCCGCCAGCACACAACCGAAAGCCACCGCCATGATTGTCAGCACGCCCCTGAACTTTGCCGCCGATGCACTGGCACCGCTCATCTCGGCCGAAACCTTTGCGCATCATCACGGCAAGCATTTCGCCGCCTATATCAAGACCGCCAATGATCTCACGGTCGGCACGGCGATGGAGGCGCTGGCGCTTGAAGCCATTGTCCGCATGGCCAAACGCGCAGCCAACGGCGCGCTGTTCAATGCGGCCGGCCAGGTGTGGAACCATGGCTTCTTCTGGGCCAGCCTGTCCCCGCCCGGCACCGCCCGCCCGGCGGGCGCCCTGGCCGCAGCGATCGACCGGGATCTGGGCGGCTTTGCGGTCATGGCCAGCGCCTTCATCGCTGCCGGCGCCGGGCAGTTCGGATCGGGCTGGGTGTGGCTGGTGGCGGGCGGCGATGGCCGCTTGTCGATCATCGCCACTGCCGATGCCATGCCAGTGTGGATCGATCACATGGTGACGCCGCTTCTGGTCTGCGATGTGTGGGAACATGCCTATTATCTGGATTGGCACAGCGATCGCCGCAGCTTTCTGACGGCGTTCATCGAAAGCCTGGCCAACTGGTCGCTGGCCCGGGATCAATATGCCGCCGCCATCGGCACAGGCGATGCCTGGCAGTTTAAGGCAGACGCCGCACTCGAACCAGCTTGACCCGCCCCGCCGGCCCCGCCACCACAGCGGGATGGCAGGCTGGCACTATTGGATCGATCGCGGCGGCACCTTCACCGATATCGTGGCCTTGCGGCCCGATGGCCGGTTGGTGACGGCCAAGCTGCTGTCAAACGCGCCCGAGCATTATCAGGATGCCGCGCTGGCAGGCATTGCCCGACTGAAGGGCGATGATCCCGCCCCCATCGCGGCGGTGCGCATGGGCACCACGGTGGCCACCAACGCCCTGCTGGAACGCAAGGGCGAACCCACGCTGCTGGCGATCACGGCGGGCCATGCCGATGCGCTGATCATCGGCCACCAGGCACGGCCGCGCATCTTTGCCCTCAAGATCGAAAAGCCCGAACCGCTCTATGGCGCGGTGGTGGAAGTGCCCGAACGGGTAACGGCGGATGGTGAGGTGCTGCGCCCGCTCGATCTGGCGGTAACAACGGAACGGCTGGCCACCGCCTTTGCCGACGGCTGGCGCAGCATCGCCATCGCCTGCCTGCACGGCCATGCCCACCCCGCCCACGAACAGGCCGTGGCGCACATCGCCCGCAGCATCGGCTTCACCCAGGTGACGTGCAGTCACGAGGTGGGCGCCGTCATCAGGCTGGTGCCGCGCGCCAACACCGCGGTGGTGGATGCTTATCTCTCGCCGCCCCTCGCTGCCTATGTGAACCAGGTGGCGGCCGGGCTTCAGGGTGTGCGGCTAGATTTCATGCAATCCAACGGCGGCCTGGCCCGCGCCGGGCATTTCCACGGCCGCGATGCGATTCTTTCGGGGCCCGCCGGGGGCATCGTCGGCATGGCGGCGGCCGGGCGCAGCGCCGGTGACACCAGCCTGATCGGGTTCGACATGGGCGGCACCTCCACCGATGTCTCGCTGTATGACGGCGCGTTCGAACGGGCCGAGGAGGTGATGATCGCCGGCGTGCCGATGCGGGTGCCGATGCTGAAGATCGATACGGTGGCGGCCGGCGGCGGATCGATCATCAGTGTGGCCGGCGGGCGCCTGAAAGTGGGCCCCGAAAGCGCCGGGGCGCGGCCTGGCCCGGCCTGTTACCGGAACGGCGGGCCCCTCACCGTCACCGATGCCAATGTGATGCTCGGCGTGTTGCAGCCCGATCTGTTCCCGGCCCTGTTCGGGCCAGGCGGAGACGCGCCGCTGGATGCCGATGTGGTGCGCGCGCGCTTTGCCGATCTGGCCGCCGAACTGGGCTGCTCGCCCGAACAGGCGGCTGAGGGCGCGCTGGCCATTGCGGTGGAAACCATGGCCCAGGCCATCGCCCGCATCTCCATCGCCCGCGGCCATGATGTGACGGCCTATGCGCTGGCCTGTTTCGGCGGCGCCGGCGGCCAGCACGCCTGCAAGGTGGCCGATGCGCTGGGGATGACCCGGGTGCTGATCCACCCGCTGGCCGGGGTGCTTTCGGCCTATGGCATTGGCCTGGCCGAAAACCGGGTGGTGCGGCAGCGCAGCCTGAACTGGCCGCTGGGGGGTGACCTGGCGGCCGAAGCCGAAACGCTCGCCGCCGCCGCCCGCGCCGCACTGGAAGCGCAAGGCGAGGCCGTGGCCGATGTGCGCCTGTCTGCCCTGATCCGCTATGCCGGGTCAGACAGCGGGATTGAGCTGCCGCAGGCCGCGCCCGATGCGATGGCCGCAGCCTTTGCCGAGGCGCAATCGCGGCGGTTCGGCTTTGTGGTGTCGGGCGCCGATCTGGTGGTCGACACGTTGATCGCCGAAGCCGTGGGTGCCAGCCCGCACATGGCAGCGGCGGGCCACAGCCCGGCAGCGGCCGGCCACCACCCGGACACCGCCCGGCAAATAACGGCCACGCGCCGCATCCATTTTGCCACGAATTGGCATGAAGCGCCGATCTGGCACCGCCAGGCATTGGCCCCCGGCTGGCACCAGGCGGGGCCGGCCCTGATCCTCGATGAAAGCGCCACCACCCTGGTGGAGCCGGGCTGGACGGTGGCGGTGGATGCGGCCCTGAACCTGGTGCTCACCCGCACCACGCAGCTGGCCCGCCCGGCCAGCTCTGCAGCGGTCGATCCCATCCGGCTGGAGCTGTTCGCCAACCGCTTCATGGCCATTGCCGAGGATATGGGCGAGGCGCTGAAAACCACGGCATGGTCAGTCAACATCAAGGAAAGGCTGGATTTTTCCTGCGCTATCTTTGATGCCGCCGGCCATCTTGTGGCCAATGCCCCGCACATGCCGGTGCATCTGGGCAGCATGGGCGACAGTGTGCGCACCGTGATGCTAGGCTGGCAGGGGAGCGAACGCGGCATCAGGCCGGGCGATGTGTTCGTGCTCAACAATCCCTATGCCGGCGGCACCCATCTGCCCGATGTTACTGTTGTTGCACCAGTTTTTCTGGGTGAGGCGCCGGCCTTCTGGGTGGCGGCGCGCGGCCACCAGGCCGATATCGGCGGCATCACGCCCGGCTCCATGCCGCCCGACAGCATCAGCATCGATCAAGAAGGCGTGATGATCGACAACAAGCTGTTGATCGATCAGGGCAATTTCCTTGAGGCCGAGATGCTGGCCCTGCTCGCCAGCGGGCCCTGGCCAGCACGCGATCCGGCCCGCTGCCTGGGGGATTTGAAGGCCCAGGCCGCCGCCTGCGCGCGTGGGGCGGCGGCGTTGAAGGCACTGTGCGCCAGCGAAGGGGCTGGCACCGTGGCCGCCTTCATGGCGCATGTGCAGAATGACGCGGAAGCCGCTGTTCGCACGGCCATTTCCGGGTTGAATGATGGTGAATGCAGCGTGTTGATGGACAATGGCGGCACCATCAAGGTGGCCGTGCGCATCGATCACGCCGCCCAAGGCGCCACCATCGATTTCACCGGCACTTCGGCCCAATTGCCCAGCAATTTCAACGCGCCTTATTCGGTTGCGCAGGCCGCTGTGCTCTATGTTTTCCGCTGCCTGGCTGGCAATGATCTGCCGATGAATGATGGCTGCATGCGCCCCCTGCGCCTGATTGTGCCAGAGGGCTGCCTGCTGCGCCCCGCCGCGCCGGCTGCGGTGGTCGCCGGCAACGTGGAGACCAGCCAGATCATCACCGATGCCCTGTTCGGCGCCGTGGGCAAGCTTGCCGCCTCCCAGGGCACGATGAACAATTTCACCTTTGGCAGCAATGACTTCCAATATTATGAAACCATCTGTGGCGGTGCCGGCGCCGGACACGGCTTTGCAGGCGCGAGCGCGGTGCAAACCCACATGACCAACAGCCGCCTCACCGATCCCGAAGTGCTGGAAAGCCGCTTCCCGGTGCTGGTCGAACGCTTTGCCGTGCGCCATGGCTCTGGCGGTGCCGGGCGCTGGCCGGGCGGCGATGGCAGCATCCGCCAAATCATGGCCCGCACCGCGATGACCGCCTCCCTCCTCTCCGGCCGGCGGGCCACCACGCCGTTCGGCCTTGCCGGCGGCGGCCCTGCCCTGCCCGGCACTGCGCGCGTGCAACGCCTTGACGGCACAGTGGAAATCCTGGGTCCCTGTGCCCGCGTCGAGTTGGCAGCGGGTGAATCCATCATCATCGAAACGCCGGGCGGCGGCGGCTATGGAGCCCCTGAATGAGTGACGAGATTCCGAAGGGTTTTGCCATCCACACAAGGCGCAGCCCGGTCACCGATGCCTGGGCGCCCCTGTATTTCCGGCTCGCACCGCCGGCGTTCGTTCTGGCGCTGCGGGTGGCAGAACGCCATTGCAACGGGCGCGGCCTGCTCCATGGCGGGGTGATCGCCGCCCTGGCCGACAATGCCATGGGCCTGTCGCTGGCCATGGCGACCAGCCCGCCGGCCAGCCCGATCACCACAAACCTGAATGTCGATTATTTCGGCAAGGCCGATCTGGGCGCGTGGTTAAGCATTGAAACGGATCATGTTTCACAGGTCGGGCAGAATGGCTTCACCCATGCGCTGGTGAAGGCCGATGGCGTGCCGGTGGCCCGTGCCAGTGCCAGCTTCCGCCTGCCCAAGGCCGGATGAGCAGCCTGCCCAGCCTGTGGCCGCTGGCCGGCATCGCCATTGTCGTGGCCGGCTTTGCGGTGCGGGCCAATCCGCTCGCCGTGGTCGTGGCCGCGGCCTTTGGTTCGGGGCTGGGGGCCGGCATGGCGGTGCCCGAGATCATTGCCGCGCTGGGCAAGGCCTTCCACCAGAACCGCTATGTCTCCGTGCCCTGGCTGCTGCTGCCAGTGATTGGCCTGATGGAACGCGGCGGGCTTTCGGAAGCCGCACGTGCCCTCATTCTGCGCACCCGCAGCGCAACAACCGCCCGCATCCTGCTGATCTATCTGGCCTTTCGTCAGATCACCGCCGCGCTTGGCCTCACCCAGATTGCTGGCCACGCCCAGAGCGTGCGGCCCTTGATTGCCCCGATGGCCGAAGCTGCCGCCCTGCGCGATGATCCCGCATTGGATGAGGATGGCCGCAACAGGGTGAAGGCAATGGCGGCGGCGACCGACAATGTTGGCATCTTCTTTGGCGAAGATATCTTCCTCGCCATCGCCTCGATTCTGCTCATCAAGGGATTCCTCGAAAGCGCTGGAATCCTTGTGGAACCACTGCAACTTTCGGTGTGGGCCATCCCAACGGCGCTGGCGGCCTTTGCCGTCCACGGGTTCCGTTTGTGGCGCATGGGCCGGCGGCGATGATCGGCCTGCCCCAGCTTTATGCACTGGCTGGCCTGGTGTTCGCCGGCTGGGCGGCGGCGACCCTGCTGGACCGGCAGCACAATGCACGACTGCGCGGTTCGGCGTTCTGGGCATTGATCGCATTGGAATTTCTGGCCGGCGATGGTTTCAGCGATTTCGCCAAGGGCCTGATCGTGCTGGCGCTGGTTGCTCTGGCGCTGGCCGGCGCGCCCGGCAAGGGAAGGCCTGCCACCAGCAGCGATGCCGAACGCCAGGCCAGCCTGGCCCGCCATGGCAACCGCCTGTTTTTGCCGGCGCTGATCGTGCCCGGCGTGGCGCTGGCCGGCACCTGGCTGTTCCCCAAGGTCACCGGCCTGGTTGATCCCAAGCAGGTCACGCTGATTAGCCTGGGCCTGGGGGCGATCATCGCGGTTGCCACCCTGATGGCCTGGCTGCGCCCGCCGGCCGGGGCCGCCGTGCAGGAAGGCCGGCGGCTGGCCGAAGGCGTCGGCTGGGCGATGATCCTGCCGCAACTGCTGGCCAGTCTGGGGCTGGTGTTCGGCCTTGCCGGGGTGGGCGATATCGTCGGCGCGCTGGCGCCGCTGGCCATCCCGGACGGCAGCCGGCTGGCGGCCGTGCTGGCCTTCACCGGCGGCATGGCCGTGTTCACCATGTTGATGGGCAATGCCTTTGCCGCCTTCCCGGTGATGATGGGCGGCATCGGCTTGCCGGTGCTTGTGGTCGGCATGGGCGGCGATCCGGTGGTGATCGGCGCGGTGGGCATGCTGGCCGGCTTTTGCGGCACCTTGTTGTCGCCAATGGCGGCCAATTTCAACATCGTGCCAGCCGCCTTGCTCAATCTGCCCGATCGTTATGCCGTGATCCGGGCGCAATGGCCCACCGCCGTGGTGCTGTGGCTGTTCAACACCGCGCTGATCTGGGGGTTCGCGTTCCGATGATGCTGGATGAAACCCAGGCTGCCCGCATGGCCGGCATCGCGTTGGGCCATGTGACCCGCGAGTATCCGCACAAGCTGGATCATGTGCTTTCCAGCGATGCCGACGCGCAGAGCCCGCGCGCCCTGCACCCGATGTTCTTTGGCAGTTTCGATTGGCACAGCTGCGTGCACGGCTGGTGGCTGTTGTCCCGGCTGCTGCACCGGTTTCCTCAGCACCCCCAAGCCGATGAAACCCGCGCACTGGCCGCCGTCACCTTCACGCCGGAAAAGGTCGCGGCCGAACGGGCCTATTTCGCCCGGCCCAGTTCCAAGGGTTTTGAACGGCCCTATGGCTGGGCCTGGGCCCTGATGCTGCAGGCCGAATTATCCAGCGCAGGCAATCCTTTGGCGCCGGTTTTTGAGCCTTTGGCGCAGGATTTCGCCGCGGCGTGGGCACAGCATCTTCCGCTGCTCACCTATCCGATCCGCACCGGTGCCCATGCCAATACGGCCTTCGCGCTGGTGTTGATCAGCCAGTGGGCCGCCCATCACGATCCGGCGCTGTTGAACCTGATGCAGGCGCGGGCCACGGCCTGGTTCGGGGCAGACCAGACAGCCCAGGCCTGGGAACCGGATGGCGATGCCTTCCTGTCGCCAACATTGATGGAAGCGCTGGCGATGGCGACCCTGCTGCCCGCGCCCGAATTCCACAGCTGGTTCAACACCTTCCTGCCCCACGCCGGCCAGCGCCTGCCGGCCAGCATTTTCACGCCGGCCAGCGTGTCAGACCGCAGCGACGGCAAGATCGCCCATCTTGATGGCCTCAACCTGTCGCGCGCCTGGGCCTTCCGGCGCATCGCCGCTGCGCTTGATCCTGGCGATGCCACAGCGGCCGTGATGCGCCAGGCCGCCGATGAACATCTGGCCACCGCCCTGCCCCACATCGCCGGCGATTATGCCGGCGAACATTGGCTGGCGACCTTCGCGCTGCTGGCGTTGTCGGCTTAACGGCGCGGCGGCGGCGGACCACGCCGGGCCGGAGGAGGGCCGCGTCGTTCCGGCGCGCGGGGCGGGCCGCCCGCCGGGATAATCGCAATCTGGTCTTCGGCGCTGTTGCCCTTGCGGGTGGCGTGGCGCTTCAGGGCGACCATGAAGCGTTCGGCCATGTCGGGCGCGATTTCCACCAGCGTTTCATTGGGGAAAATGCGGATGGCACCGATATCGGGCTTGGTCACGCCGCCGCGCCGGCACAGCAGCGGGATGATCCAGCGCGGATCGGCACTGTCGCGCCGGCCCACATCCAGCCGGAACCACACGCCTTCACCGCCGCGATCGGGGCCCTGGTCAGGCCCCCGATCTCTGGCGTTGCCGGTATCATTGCCCGGCCGGGCGTCGCGCCGTTCTGTCCGGGGAGCCGGGCCGGCATCCACCAGCTCTTCGGCCTGCGGCAGGCGCGCCCGGTGCATGCGCACCAGTGCCGAGGCGATCTCGTCAACGCCGTGGCGGGTGAGCAGTTCCTCGCCCAAGCGCTTGTCTTCATCATCCAGCGCGCCAATGCCTTCGCCGATGCTTTCCAGCAGGCGGGTGCGATCCTGCTTGGCGATGGCTTCCAGGCTGGGCACCGGGGTCCATTCCGGCTTGACACCCGCGCCAGACAGCATGCGCTCCACCCGGCGTCGGGCAGGATAAGGCACGATCAGCACGGCCGTGCCCTTGGCGCCGGCGCGGCCGGTGCGGCCAGAGCGGTGCTGCAGTGTTTCCGGATCGCGCGGCAATTCCACATGGATCACCAGGTTCAGGCCCGGCAGATCGATGCCGCGCGCGGCCACATCGGTTGCCACGCACAGCCGCGCCCGGCGATCACGCAACGCCTGCAGCGCCTGGTTGCGTTCGGATTGGCTGTGCTCGCCCGACAGCGCCACGGCGGCAAAGCCGCGCTCCACTAGGCTGGCATGCAGCCGGCGGACATTGTCGCGCGTGGCGCAGAACAGCAAAGCCGTTGGCGCTTCGTGGAACCGCAACAGGTTGACCACGGCCGATTCAATATCAGCCGGCGCCACCGTCACGCATTGATAGGCGATATCGGCATGGGCTGCCGCGCGGCCGGCGGTGGCGAGGCGCAGCGCATCCTTCTGATAATCGCGGGCCAGTTCGGCAATGCCCTTGGGCATGGTGGCCGAAAACAACAGGGTCCGGCGGGTGGGGGCTGCAGCATCGAGAATTTCTTCAAGATCGTCTCTGAAGCCCATGTCGAGCATTTCGTCGGCTTCATCGAGCACGACGGCGCGCACCTGATCCAGCAACAGCGCACCGCGCTCCAGATGGTCACGCAGGCGGCCAGGCGTGCCGACCACGATATGGGCACCAGCGGCCAACGTTCGCCGTTCCACCTGCTGGTTCATGCCGCCAACGCAGGTGGCGATGCGGCCGCGCGCCGGGCCATAAAGCCAGGTGAGTTCCTTGGCCACTTGCAGGGCCAGTTCGCGGGTGGGGGCCACCACCAGTGCCAGCGGCCGGCCAGCGTGGGGCAGCGTTTCGCCGCCTGCCAGCAGTTCATCGGCCATGGCGAGGCCGAAGGCGACAGTCTTGCCCGAACCAGTCTGGGCCGAAACCAGCAAGTCACGCCCGCGCGCCTCTGGGGCGATCACGGCGGACTGGACGGGAGTGAGTTCTTCATAGCCGCGCGCGGCAATAGCCTGGGCCAGCGGCGCAGGGAGCGATTCAATGGTCATCGCGGCCCTATGGCGCAATTGGCGCCGAAAGGCGAATCATGGTGGAGAAACCCACCCCCGACCCCTCCCGCAAGCGGGAGGGGAGTCCGATTTTCTCCCCTCCCGCTTGCGGGAGGGGCTGGGGGTGGGCGTTGCCCTGCCTCAATACACCTCAAACAGGCCAGCAGCGCCCATGCCGCCGCCAACGCACATGGTCACCACCACATATTTGGCCCCACGGCGCTTGCCTTCGATCAGGGCGTGGCCGGTGCAGCGCGCGCCGGTCATGCCATAGGGGTGGCCGATCGAGATCGAGCCGCCGTTGACGTTGAGCAGATCGGGATCAATGCCCAGCACATCGGCGCAGTGCAGCACCTGCACGGCAAAGGCTTCGTTCAGTTCCCACAGGCCGATATCGTTCATGGTCAGGCCATTGGCCTTCAGCAGCTTGGGAATGGCATAGATCGGACCAATGCCCATTTCATCCGGCTCCAGACCGGCCACCGCCATGCCGCGATAGGCACCCAGCGGGGTGAGGCCGCGGCGGGCGGCTTCCTTGGCTTCCATCAGCACGCTGGCCGACGCGCCGTCCGAAAGCTGGCTGGCGTTGCCGGCGGTGATGCAGCCGCCTTCGATCACCGGGCGCAGGCCCATCAGGCCTTCCAGCGTGGTTTCCGGGCGGTTGCCTTCATCCTTGGTCAGGGTGATCTCGTGGGTGGAAACCTCCTTGGTTTCCTTGTTCACCATGGCCATCGTCGCGGTCATCGGCACGATTTCATCGTCAAACTTGCCGGCGGCCTGGGCAGCGGCGGTACGCATCTGGCTCTGATAGCCATATTCATCCTGGCGATCGCGGCTCACGTTGTAACGCTTGGCAACAATCTCCGCCGTCTGCAGCATCGGCATGTAGATGTTGGGATGCATGGCCACCAGGCTGGGATCACCGCCGGTGCGCATCTTGTCGTTCTGCACCATCGAAATGCTGTCAACGCCGCCGCCGACGCAGATGGTCATGCCGTCCACCATGATCTGCTTGGCGGCCGTGGCGATCGACATCACGCCCGACGAACATTGCCGGTCCATCGACTGGCCCGACACGGTGACGGGCAGGCCGGCGCGCAGCAGCGACGTGCGGGCGATGTTGCCGCCCTGCACACCCTGTTGCAGGGCGCAGCCCATCACCACATCATCAACCTCGGCGCCTTCGATGCCGGCGCGCTGCACCGCATGGGCGATGGCATGGCCAGCCAGGGTGGGCGACGGGGTGGCATTGAACGCACCGCGATAGGCCCGGCCGATGGGCGTGCGGGCGGTGGAAACGATAACAGCTTCACGCATGGTCTTGTCCTTTCAAAGGAAATGAGGGGCTGATCAGCCAACAAACGCCAGGGTGATCCATTCGGCGGCCAGCGCCGGCTTGGTTTCACCGTTGATTTCCACCGTCACGCTCACCGTGGTCTGCCAGGCGCCATCCGGGCGCTGGGTCACATCAGCGATGGTGAAACGGCCACGCACCTGCTTGCCGGATTTGACCGGCGCCATGAAGCGCACCTTGTTCAGGCCATAGTTCACACCCATGCGGGTGCCCTTGATGCCTGGCATCGCCTGATAGGCCATGACACTCAGCAGGCTGAGCGTGAGATAGCCATGGGCGATGGTGGTGCCAAACGGGGTTTGCGCTGCCAGTTCCGGGTTCACGTGAATGAACTGGTGATCGCCGGTCACTTCGGCAAAGGCGTTGATCTTCTCCTGCGGCACGTCGATCCAGTCGGACACGCCGACCTCCTGGCCCACGAGTGCACGATATTCGTCCAGCGTCAGCGATTTTCCGGCCATGGCCACACTCCCCAGCTTGTTTTTTGCGGGTGCAACCTAGGCCGCGCTTTCCGTTTGCGTCAACCCGGCAGAATCCAGCGGGTGATAATCATGGTAAACCGATCCCATTAACCTAGGATCTATCTTTTGTTAACCATATCAGTTCGTTAACACCCCGGCCATCGCAACAACCCGCTGCCGCTGCAGCTCGATGGAACTGGTCGCCATGATGATGCCCCGAATATTTGCCGCCCTTGCCGCCGCCGTGATCGGCGCCACCGCCCTGCCGGCCGCGGCCACCGTGCTGATTTCCCCCCGTCTTGGCGCACCTGATCCGGGGCCGGGCCGCAATGAGCGCATCGTGGTCGATTTCGATGCTCCCAATGCGCCCGGCTTTGTCTGGTCGGCCGCCCCGTCGGTGCGACTTGGCAGCCGGTCTGGCGTGGCAACGGCACCGGCTGGAGTGAACAACAGCTTCGGCGTCGTCACCACGGCCGCTGGCGGTGCGCGTGAAGCCACCTTGCGCACCCCGGCGCTGCGCTCGATCAGCTTTTATTGGGGTTCGGTGGATGCGCACAACCGGGTGCAGCTGCTCGGCACTGCCGGCCAGACGTTGCTCACCCTCAATGGCAACAGCTTTTCGCCAGCCAATGGCCGTTGGAATGCCGCCCTGACCAACCGCCGTGTGGGCTTTCACGCCCTGCCCGGCAGCGAAATCGGCGGCCTGCGCTTCATCGCGCGCGGCGTGGCCTTTGAATTTGACAGTATCGCGGCCAACGCCGTGCCGGAACCGGCAAGCTGGGCCATGCTGATCACCGGCTTTGGCCTGGTGGGTGCCATGGCCCGCCGCCGCCGGCAGCCGGTGCTGGCGCTGGCCTGATCGCCAATCGCGGATGGTGACGCGGTGTGGCGCACCGCCTAAACCCGCGTCATGACCGACTCGCCTGAAACCATCCTCCCCCAGATGCGGGCGCTGCACCGCGCCGCCGAACCCGAAGTGCTCGCCGGGCTGTTGCCCGCGGCCATGCTGGATGCCGCCACCCGCACCGCGGTGGAGCATCGCGCGCTGGCCCTGCTCGCCGAACTGCGCGCCGCGCAAGCCAGTGGTTGGGTCAACCGCTTCCTGCACCAATATCGCCTCAACACCGCCGAGGGCGTGGCGCTGCTGTCGCTGGCCGAAGCCTTCCTGCGGGTGCCTGATGCGGCCACGGCCGATCTGTTGATCCGCGACAAGCTGGGCGCGCCCGACTGGTCTGACCATCTGGGGGACAGTGACAGCGCGCTGGTCAACAGTGCCACCTGGGGTCTGGTCATCACCCGCGCGCTGGTGGGCGAAGAGGGCCGTGCCAGCGTGCTGAAGCGGCTGATCGCGCGGGCGGGTGAGCCGTTCGTGCGCCAGGGCGTGGGCGCCGCCATGCGCCTGATGGGCCAGGTGTTCGTGATGGGCCGCACCATCGAAGAGGCACTGGCCCGCGCCGACGACAAGGACAATCAGGGCTTTTCCGCCAGCTTCGACATGCTGGGTGAAGCCGCGCGAACGGCCGAGGATGGCGAGCGTTATTTCGCCAGTTACATGGCGGCGATCAAGGCCGTGGGCCGCACCGCCAGGGGCGGCGACATCACCGCGCGGCACAGCATATCGGTGAAACTCTCGGCGCTGCACCCGCGCTATGAAACCGCCCACGCCGCCGATTGCGTGCCGGCGCTGACCGCGATGCTGCACGATCTGGCCGATGCCGCCGCCGCTGCCGGCATCGGCCTGACGGTGGACGCCGAGGAACAGGACCGGCTGGACTTGAGCCTGGGCATCATCAGCGCCGTCGCCCGCCGGCCGCGACCCGGTTGGGGCGGCCTTGGCATGGCGGTGCAGGCCTATGGCAAGCGGGCGCGCGCCGTGATCGCCTGGGCCGGGGCGCTTGCCGGCGAAACCGGTGTGCAGTTGACGGTGCGGCTGGTGAAGGGCGCCTATTGGGACAGCGAGATCAAGCGCACCCAGGAACAGGGGCTGGCCGATTATCCGCTGTTCACCCGCAAGGCCGCCACCGATGTGTCGTATCTGGCCTGCGCGCGGGACATGCTGGCCGATACCCGCCTCTATCCGGCGTTCGCCACCCACAATGCGCTGACTGTGGCGACCATATTGGAATGGGCCAGCCGATCAGGCCGCAAGGATTTCGAATTTCAGCGGCTGCACGGCATGGGCGAGGGCCTGTTCGAACGGCTGGTGCGGGAAGTCGCCTGGCGCTGCCGCACCTATGCACCGGTGGGCGGGCATCGCGATCTTCTGGCCTATCTGGTGCGGCGCCTGCTGGAAAATGGCGCCAACAGCAGCTTTGTCCACCAACTGGCCGATGCCAGCGTGTCGGATGCCGATCTGCTGGCCGATCCGGCCGCCAAGATCGCCCGCGTCGGCGGCAGCCCGCACCCCTCCATCCCCCTGCCGTCAGCGCTCTATGGCAGCAGCCGGGTGAACAGCGCCGGGATTGATCTGGGCGATGCACAGGTGCTGGCCGAACTGGCCAACCATGTTGCCGGCTTTGCCCTGCCGGCCGCGCCGGCTGCGGCGGATGTGGCCGGCAGCATCGCCGCCGCACACGCCGCCTTCCCGGCCTGGAACCGCCTGCCCGTCACCGCCCGCGCCGACACCCTCGATCGGCTGGCCGATCTGCTGGAGCGTGACCGCGCCGATCTGATCGCCGCCCTGGTGCAGGAAGCCCGCAAGACCATGCCCGATGCGCTGGCTGAAGTGCGTGAGGCGGTGGATTTCTGCCGTTTCTATGCCGCCGAAGCCCGGCGCATCATGGTCACCACCAGCCTGCCCGGCCCCACCGGCGAACGCAACGAGCTGCGCCTTGCCGGCCGCGGCGTGTTCGCTGCCATCGCGCCGTGGAACTTCCCGCTGGCGATTTTCCTGGGCCAGGTGGCGGCCGCGCTCGTCACCGGCAATGCCGTTGTGGCCAAGCCCGCGCCGCAAACGCCGGTGATCGCCGCCATGGCCCGCGCGCTGGCACTGGAAGCCGGCGTGCCCGCCGCCGTGTTCGGGCTGGTCACCGGCGGCGGCGAAGTTGGCGCGGCGCTGGTGGCCCATCGGCGCATCATGGGCGTGGCCTTCACCGGCAGCACCGCCACCGCCCGACGCATTGCCCGCACGCTGATCGATGATGAGGCCCGGCCGCTCGTGCCGCTGATTGCCGAAACCGGCGGCATCAACGCCATGATCGTCGATTCGACCGCACTCACCGAACAGGTGGTGGCCGATGTCATCACCTCGGCCTTCCGCTCCGCCGGGCAACGCTGTTCGGCGCTGCGGCTGCTTTTGGTGCAGGAGGATGTGGCGGAGCGCACCTTGGCCATGCTGAAGGGCGCGATGGACACGCTGCGGCTGGGCGATCCCGCCGATCCCGCCACCGATGTGGGCCCGGTGATCGATGCAGCTGCCTTTGAACGGCTGGAAACCTATCGCCAGTCGCAGCGCAGCCGCTGGGTGCACGCGTTGGCCGCCCCCACCGGCCAGCAGATCATCGCGCCCACCATCATCCGACTCGATGCGCCAGGCGATCTGGCCGCCGAATGGTTCGGCCCCATCCTGCACGTCGCCACCTGGCCGGCGGGGCAGTTGGCGCAGACGGTGGCAGCGGTGAACGCCAGCGGCTATGGCCTCACCATGGGCCTGCACAGCCGCATCGCCAGCGTGGCGGCCGAGGTGGAGCAACTGGCCGAGGTTGGCAATCTTTATGTCAACCGCTCGATGATCGGCGCCGTGGTCGGCAGTCAGCCGTTCGGCGGCGAAGGCCTGTCGGGCACCGGCTTCAAGGCGGGCGGCCCGCATTACCTCTATCGCTTCGTCACCGAACGCACCGTCTCCACAGACACGACCAGCGCCGGCGGCAATGCGTCACTGCTCAGCATCGAGGATATCGGCTGAGGCGGCGTTGCATTTGCCGCCAAAATGCGTAGTTTCACTCCACCATGAGCATCATCGAACCGATCACCGCGCTGCAACTGCAGCCCATTGCGCGCCCACGCCGCAACTGGCCGGCGGCCTTTGCCGCGCTGCGCCGCCTGCTGGCCAACAAGGACAGCACGGAAGAGGTGTTCAACATCATGGCCGCGCTGAACGGCGATGCCACCTGGCGCGGTTATCAACGGCTGCTCACCACGGTGGAAGGCGGCCAGCTGGCCTTCCGCCACGAGGAAATCGCCACCCTGCTCAGTGACCGGGCGTGGCTGGCCACATTGCCGGCGGACAGCCTGGGCCGGGCCTATCTGGCGCATGTTGAGGGCAGCAACATCTCGGCCGAGGGGCTGATCGCGGTGTCGTCGCACGTGATGCGCGGCGTGGATCATCCGGTGGCCTGGTTCGGCCGCCGCACCCGCGATGTGCATGATCTATGGCATGTCTTGTCCGGATACGGCACCGATGGCCTGGGCGAAGCCTGCCTGGTCGCCTTTTCCTACCCGCAGACCGGCGGGCTGGGCTGGGCCTTCATCGCGGCGGGCGCTGCCGTGAAAAGCCGCGTCGCACCGGAACGCCACCCCTATGCCCGCGCCATCTGGGAAGGCTATCGCCGCGGCAAGGCCTGCGTGTGGCTGGGCCAGCTGGATTATGCCGCGCTGCTAGTACAGCCGCTGGAAGCCGTGCGCGCCGGCCTGGGCCTGGCGCCGCCCGCGATTTACAACAGCATTCCAGCCCATGCCCGGCTGGGCGCCATCCCCAAGGCAGACTAGCTGCCGTTCGTCGGATCGATCAGGCGGCCATCCGGGGCAGCGGTGAAGCTGGTCTGGCTGGGATAGGCGAACTGCACCCCCAGTTCGGCAAAGCGGCGGACGATGGCAAAGCCCACGGCCTGCCGCGCGCTGAGCATCGCCGCCAGATCGGGCTGCGTCACCACGAACACCAGCTCGAAATCCAGGCTGGAGCTGCCAAAGCCGGTGAACACCGCGCGATCGAACCGGCAATGCGCCTGCGCCTCCACAATCGCCTGCAGATGGCCGGGCAGCGCCTCCAGCATGGCCGGCGGCGTCTGGTAAATGACCCGCAGTGTGTGCACCACGCGCCGTTCCTCGATGCGGCGCAGATTGGCCACCTGCTGATCCAGCAGCTTGGTGTTGGCCATCACCAGCTGTTCGCCTGACAGCGCGCGGATGCGGGTCGTTTTCAACCCGATATGCTCCACCGTGCCGGTGGATGTGCCGTAACTGATCACGTCCCCCACCCGGAACGGCCGGTCAAACAGGATCGCCAGCGCGGCGAACAGATCGGAAAATATGCCCTGGGCCGCCAAACCAATGGCAATGCCGCCCACGCCAAGACCAGCCACCAGCGCGGTGACATTGACGCCCAGATTGTCGAGGATCAGGATCGCCGCCAACAGCCAGACCACGGCGTTGACCAACACATTGATCACGCTCATCGCACTGCCCAGCGCCCGGGCATCTTCCGGGCTGGCTTCGGCCCGGCGCCGCACCAGCCCCAGCACCAGTTCGCGCAGCCACAACGCGCCCTGCACCGCCAGCGCGATGGTGAAGATGCCATCCACCAGCCGCAACAGCGGCCCCGGCGGTGCCACGGCATGGGTGGCGCCATCCAGCGCCACGGCAACCAG
>JAIXQY010000011.1 GCA_027485485.1 Sphingomonadales bacterium | reverse complement strand
TCGCTGAGCGCATGGTCCATCGGCAGGGATTTCTCATAATCGGGCGCCGTATCGACCAGCGGCGTGTCAAGCCCGCCAAAGCGCACCGCCACCGCGCCGGCCTGCACGCCGGCCAGCGCGAGCACGTCCTTCAGGCGCACGCCTTCCCACAGCGCATTGCCCATCGCGCCATTGGCCCATTGCGCGCCGGCCACGCGCGGGGCGAACAGGCCGCGGCCATTGCCGGCGCACTGGTTCACCGCCGCGAGGGTGACACGCGGCAGCCGGGCGAGATCGGCGAGCGAGAGCGACAGCGGCTTGTTGATGTGGCCGGCAATGGCCAGCCGGTGCTTGGCCGGATCGATGCTTGTGGGGAACGGATAGTGCCAACGCACGAAGAAACGGTCGTTCGGGGTGAAATCATGCGCATCGAACACGCTGATCGGGGTTTCCAGCAGCGGCGGGGTGGAGCGCTGCAGGATCATTTCGCCCTTTTGCGGGAAGGCGCTGGTGCTGGGCCGCAGGCCATTGTCGGCAAAACCCAGATCGACCTGGGCAGCGGCGGGCGCGGCCAGGGCGGAGGCGATCAGGGTGCGGCGGGTGAGCATGGGGATGGTTTAGCCGGCTGTTGGCGCGGGCGCCACCCCTCCGTCGCGCTGCGCGCGCCACCTCCCCATTCAGAGAATGGGGAGGAGCTGGTGGTTACGCCCCGTGCAAAATATGCATCACATCGCCATCGGCCACGACATAATCCTTGCCTTCGGCGCGCAGCTTGCCGGCCTCCTTGGCTGCCGTTTCGCCGCCCAGCGTGACATAATCCTCATAGGCGATGGTTTCGGCGCGGATGAACTTCTTCTCGAAATCGCCGTGGATCTCGCCGGCGGCCTGCGGCGCGCGGGCACCCAGCTTCACGGTCCAGGCGCGGGCTTCCTTGGGGCCGACGGTGAAGAAGGTGATCAGGCCGAGCAACTCGTAAGCCGCGCGCACCACGCGGGCGAGGCCGGTTTCGGCCAGCCCCAGGCTTTCCAGATATTCCTGGCGGTCGGCCGGTTCCATGGTGGCAATCTCGGCCTCAATCGCGGCCGAAACCACCACGGCCTTGGCGCCGATGCTGGCGGCCATCTTGGCCACCGCTTCACTCAGGGCGTTGCCGGTGGCGGCGCTGGCCTCCTCGACATTGCAGACATAGAGCACCGGCTTGGTGGTGAGCAATTGCGCGTTCTTCAGGGCGCGCGCCTCGTCCTCATCCTTGGGTTCGGCCAGGCGGGCGGGCTTGCCTTCGCGCAGCAGGTCCAGCACCGGCGTCAGCGCCGCCACCTGCATCTTGGCCTCCTTGTCGCCCTGCGCCGCCTTCTTGGCCAGCGCCGGCAGCCGCTTTTCCAGGCTTTCCAGATCGGCCAGCATCAGCTCGGTCTCAACCGTTTCGGCATCCTCCACCGGATCGACCCGGCCGGCGACGTGCGTCACATCATCATCGATGAAGCAGCGCAGCACATGGGCGATGGCATCGGTTTCGCGGATATTGGCCAGAAACTGGTTGCCCAGCCCTTCGCCCTTGCTGGCGCCCTTCACCAGCCCGGCGATATCGGTGAAGCCCAATTGCGTCTCGATGATCTTCTGGCTTTTGGCGATGGCGGCCAACTTGTCGATGCGCGGATCCGGCACCGCCACATTGCCCACATTGGGTTCGATCGTGCAAAATGGATAATTGGCCGCCTGCGCCGCTGCTGTTTGCGTCAGCGCGTTGAACAGGGTGGATTTGCCCACATTGGGCAGGCCGACGATACCGACACGGATGGGCATGGAATGTTCCGACGTTTGGAGGTTTGCGCGGCTCTGTAATGTGCGGCGGTCAAGCCTGCAACCTGAGCGCGATGTCTGACAGGTAACGCGGCTCGTCGCCGGCCAACAGGGTGGGCAGCCCATCGGCCATTTCGCCGAGCAGATCGGCCAGCGGGTCCATCTCGGTCTTGGCAAAATTGCCCAGCACGTGGCCGGTCACCCGGTCCTTGTGGCCGGGATGGCCGATGCCGATGCGCACGCGCCGCCAATCGGGGCCCAGATGCGCATCGATGGAGCGGATGCCGTTGTGGCCCGCCGCACCGCCGCCATGCTTGATCTTCAGCTTGAACGGCGCGAGATCGAGCTCGTCATAAAACACGCTGAGCGCCGCTGCGGCATCAGCTTTGTAAAAGCGCACAGCCTCGGCCACGCTGCGGCCGCTTTCGTTCATGAAGGTCGCGGGTTTCAGCAGCAGCAGCTTTTCCGTGCCGATGCGGCCTTCGGCGGCCAGCCCCTGAAAGCGCGGTTTGAACGGCCCGATGGACCAGCGCGCGGCAATGGCATCAATCGCCATGAAGCCGACATTGTGCCGGTGCAGCGCATATTGCGCGCCGGGATTGCCGAGACCAACCAGGATATGCATCGAAGCCAGTTCCTCCCCATCGGCACGATGGGGAGGTGCCGAACGCAGTGAGGCGGAGGGGCAGCGACCGGGCCGCTCCACGCGTCCCGTGGCCAGCGGCCCCTCCACCGCCGTTCCGGCGGTCCCCCTCCCCATTCAGAGAATGGGGAGGATCGCAACCGATCAGGCGTTGGTGTCGCCCGCGTCGCTGATCATGCCCTTGGGGGCAACGATCGTGGCGATGGTCAGGCCGGTTTCGCGGCCGTGCGGCTTCACGCCAGCTGGCAGCTTCACATCGGCGATGTGGATGGCGGCGCCAACCTGCATGCCAGCCAGGCTGATGGTCACATCATCCGGGATGGAATCGGGGGCGCAATCCAGCTTCAGTTCGTGCGCAACGATGTTCAGCATCGCGCCCGCCTTGATGGCCGAAAGTTCCTGATCGACGAAATGCACCGGCACGGTGACAGTGACGACTTCATTGCCGGTGAGGCGCAGGAAATCGACATGGATCGGACGATCCGAAACCGGGTGGAACGCCACGTCGCGCGGCAGGGTGCGGATGGTGGCGCCATCCAGTTCCAGCTCGACGATGGCATTCATGAAATGGCCAGTGTGCAACTGGCGCATGAGGATCTTTTCCTCAACGTGGATGGTGGTCGCAGCTTCGCCTGCGCCATAGATCACGGCCGGGACACGGCCTTCGCGGCGGATCGCGCGGGAGGCTCCCTTGCCTGCCTTGGCGCGAAGTTCAGCCGCGAGCTTGAAAGTTTCGCTCATTGCTCGCTCCTGATTGTTGTCATCGCCCGGCCGCCCCCGCCTCCAGGGATGCGAAAATGGCGGCGGCCTTGCGAAGGGGCGCGCATAAGGGAGGCAGGGACAAAAAGCAAGGCCCGGCCGGCCTGCACCGGTTCAAAGCGCCGGATTGTCGGTATAACCGTCGATCTTCACCGCGCCGCCCTCGCTTTTCAGCATGAACAGCTCCGATACCGGCCCGCGGTCATAGCGGGCCGCCCAGGCCACGGTGATGATGCCGCCGTCAGCCTCCATGCCGGCCAGCTCGCCGCCCAGATACTTGCCATGGCGGGCGGTGATGTTGCGGAAGGAGCGGGCGGTGCCGCCGCCCGGCCGCAAATTGCGGGTCGATTGGGTCAACAGCCCATCAATCGCCGCCCAGTCCTGCCGGTTCAGCGCGCCATGAAACTTGTCGATCACCGCCTCGCTGGCCGGCTCATCCACCGATGAACAGGCCGCCAGCAGCAGCACGACCGGGGCCAGCCAGCGCTTCATTCCACCCGCCTTGCCTTGATGCCGCGCGCATCCAGCATGGCGATCAGACTGTCTGCCCCGGCCATGTGGGCGGCGCCAACGGCCATGAAGTGGCGGCCCGGCTGTTTCAGGCTGGCCTGCACCCAATCGGCCCAGGCGGCGTTGCGCTTGACGAACAACCGCTCCCTTATGGCGGGGGACAGGCTGCTGTCGTCAAATTCCTTCAGGATGCGCTCCACATCGCCATCGCTCCAGGCCTTGACCAGCGCCTGCATCTGCTTGCCCGCTTCCCCCGCATCGCTCACGGCCGAAGCCAGCAACAGCCGCTGATCGGCTTCGGGCAAGGCATCAAACAGGCCCAACTGGCCCTCCGGTGTTTCCAGCGGCACCAGCTTGCGCCCGGCGGCGCGGGCCCTTGCCACCAGGCTCACATCCACGCCGGCCGAAGGGTCCAGCCCGGCGCGGGCCATTTCCATCTGCACCAGCGTGATGGCGGCGAACCAGCTTTTCATCCGATCAAAGGCTGCGGGCGGATAACCGGAACGCTGCACCAGATTGGCCAGTTGCGGCCGAACATCGGCGGGCACGCGATCAAGAATCGGGCTGGGCGCGGGCAGCATCGCCAACCGCATCACCGTGGCCGCCATCGCCTGCGGATCCTGCGGCATCACCACTTCCACCACCAGATCATCGGCTTCGCCAAAGGCCTTGGCGGCCGCCGGCGTGAGCCAATCCTGGCCGCCTTCCGACTTGGGCGGCAAGGCGTGCACCGTGCCATAGATGGTGACCATGCTCGCCCCCTCGCCCACCTGCCACATCGCCGGCACCGCCAGCGCCGGCGCGGCGATCAACAGAGCCAGGGCAAGGAACAGGCGGTGCAGCAACGTCATGCGGCTCCCTTAGCAGCCGGCTCGGCAGCCGCAATGGCGGTGCCGAGCCTCATGTCAGGCCTTGGCCCAATATTCATCCTTCAACAGCCGCTTGTAGAGCTTGCCCGTGTCGTGCCGCGGCAGTTCGGCGCGGAAATCGATGCGCTTGGGGCATTTCACGTGGGACAGCCGGCTGCGGACATAGGCGATCAGCTCGGCTTCCAGATCGGGGCCGGCGCGGGCCATGTCACGCGGTTGCACCACGGCGTGCACGGCCTCCCCCATCACCTCGTCGGGAATGCCGAACACCGCGACATCGGCCACGTCGGGATGCGAGATCAGCGTGTTTTCCGCTTCCTGCGGATAGACATTCACGCCGCCCGAAATGATCATGAAGGCTTGGCGATCGGTGAGGAACAAATAGCCGTCCTCGTCCACCCGGCCGATATCGCCGAAGGTGGCGCCATGCTCGCTCATCACGCTGGCGGTTTTCTCCGGATCATTGTGGTAGGAAAAATTGCCGCCGCCGTGGAAGAAGATGCGCCCCACCTGGTTCGGGCCCAGCAGCGTGCCATCATCATCCAGGATGCGGATTTCGCCCAGGATGGATTTGCCCACGCTGCCCGGTCGTTCCAGCCATTCCTGCGGCGAAATCGCGGTGAAGCCGGCGCCTTCGGTGGCGCTGTAATATTCATAGATCACCGGCCCCCACCAGGCGATCATGGCGTGCTTCACGTCCACCGGGCACGGCGCGGCGGCATGGATGGCGACCTGCAGGGACGATGTGTCGTGGCGGCCGCGCACATCATCGGGCAGCTTCAGCATGCGCACGAACATGGTGGGCACCAGCTGGCTGTGGGTGATGCGGAAACGTTCCACCAGGGCCAGATAGGTTTCGGGATCGAACTTCTCCATCACCACCACGGTGCCGCCAAACTTGTGCACGCTCATGCAATAGCGCAGCGGCGCGGCGTGATAGAGCGGGGCTGGCGAGAGATACATCATGCCCGGCCCGAACTTGTAGAGCATGGCGACCATGCCGGAGAGCGCATCGACCTGATCGATCGGCCCTTCCGGCAGGGCGCCGCGCACGCCCTTGGGGCGGCCAGTGGTGCCGCTGGAATAGAGCATGTCCCGCCCGGCGCTTTCATCGGCGATGCGGGTGGCCGGCTGGCCGGCCAGGGCAGCGGCCAATGGGGTGCAGTCCGCCGCCTCGCCACTGCACAGCCGGGCTGCGGGTGTGAGGGCCGGCGTTGCCGCCACGGCCACCGCCGTCAGCGCCGGCGAACAGAAAATCGCCCGCGCGCCCGAGTCCTGCACGATATAGCCGGCTTCATCGGCGGTGAGCTTGGTGGACATCGCCACAAAGATCAGGCCGGCACGCTGGGCGGCCCAGCAGATCGGCAGGAAATCAATCTCGTTGTGCATCATCAGGGCGATGCTGTCGCCGCGCTGCAGGCCAAGGCCGCGCAACAGATGGGCGATGCGGTTGGACTGCGCCTCCAGTTCGGCATAGGTCAGCGTCTGGCCGCTGCCGGCCATGATGATCGCCGGTGTGTCCGGCTGGGCAGCGGCATGATGAAAGGGATGCATGGCTTATCCTTTGACGCGGTTCTGGCCGTTGAAACGGGATTGAGCGATGGGCCGGCGATCCCAGGCGATGGCCGCCAGCATCAGCACGACAAACAGGGCGGCAAAGCCGGCGATGTTGATGATGGTCTGGGTCCAGCCCAACGCGCCGACATCGATGAAGAAATAGGCATAACGGCCTTCCACTGCCCCGCGCCACAGCGACCAGCCGCAATAGAGCAGCGGCACCGGCAACACCGCCAGCATATGCACCCACACCAGCTTTTGCCGGGGCCGCAGCGCCAGCCACCACAGCACCCACGCGATGGGCGCCACGATATGGAACACATGATCGATCAGCTGGCGCAGCAGCGTTGGCGGCGGATTCAATCCGGCCAGCAGCGTGTTGAACACGATGCCCACCACAAGAATATACACCGCGCTGGCCGCCACCACGGCCGGATGCCCGGCCCAGCGCGCGCGGCCAATCAGCCCGCACCAGCCGGCGGCCATCGCCACGATGCCATTGCTCCAGATGGTGAAATACCCAAACAGCCTGAAAAAGGCCGTGAACAGATCACGGTCCTTCTCGATCATGTCGAGCAGGATCTGCGCGCACAGCGATCCGCCGACCAGCATTGCAATGCCGGCCGCCGCCACACGCGCCTTGGGTTCCAGCCAATCATCCATCTGCCCAAGTGCTAACCCAAGCCGGGGCCGCCGCAAAGCCTGTTGCCATTGGGGGGGCACATGCGACAGCGGCCATCTGCAAATCACCAGCCCCGGCCGATGGGTTCGCAGTTGCAGCAGCGCCGTCAAGTCGGTAAAGAGACCGCCATGTTCAAACTCCCCGATTTCAACGATCGCGCCAAGACCGCCGCCGAAGCCCGCCAGGCCAAGCTGGCAAAATTCAAGCAGGCCGCTCCGCCCAGCGACGAAGCATTGGCCGCCGCCAAGGCCCGCGCCGAAAAGCGCGCCCAGAAGGAAGCCGAAGCCAAGGCTGCGCGCGCCGAACGTGCCCGCCAGCAGGCCGAAGAGAAGAAGCTGAAGGAATCGCAGCGCGAGAAGCAGGCCGAACAACAGCGCCTGGAAGCCATTGCCCGCGAAGCCGCCCAGAAGGCCGCGCGCGACGCCCGCTATGCCGCCCGCAAGCAGCGGGTGAAGTAAGCTGCTATTCCTCGCGCGTTAGGCGTCGGCCGAGCGCAAACAGCAGCACGCCCAACCCAAACGGCACACCGCCAAAAACGGTGACCAGGCCAATCGTGCCCAGGGCATTCTGGGCCCCATTCTGGTTGGGCTCGAACAAAAGCATGCCAACGAACCAGGCTGAACACAGGCCACTGGTCAGGCAGATCATGATGCCCGCAGCCAGCAGCAACCCGCCAAGCAATGGTCTCATGGCACCTGCTCCCTTTGGGCCCGTGCCTTGGTCACCTGCTCGGCGCCCTCTGCGCCCGGCCGATAAAAGCTGTTGTAGGTGTCGAACGGGATGATCTGCCCATCGGGCGTGAGGAAATGCACGCAGCTGCGCTTCACCGTGCCCAGATCGAAATTATAGCGATCAAGGAACTGCAGGATGACGACGCGGAAGCTGTTGGCATAGCCCAATTCCTGCGGCACCAGCCCTTGCGGCAGGCAGCACAGCACCGATGCGAGCTTCTCTTCCGTGTTGCACTGGCTGGTGGCGAGGCTGAACAGGTTGAAGATCGCCTCGCGCAGCGCCGGATAGGCTTCGTAGCTGATGGTATTGGGGCCGTTCAGGATGAGGTCGCGTGGCAGCAGGCTGGTGATCGGTGTCACGCGTTCGCCATCGCGCAGGCCATAACCGATGCATATCTGATCGGGGTTGCAGGGCAGCGGGATCATGTCTTCAGCAGCGAACACGCCGGCCTTCACCACTTCCCGCCTGATCTGGCTGAGCAGCATGCGGTTGGCCTTGGCATCAAAGCCTTCGTTGCGCCCCGCATCCTGCACCGGCTGGAATGTGACCCCGCGCACACAGCGCCAGCTGAGCGCATGGCGCACAATCGCCGCAACCTCCTCGTCATTCACGCCGCGCTTCACCACGGCCACCAGCGTGGTTGACAGGCCAACAGCCTCCAGCGCTTCCAAAGCGGCCTGGCGGATTCGCGCCAGCCGGGCGCCGCGCAGGTTCAACAGCGCCGCGTCGCTGAGGCTGTCGAACTGCAGATACACCTCCAGCCGGGGCGCATAGCTGGCCAGCCGCGCGACGAAGTCCGGGTCCTGCGCGATGCGCACGCCGTTGGTGTTGATCATCACGTGCCGGATTGGCCGACGCTTCACCGCGTCCAATATCGCAAAGAACTGCGGGTGAATGGTCGGCTCCCCACCCGATATCTGCAGCAGGTCGGGCTCGCCCTCGCTCGCAACCAGCGCGTCGAGCATCGCTTCGATCTCCGCCAGCGAGCGGTGGCTGCCGTGCACATCGGCGGCATCGGCAAAGCACACCGGGCAGGCCAGGTTGCAGGCCTGGTTTACTTCCATGATGGCAAGGCAGCTGTGCTGTTCGTGATCAGGGCACAGGCCACAATCAAAGGGGCAACCGGCTTCGGTGCGGGTCTGCGCGGTCAGCGGGCGGTCGCCGGGCTTCAGCCAGTCCTTCTGGGCCCGCCAATAGGCCAGATCATCGCTGATCAGCGTCTTCTGCACGCCATGGTCGCGGCAGCGCTTGAGATACCAGACCTGATCATCCTCGATGATCACCTTGGCCGGCACGACGGCCAGGCAGGTTTCGCACAGGCTGCTGGTCTGGCTGTGGAAGATATAGGGCGCGGCCTTGCGTTCAGGCAGCGGCGCGTCGGTCGCGGGCAATCCAGACAAGAGCATAAATGGCCAGCCCGATCATCAACAGATGGAAAAGATTAAGCGAGAAGATCAGGCTTGGATAGGGCTTGAAAAACTCCCAGACAAAGCGTTGCCCGGCATAGGCCAGCACAAAGGCATGAAAGCCATGACGCACTGCCCATGGCCGTTCACGTTGCAATGCTGTGCCATAGACGGCCAGAAACACCAGCATCGCCAGTGACTCATAAGCCTGCACCGGATGGCGGGCGATGCCATCACCCAGATCGACTGCCCAGGGCAGATGGGTGGGGATGCCAAAGGTTTGATCGGGCAGACCGGCGAACAGGCAGCCCCAGCGGCCGACGATGATGCCCAGGCACAGCGGCACCACGAATGGCCCGCCAGTGGACACGCGAACACCATGACGCCATTTCCAAAGCTCCACTGCGGCAATCGCGCCGGCCAGCGCCCCGGCAATGCTGTGCGATGGCGCCCTGAGATTGAGGGAGCCGAAGAGCCATGCCCCGGCGACGGCGCCCAGTGCCAGGCTGAGGAAATAGCCCGGCGCGGTGCGGGCGGCGAGCAGTTCCACCGATGCGCGGCGGCGGCGATGCACCCAGCGTCCGCCCAGCAGGGCCGCGGTCCAGGCGGCGGCATCGCCGGCATAATGCAGCAACGGATCGGTGGGCACGGCAATCACGGCCGCAGCCTATCGCCAAATGGAAAGGGCGGCCATCCTTCAGGATGACCGCCCTTGCCGTTGCTTGGCGCTGAAATCAGGCCGGCTTTTTGAGGTCCGCCCACACCTTGCGGTAGGACAGATAACCCAGACCGGTCAGGATGATCAGGAACAGGATGGCAGCCACGCCGGTTTCCTTGCGGTTTTCCAGCTTGGGCTCGGCCGTCCAGGTGAGGAAGGCCGCCACGTCCTTGGCATATTGCTTGGTCGTGGCCGGCGTACCATCAGCATAGGTCACCTGGCCATCGGCGGCGAGCGGCGGCGGCATGGCAATGTTGATGCTGTGGAAATAGGGGTTGTAATAAAGCGTGTCCGGCTTGGTCCAGCCCTTCGGCACATCATCGGAATAGCCGGTGAGCAGCGAATAGACATAGTTGGTGCCATCCGGGCGCGCCTTGGTCATCAGCGACAGATCGGGCGGGTTGGCGCCATTCTGGGCTGCGCGGGCAGCGGCTTCGTTGGCATAGACCAGCGGGAACTTGTCCGCACCGGTAGCCTTGCGGGTGGTGGGTTCGCCGTTGCTGTCAATGGCGGCCACTTCATATTCCGCGGCGATGGTCTTGATCTGAGCTTCGGTGAAGCCAAGATCGGCCAGATCGCGGAAGGCGACGCGGTTGATCGAGTGACAGGCCGAGCAGACTTCCTTGTAAACCTGGAAGCCGCGCTGCAGCTGGCCGCGATCGAAGGTGCCGAAGATCCCGAGATTGCCCGGACCGTTGTGGGCCCATTCCATATGCTCGGGATGCTTGTGGAGTTGCTTGGCCATATCGGGCGTCGCGTCTTCGCGGGGGGCAATGGCCCCCCACAGGACGTTGATGACGAACAGCAGGCCGACGGCGAGTGCGCCGAGACGGATCATTCTGGTGTCTCCTTATTCGGCCGGCTGGGCCACGGGGGTGGCGCCGCCCTTGCCGCTCTTGGCCAGCACCGCTTCCGAGATGGAGGCCGGCAGCGGCTTGGTCTTCTCCAGCTTGGAGACGATCGGCAGGATGATCAGGAAGTGGGCGAAATAATAGGCGGTGAGCACCTGGCTCAGACGCACCCACGGCTCTTCAGCCGGCTTGCCGCCGCACACGCCAAGCACCACCGAGACCACCACGAACACCCAGAACAGGATGCGGCTGAGCGGGCGATAGTTGTTCGAGCGCACCGGCGACGTGTCGAGCCAGGGCAGCAGGAACAGCAGCAGGATGGAGGCAAACATCGCCAGCACGCCCCACAGCTTGGCCGGCACGCCCAGGAAGTCGGTCGTGAAGGCACGCAGAATGGCGTAGAAGGGCCAGAAATACCATTCAGGCACGATGTGCGCCGGCGTGGAGAGCGGGTTGGCCGGGATATAGTTGTCCGGCTCGCCCAGACTGTTCGGCATGAAGAAGACGAAGGCCGAGAAGACGATCAGATAGACGCCCAGGCCGACGAAATCCTTTGCCGTGTAATAGGGGTGGAACGGAACCGTGTCGCTTTCCGTCTTCACGTCGATGCCGGTCGGGTTGTTCGAACCCGGGATGTGCAGCGCCCAGACGTGCAGGATGATCACCCCGAAGATCACGAACGGCAGCAGATAATGCAGCGAGAAGAAGCGGTTGAGCGTGGCGTTGTCAGGCGAGAAGCCGCCCAGCAGCAGCGTCTGGATATAGGTGCCCACCACCGGGAAGGCCGAGAACAGGCCGGTGATGACCTGGGCGCCCCAGAAGCTCATCTGGCCCCAGACCAACACATAACCCATGAAGGCGGTTGCCATCATCAGCAGGAAGATGACCAGGCCCAGCATCCACAGCATTTCGCGCGGCGGCTTGTACGATCCGTAATAGAGGCCGCGGAAGATGTGGATATAGACCACGCCGAAGAAGAAGCTGGCACCGACCGCGTGCATGTAGCGGATCATCCAGCCACCGTTCACGTCGCGCATGATGTGTTCAACCGAGTCGAACGCCACGCGGGTATCGGCAGCGAAGTGCATCGCCAGCACCACGCCGGTGATGATCTGGATCACCAGCGCCACACCGGCCAGCACGCCGAAGTTATAGAAGGCATTGAGGTTCTTGGGCGTGGGATAGCCCGGCCCCAACGCGTTGAAGATGAAGCGCGGCAGCGGGAGCCGCGAGTCCATCCATTTGCCGACCTCGCTGGTCGGCTGATATTGCTTGGCCCAGGGGAAGCTCATCTTATCTGTCCTCAGCCGATCGTCACCGAAGTGGGTGACTTGAAGGTGTAAGGCGGCACTTCCAGATTCTTCGGCGCCGGGCCCTTGCGGATACGGGCAGCCGTATCATAGTGCGAACCATGGCAGGGGCAGAAATAGCCACCGAAATCGCCCTTGGCTTCGCCTTCGGCGGCGCCCAGCGGCACGCAGCCGAGGTGGGTGCAAACGCCCAGGGTGATCAGCCACTGCTCATTGCCGGGCTTGGTGCGATCTTCCAGCTTCTGCGGGTCGCGCAGCGTGGAGACATCGACCTTCTTGGCCTCGGCGATTTCAGCCGCCGTCAGCTGCCGGGCAAACACCGGCTTGCCGCGCCAGCTGGCCTTGATCGACTGGCCGGGCTGCACGGCCGACAGATCCAGATCGATCGACGCCAGCGCCAGCACATCGGCCGACGGGTTCATCTGATTGACCAGTGACCATGCCACCGGCACGACCCCAGCACCGGCAAAGGCCGCCGTTGCCACATACAGAAAATCACGGCGGCGCTCGCCACCGGGAGTGAGATCATCGGCAGCCGCGTGCCGCACTTCGCTAGCCATTTCGTCCCTTCCGAAAATGGGTGCAGAGCGGACGGTTGGAATGCCCCGTCCACAGCAGCGCTCCGGATAGACAAGGCCATGCCGCAACGCAACGGACAAAACGGCCCATCCCCCCGGACATTTTGGCGCGGACATGACGCGACGGTAATATTTCTCGGCCGCTGCGCGCCGGTTGGGGGGTTTCGCGACCGCCAAACCCTGTCTAGAAGTTGGCGCCATGATTGATCTTGATGAGCAGCAGACGGCCGCACAGGCCTGGTTCCGGTCCTTGCGGGACAGCATCTGGGCGATGCTGGAGCAATTGGAGGACGAATCGACCCTTCCCGGCACGCCCGGCCGATTTGAAAAGCGCGTGTGGGAACGCACCGATCATGGTGGCGGCCACGGCGGCGGCGGTGAAATGGGCATCATGACCGGCCGGCTGTTCGAAAAGGCCGGGGTCAACATCTCCACCGTTTATGGCCAGTTCAATCCGGACTTCGCCAAACAGATCAACGGCGCCGCCGAAGACCCGCGCTTTTTCGCCACCGGCATCAGCCTGGTGATCCACCCGGCCAACCCGCTGGTGCCGGCCGTGCACATGAACACCCGCATGCTGGTCACCACCAAGCGCTGGTTTGGCGGCGGCGTGGACTTGAACCCCGCCCTGCCCGATGCCACCGAAACCGCGGCCTTTCATGCCGCCGTCAAGGCCACCTGCGACCGGCACAGCTCCGATTATTACCCTGCCCATAGCAAGTGGGCAGAGGATTATTTCTGGGTACCGCACCGCAACCGCCACCGCGGCGTTGGCGGCATTTTCTATGATCACCTGAACAGCGGCGATTGGGGGGCGGATTTTGCCTATACCCAGGATGTCGGCCGCTGCTTTCTGGAAACCTATCCCCGGCTGGTGCGCGAGAAGATGCACCGGCCGTTCAGCGAGGCGGAACGCATCGCCCAGCTGAAATATCGCGGCCTCTATGCCGAGTTCAATCTTGTCTATGATCGCGGCACCACCTTCGGCCTGAAAACCGGCGGCAACACCGATGCGATCCTGATGAGCCTGCCGCCGCTGGCGATCTGGGAATAAGCCATGGGCATATCGGTGGTGCCGCACGGCGAACTGGCCACCATCGTCACCTGCCTGGAGATGCGGCAGCGGCCAGCGCCCGCCCTGCCCGCCCGGTCAGCGCTGAAGCTGCTGCGCTGGCCGGCGCCGGTTGATCTGGCGGCCTTTCGCAGCCTGTTCCGCCAGATCGGCGCGCCCTGGCTGTGGCGTGGCCGGTTGGTCATGGATGATGCCGAACTGGCCGCCACGCTCAACGCCAGCACCACCGCCGTGCATGTCGCCACACGGCGTGACGGCGTACCCATCGGCCTGATCGAGCTGGATTTTTCGGCACAGGCGACCTGCGAAATCACCTATTTCGGGCTGGCGCCGGGCATGACCGGGCACGGCCATGGCCGCTGGATGATGGAGCATGCGCTGCGGCTGGCCTGGCGCGACGGGATCGAGCGGGTGTGGCTGCACAGCTGCGATCTCGATCACCCGGCGGCGCTGCGATTCTATCAAGGCGCCGGCTTTGTGCCGTTCGAACGCTGGGTGGAAACCTATCCCGATCCCCGGCTGGATGGCACATATGCCGACAATCCAGCCCCGAATGTGCCGATCATCTGAGCAACTGGCGATAGGCCAACGCGCTGGCCGCCCCGGCCCCGACGGTGGTGAAGGTCGCGCCGATGCCCGGCAGCAGCACGCGCAGGAAGCGACCGACATTGTCGAGCCCGGCCAGCTTTGCCACCACCTGGGCGGCCGATCCGGCAATATCGGCCAGCAGGCCAATGCCCACCACGGCAAACAGGCCGATCACCACGAACAGCATCAGCTGCAGATCATGGCCGCGGGTGAGATCCCAGCTTCGGCGCATCACAGCCATCGGATCACTGGTTTCGCAGATCACCACCGGCCCCGCCACAAAGGCCAGCCGGCCAAACAGCCAGATCGCCGGCACCACCAGCGCCACGAACGCCAGTGCCAGCGGGATGGCCAGCGCGGCCTGACACAGCAGCAATATGGGCCAGGCCGAAACCGCCGCCGCCAGCGCCAGGCGCGGGGCCACGTGCGGGCGCAGCACCACGGCATTGACCACCAGTTGCGCCAGGGCCGCCGCCAGACTGGGCACCACGAGCAGCCACAGCAACTGAGGCCCGGAAAACGCAAAGGCCTCGGTGGGCGGCGGCGGCCCCAGCAGGCCCACCGCCACAGTCACAAACAAGGTGAATGGCGCCGCCAGGAAGAACAGCCGCGACTGGTCTGCGGCCATGGCCGCGCCCATGTCATTCCAGAGACGAGACGCCCGCAGCGGTTCCACGCAGCCCTTCTCTGCCCGTTCAGGCCGCCGGCGTGACGCCGGCCTCTGCCATCAGGGCCTGCAATTCGCCGGCCTGATACATTTCCATCATGATGTCGCTGCCGCCGACGAACTCGCCCTTCACATACAGCTGGGGCACAGTCGGCCAGTCGCTATATTCCTTCACGCCCTGGCGGATTTCCATGTCGGCCAGCACGTCAACGCCTTCGAAGGCGACATTCAGCCGTTCGAGAATGGCAACCGCGGTGGAGGAAAAGCCGCACTGCGGGAAGAAGGGTGTGCCCTTCATGAACAGCACGACATCGTTGCTGGTCACCAGATCGGCAATGCGCGCGTGGACGGGATTGGTCATGGGGGGTCCTTTCGAAGGCCGGTTCAGGCCGGAATTGTGGTCAGTTTCAACGCATGCAGGGCACCCCCCATGCGCCCGCCCAAGGCATTATACACCAATCGCTGCTGCGCAACCCGTGACAGGCCGGCAAATTGCGGGGCGGTCACCACGGCGGCATAATGATCGCCATCGCCGGCCAGATCGGTGATTTCGACGCGGGCGCCGGGCAGCGCCGCCAGGATGGACGATTCGATATCGGCAGCCGCCATCGGCATCATGCAGCTCCCGTCACCTGAATTTCGGCCTGGGTGAGTTTTTCCGCCAGCATCGCCTTGATCGCCGCTTCATCAACGCCCAGCGGCTTCAGATCGCCGAGCAGCTTGGCGATGATATCGTCATCACCGGGGATTTCCAGATCAGACAGCAGCACCGACTTGGCATATTCATCGGCGGTCTCGCCCGATTTGCCCAGCTTTTCCGCCGCCCACAGGCCGATCAGCTTGCCGCGCCGGGCCAGGATGCGGAAGCGCAGCTCCTCATCATGGGCGAACTTGCTTTCAAAGGCCTTCTCGCGATCGTCAAAGCTGCTCATGACCATGTTCCTTGCTGATGGTTATGCCTCAGATAGTGAAGCCGGGCGCTTGGTTCAATCATTGTCTCAGCCCGGCTTTGCCGCTATGGGCACTCCCCCACGCGCCGGGGGCATGATAGCCTGCCGGCCTGTTTGCATTGTCCTTCGGAGACTTGCCATGACCCGCCGCCGCCAGATTTACGAAGGCAAGGCCAAGATCCTGTATGAAGGCCCGGAGCCTGGCACGCTGATCCAGTATTTCAAGGATGATGCCACCGCCTTCAACGCCCAGAAAAAGGGCACGATCAGCGGCAAGGGCGTGCTGAACAACCGGATTTCGGAGCATGTGTTCACGCTTCTGGGCCTGATCGGCATCCCCACCCACTTCATCCGCCGCCTCAACATGCGCGAGCAACTGGTTCGCCAGGTTGAGATCATCCCGATCGAAGTGGTGGTGCGCAACGTCGCCGCCGGCAGCATCGCCAAGCGCTTCGGCATCGAGGAAGGCACCCAGTTGCCGCGCACGATCATCGAATATTATTACAAGGATGATTCGCTGGGCGACCCGCTGGTGACGGACGAGCATATCGCCGCCTTCGGCTGGGCCAGCCAGGACGAGATGCACGACATTGCCGACATGGCGATCCGCATCAATGATTTCATGGCCGGCATGTTTGCCGGCGCTGGCATCCGGCTGGTGGATTTCAAGCTGGAGTTCGGCCGGCTGTTTGACGGCGAGTTCGCCCGGGTGATTCTGGCCGACGAGATCAGCCCCGATGGCTGCCGCCTGTGGGACATGAAGACCGGCGACAAGATGGACAAGGACCGCTTCCGCCGCGATCTGGGCGGCGAAGTGGAGGCTTATCAGGAAGTTGCCCGTCGCCTCGGCCTGCTCACCGAAGACGAACCGGCGGTGCTCGATCTGGAAGAGCATCGCAAGGCGCGTGGCAAGGACAAGCCCGCCGGCGAGTGAGCCCTACCAGCGCACCGGTTCGATCCGCCGCACCACCAGGCCGAAGATGAGGGTGCCGGTGGCGACGATGGCGGCCGTGACGATGAAGGCCGGGCGATAGCCGGCAGCATCGACGATGATGCCGGTCATCACCGGGCCGATCACGCCCGACAGATTGCCCAGGCTGGTCTGCACCCCCACCCAGCGCCCGGCGGTCGACGGGCCGGCCATGGTTTGCCCGATCACGAACAACAGATTGGGCACCGGGCCATAGCCAAAGCCGGTGATGGCGATGAGCGTGACCAGCGGCAGCCAGCCCTGGATCTCGGGCAGCAGCAGCAGGCCGGCAGCGCAGCAGGTGACAGCACCGAACAGCATCCAACGCCGCCAGCGCGAGCCATCGCCGCCGCGGCGGATCGCCCGGTCAATCGCCCAGGCGCCCAAGGTTCCGCCAATGATCTGAGCCACATAGAAGGCCGAGGTGAGCAGGCTCATGTCGAGGATCGAAAAGCCGCGTGCCTTGACCAGCCACAAGGGCAACCAGCCGACGATGAAATAGAGCGGGAAGGTGGCCGACAGGTGCAGGGCCGTCACCGCCCAGAAACCGGGCTGACGCACCAAGGCCGACATCGGTGCCGAAGCAGCCGGAGCAAGCTCATGTTTTCCCTCGCCTTCCTCGATGCCGGCGCGGGCCAGCCACCAGGGCAGCAGCCAGAGCAGGGTGATCAGGCCGAAGGCGATGAACATCGCCTCCCACCCCCACAGGTTCATGATATATCCACCAGCCAGCGTGCCGATCAGCGGGCCGAGCGCCAGACCGCCCGACAGCGAGATATTGGCCAGGCCGCGCGCGCCTTCCGGCACCCGGGCGATGAGTTTGGAGCCGCACGGAAAGGCGACCCCTTCGCCCAGCCCCATGAAAAGCCGCAATATTATCAACATGGTAACACCGCCGGCTATGCTGCCAATGAAGCCCATGCCGATGGTGGCCAGCGCCCAGGTGGCGACTCCAAGCGCCATCAGCAGGCGCACGCTCATCCGGTCGGCCAGCCAGCCGGCCAGCGCGAGGGCCGGCACATAGGTCCAGTAGAAGCTGGAGACGATCACGCCATAGCGTTCGTTGGTCAGGCCGAATTCGTCCTTGATCAGCGGGGCGGCCACGGAAACCGCGCCGCGATCGATATAATTCAAGGCGATGGCAGCGCCGATCAGGATGATCGCCCAGCGCAGCGGTGCTGACAGCATGAAATTCTCCCCGGGCGCACAGTGGCTTTGGGGGTGCGCGCCGTCAACAGGGCGGCCATCATGCCGGCATGATTCGCCCGATCGATCCCGACGCCGATGCCCATCTGATCCCGCAGCTGGCGGCGATGATGGTGGCCGCGGTGGCTGGCGGCGCCTCGATCGGGTTCATGGCCGGATACAGCCAGGCCGACGCACTATTGTGGTGGAATGCCCGTTTCCGTGCCGCGCGCGTGGCGGACATCATCATATTGGTGGCCGAAACCGCCGGCGCGGTGACCGGAACCGTGACGCTGGTGCCCGCCGCCATGCCCAACCAGCCGCACCGCGCCGATGTGGCAAAAATGATGGTGGCGCCGCAGGCGCAGCGCCAGGGTGTGGGCGCGGCGCTGCTGGCCGCCGTGGAGGATCTGGCGCGCGGCATGGGCCGCACCACATTGGTGCTGGACACGATCAGCGGATCGGCCGCGGCCCGCCTGTATGAGCGGGGCGGTTGGGAACGCGTGGGCGAGATCCCGGCCTATGCCCGGATGCCCGATGGCACGATGGCGCCAACAACGGTCTATACCAAGCGGCTGTGACTCGCGTCGGGCGGCTGGCTGCGCTATGCCCGGCGCCGTGAACGGCAAGACCATCCTGTTGATCGTCGGCGGCGGCATTGCCGCGTTCAAGGCGCTGGAACTGGTGCGCGAGCTTGGTCGCGCCGGGGCCCGCGTGCTGCCGGTGCTCACCGAAAATGGTGCCCGATTCGTCACGCCCCTCTCCCTGTCCGCCCTGGCCGGTGAAAAGGTTCGCACCAGCCTGTGGGATCTGGAGGATGAGGCGGCGATGGGCCATATCCAGTTGAGCCGCGCCGCCGATCTGATCGTCGTGTGCCCGGCCACCGCCGATCTGATGGCACGGGCGGCGGCTGGCCAGGCCAATGATCTGGCCGCCACCCTGCTGCTCGCCACCGACACGCCGGTGCTGATGGTGCCGGCGATGAATGTGCGCATGTGGCAGCACTCCGCCACAAGGCGTAACCTTGCCACGCTGCGGGCTGATGGCATCGCGGTGATGGAACCGGATGACGGCGCCATGGCCTGCGGTGAGTTTGGCCCCGGCCGGCTGCCCGAAGTGCCCGCCATCATGGCCGCCATCGCGGCGCAGTTTGGCGAAAAGCCGCTGGCCGGCCGCCACGCGCTGGTGACGGCCGGGCCGACGCACGAGCCGATCGATCCGGTGCGCTTCATCGGCAATCACTCATCCGGCAAGCAGGGCTTTGCCATTGCCACAGAGCTGGCCGCGGCCGGCGCGCGCGTCACCCTGGTGGCCGGGCCGGTGCATCTGCCCACGCCCGCCGGCGTCACCCGCATCGACGTGATGACCGCGCTCCAGATGCAGGCCGCCTGTGCAGCCGCATTGCCGGCCGATATCGCTGTGATGGTCGCCGCCGTTGCCGATTGGCGGGTGGACGCCGCCGGCCACAAGCTGAAGAAGGACAGCAGCGGGCCACCGCCGCTCATGCTGACCGAGAATCCCGATATATTGGCCGGCCTTGGCCATCATGCGCAGCGCCCGGCGCTGGTGGTGGGCTTTGCCGCCGAAACGGGCGATCTGATCGCCCACGCCAGCGCCAAGCGCCTGAAAAAGGCGGCGGACTGGATCGTGGCCAATGATGTGTCAGACGGTGTGTTCGGCAGTGATCACACCCATGTGCAACTGGTCACGGCCACCGGCGCCGAAGATTGGGGCCCCACCCCCAAGCAGGCCGTCGCCGCCCGGCTGGCGGCCCGCATAGCCGACCATTTCAGCGGACAGCCATGATCAACATCCCCATCACCATCCTGCCCCATGGCGCGGGCCTGCCCCTGCCCGCCTATGCCACGCCCGGCGCGGCCGGCATGGACGCGGTGGCGGCCGTGACCGAACCGGTGACCATCCAGCCGGGCGAACGCTTCCCGGTGCCGCTGGGCTTCTGCATGGCCATCCCGGATGGCTTTGAAGTGCAGGTGCGCCCGCGGTCCGGTCTGGCGCTGAAAAACGGCATCACCGTGCCCAACAGCCCCGGCACCATCGACAGCGATTATCGCGGCGAGGTGAAGGCGCTGCTGATCAATCTGGGCAACGAGCCATTTGTGGTCGAGCGCGGCATGCGCGTCTGCCAGCTGGTGCCGGCTGCGGTGACGCGGGCCGGTTTCACGCAGGTGGAGACGCTGGACGACACTGCGCGCGGGGTGGGCGGTTTCGGATCGACGGGTGTGGGCTGATGATAAGCGCCCGTGGTGAAAGATCCTCCCCCCCTGGGGGAGGTGCCGAGCGCAGCGAGGCGGAGGGGGAGCGGTCTGTGGAGTTCGGTCCTGGCACGCCCCCTCCGCCCTGCGGGCACCTCCCCCAGTGGGAGAGGATCTTGTGAACTTCACTGACGACGAACTCGAACGCTATGCCCGCCACCTCGTGCTGCCGGAATTCGGTGGGCGCGGCCAGGCGGCGTTGAAGGCCGCGCGGGTGGCGGTGGTTGGCGCCGGCGGGCTGGGGAGCCCCTGCCTGTTGATGCTGGCCGCGGCCGGGGTGGGCCGGCTGACCATCATCGATGATGATGTGGTGGCGCTGTCAAACCTGCAGCGGCAGGTGCTGTTCACCACCGCCGATATCGGCGCGATGAAGGCCGAAGTGGCCTGCACCCGCCTGCACGCGCTCAACCCCGACATCGAAACCGTCGCGGTGCCGCTGCGGCTGGATGCGGACAATGGCGATGCGCTGCTGAGCGGCCATGATCTGCTGATCGACGGCAGCGACAGTTTCGCCACGCGGCTGGCGGTGGCCGATCTGGCACTGGCGCTGCGCGTGCCGCTGGTGTCGGGCGCGGTGGGGCCGTGGGATGGCCAGGTGGCGGTGTTTGCCGGGCACCGGCCGGATCAGCCCTGTTACCGCTGCTTCGTGGGTTCGCCCAGCGATGCCCCCGATCGCAATTGCGCCGCCACTGGGGTACTGGGCGCGCTCACCGGGATCGTGGGCAATCTGATGGCGATGGAGGCCATTCGCGAGCTGTCGGGCTTTGCCCCCTCGTCAGCCGGGCGCCTCACCCTGTATGACGGCCGCGCCGGCCGCTTCCGCAGCATCGCCCTGCCCAAAGACCCGGCCTGCGTGGGCTGTGGAGGCCCGGGATGAAGCGGCCCGCATCGATCCTCCCCCTCTGGGGGAGGTGCCGACCGCAGGGAGGCGGAGGGGGCGTGCTGGGCCAGCGCTGGGCCGCCCCCTCCGTCAGCCTTCGGCTGCCACCTCCCCCATAGGGGGAGGATCTTTCAGCGTTCGCCGCATAGCTGCCGTATTTGCCGAGTAACACACCAAAGTGCCCCAGAATCGCCCCGCCCCCCGCTCCCCCCGCTCCTCGTCCAACTGGTTCGCCACCCTGCTGAAAGCCGGGCTGGTGATCGGGTTGGCCGGGGTAATTGCCCTCGCCGTGGCGGTGGCGATTGCCTATCAGTCGCTGCCCGGCTTTGACGAGATGAAGCGCAGCCCCAATGGCCAGCCGGTGGAAATCCGCGGCGATGATGGCACGGTGCTGGCCAGCTTCGGCCCCAGCTATGGCGAGTGGCTCAGCTATCCCGAAATCCCGGCGCCGATGCAGAATGCGATGATCGCGGTGGAGGATCGGCGTTACTGGTATCACCCCGGCATTGATCCCATCGGCATCGTGCGGTCGTTCGTGGTCAACGCCATGCGCGGCAACAAGGCGCAGGGCGCATCCACCATCACCCAACAGTTGGCGCGCAACCTGTTTCTCACCGCGTCCAAGGATTATACCCGCAAGCTGCGCGAAGTGGTGCTGGCGCTGGCGCTGGAGCGCAAGTTCAGCAAGGAAGCCATCCTCGAACTGTATCTGAACCGCGTCTATTTCGGTGGTGGTGCCTATGGCATCGATGCCGCCGCGCGCAAATTCTATGGCCACAGCGCCCGCCGGCTGAAGCTGGAGGAGGCCGCGATCATCGCCGGGCTGGTGAAGGCGCCGTCGCGCTTTTCGCCGTCCGCCGATGCCGAAGCGGCGCGCAAGCGGGCGGCCACGGTGATTGCGGTGATGGTGGATGGCGGCAGCATCACCGCCCAGGAAGCCGCCGATGCCGATCCGCGCCTGGTGCAGTTCGCCCCCCAGGCGCGGCCGGCCGGCGTGCGTTACTTCACCGATTGGGTGCTGACCGAGCTGGAAAACCGCACCGATGAGGCCAATGAGCCGCTGTTGGTGGAAACCACGCTGAACGCCCGCGCCCAGGCCTATGCCGAAGCCGCGATCCGCACCGAAAGCCCGAAGGGGGCGCAGGGCGCGCTCGTAGCGCTGGCCCGCGATGGCGGGGTGAAGGCGATGGTGGGCGGCACCGATTATGTGCGGTCTAATTACAATCGGGCGATGACGGCGCGGCGGCAGCCGGGTTCGGCGTTCAAATTCTTCGTCTATGCCGCCGCGCTGGAAGCCGGCGTGCAGCTGGACGACATCTATGAGGACAAGCCGGTCACCATCGGCAACTGGAGCCCCAAAAACAACAACAACAGCTTTGCGGGCCCGGTGACGGTGAAACAGGCCTTTGCCCAATCGATCAACACGGTGGCGGTGGAAATTGCCCAGCAGGTGGGTTTCGACGTGGTGGCCGAAATGGCGCGGCGATTCGGCATCACCACCGCGGTGGACCGGCAGCCGGCGATGGCGCTGGGATCATCGGTGGTGACGCTGTTTGAAATGACCAACGCCTATGCGACCGTGGCCGGCGGCGGCATGGAAAATGCGCCTTATGCCATCACCCGCATCACCACCGGTTCCGGCCGTGTGCTGTATAACCGTGCCGCGGGTGAGACGCGCCAGGTGGTGGCCCCGGTGGTGGCCGCCCAGATGACGCAGCTGATGCAGGCCGCCGTGGAAGAAGGCACTGCCCGCGCCGCCCAGATCGGCCGGCCGCTGGCGGGCAAGACCGGCACCACCAGCAGCAACAAGGATGGCTGGTTCATCGGCTTTTCCAGCGGCATCACCACCGGCGTGTGGATGGGCCGCGACGACAACGCCGCCGTGCGCGGCCTGGCCGGCGGCCGCGCACCGGCCCGCGCCTTTGCCCAGTTCATGGCGCGTGCGGTTGGCGGCACCCCGCCCGAACCGCTGGTGACCGATGTGGTGGAAGAGGGCGCGATGCTGGAACCGGACGCCGAATCCTATGGCATCACCGAGGAGCCGCAGCCGCTGGACGGCGAACCGCCGCCGATGGACGATGCCCCCAAGCTGGATCAGAACTGGCTGGACAAGACGTTGCAGGAACCGGCGGAGAAGCCTGCGCCGCGCTGAGATTGGTCTGAAATATCCTCCCCTGCCAGGGGAGGTGCCGAGCACCGCGAGGCGGAGGGGTTGCGCCAGGCCCCGCCCATAGCCACCACCGGCGCGCCCCCTCCGTCGCCTTCGGCGCCACCTCTCCCAGAGGGGGAGGATCTGAGCTCAGCGCAACCGCACCCACGCCGGCGCGTGATCGCTGGCCTTCTCCGCCCCGCGCACATGCTTCATCACCCCGGCATCCGCCAGCCGATCCGCCGCCGCTGGTGACAGCAGCAGGTGATCGATGCGGAAGCCATGGTCGCGCGGCCAGGCGCCGGCCTGATAATCCCAGAAGCTCCACACCCCGCCCGCCGGGTGCAGGCTGCGCACCGCATCCGTCCAGCCCTGCCACAGCAATTGGCGGTAGGCCGCGACCGATTCCGGCTGGCGCAGGGCATCGCCGCGCATGGCGGTGGCATCCCAGATATCATCATCATTGGGGATGACATTATAATCCCCGGCCAGCACCACCGGCAGGCCGGTTTCCAGCAGGCCGGCCGCATGGGCGTTCAGGCGCTGCATCCAGGCCAGCTTGTAATCAAATTTCGGTCCGGGCAGCGGGTTGCCGTTGGGCAGGTAGATGGATGCAACGCGCACGCCCATCACATCGGCTTCGAGATAGCGGGATTGTTCGTCCGCATCATCACCGGGCAGGCCGCGCTGCACTTCGGTGGCCGGTTCGCGCGACAGGATGGCGACGCCGTTGAAGCCCTTCTGGCCGTGCACCAGGCAGTGATAGCCGGCGTCCCTCAGCACATCGACCGGGAAATTCTCGGTGATCGTCTTGATTTCCTGCAGGCAGGCAATGTCGGGCTTGGCCTCTTCCAGCCATTCCAGCAGGCGCGGCAGGCGGGCGTTGGTGCCGTTGATGTTGAAGATGGCGATGAGCATGGCGCAGGCTTACGCGTTCGGGTTGTAGGCTTCAACTGCAACCGCCCACCCCCAGCCCCTCCCGCAAGCGGGAGGGGAGTCGTCAGGCCCTTGCACGATCTGCTCCCCTCCCGCTTGCGGGAGGGGCTGGGGGTGGGAGAGGCAGGACAGGTTCACGTCGCCAGCTTCAATAGCGTGACAATCTTGTCGGCCTCCGCCGCCGGCTTGTCGGTTCGGATGCGCGAAATGCGCGGGAAGCGCATGGCGAGGCCGGATTTGTGACGGGTGGAGACATGGATCGAATCGAAGGCGACTTCGAGCACCAGGCTTTTCTCCACCTCGCGCACCGGGCCGAAGCGGGCGGTGGTGTGTTGCCGGACGAACTTGTCCAGCCAGGCCAGTTCGGCATCGGTGAAGCCGCTATAGGCCTTGCCGACGGGGAGCAACTGGCCGTCATTGCTCCAGGCGCCGAAGGTATAATCGCTGTAGAGGCTCGATCGCTTGCCATGGCCGGATTGGGCATACATCAGCACGCAATCGGCGGTGAGCGCATCGCGCTTCCACTTGAACCACAGGCCGGCCTTGCGCCCGGCCGTGTAGGGCGCGTCGCGGCGTTTGAGCATCAGGCCTTCGATGGCGGCTTCGCGGGCGGAGTCGCGCCGGGCGGCCAGCGCGTCCCAATCTGCGGCCGCCACCAGCGGGGAGAGATCGAAGCGGGCGGGATCGAGGCCGGGCATCACCGCCTCCAGCCGGGCGCGGCGGGCATGCCAGGGCTGGGGCCGCAGATCCTCCCCGGCATGGGCCAACAGGTCATAGACGCGGATGAAGGCCGGGGCTTCGGCCATCAGCTTGGCGGTGGGGGATTTGCGGCCCAGCCGCTGCTGCAGGGCGTTGAAGCTGCCGGCGGCCAATGTGCCATCGCCCTGCCCTGCCCCGCGCACCAGCAATTCGCCATCCAGCGCCAGCGGTTGATCCAGCGTCACATCCGGGAAGCTGGCGGAAATATCGTCGCCGGTGCGGCTGAACAGGCGGGTCTGGCCGCCGGCGTGGACGATCTGCACGCGGATGCCATCCCATTTCCATTCCGCCACATGGGCTTCCAGATCGAGCGGCTCTTCGAGCGGGCTGGCCAGCATGAACGGCCGGAACACCGGCACATCGCCGGGCATGGGCTTTGGCGCTTCCCCGCGCGCCCAGGCAAACAGCGGCGTGAACGGCGGCGACAGGCCGTGCCACAGCTCCTCCACCTCTTCCACATCCAGGCCAAAGCCTTGCGCAAAGCCGGTCTTGGCCAGCCGCGCCGACACGCCAACCCGGAGCGCGCCGGTGGCCAGCTTGATGAAGGCATAACGGCCAGGGGCATCCAGCGCGTCCATCAGGGCGGCGACCACGGCCGGCGCCGCGCTGCGCGACAGGCCCGAGAGCTGCTGCACCACCGCATCCAGCCCCGGTGGCGGTGGGCGCGTCCCGGCCGGTTCGGGCCAAAGCAGCGAGATGGTTTCGGCCATGTCCCCCACGAAATCATGGCTGAGCGCGAACAGGGTGGGATCAACCCGCTGGGCAATCAGGCTTTTCAGCAGGCTGGGCTGCACCGCCTTCAGATCCAGCGTGCCGGTGAGCGCCGCCAGCGCCCAGCCGGCATCAGGGTGCGGCGTGGCGCGCAGAAAGCCGGCAATCAGGGCCAGCTTGGCGGTGCGGCTGCGCGTGTAGAGCAGCGCATCGAGGAGACGGGCAAATTCGTCCATG
>JAIXQY010000057.1 GCA_027485485.1 Sphingomonadales bacterium | reverse complement strand
GCGCCACCGCGCCGATGTTCATGCCCAGTTGCGGGCGCACGAGAATGATTGCGGGCGGATTGGGCGGCAGCGCGGTCATGTTGGGGCCGTAGCGGGTTTGGGCTGCGTTGTCAGGGGTGAAGGCCCCTCCGTCGCGCGTGCCGCGCGCCACCTCCCCAAACAAGTTTGGGGAGGAACCGGGTGGCATGATCCTCCCCAAACTTGTTTGGGGAGGTGCCGACCCCGGCGAAGGCCGGGGGAGGCGGAGGGGCGTCGCCCTCAGTCGCCGCTGCCCTTCACCCCGTGCACCGCCTCCGAAAGCCCGCCCACGAAGGTCTCGAAATCCTTTGCCTCGCGGAAATCGCGATAGACGCTGGCAAAGCGGATATAGGCAACCGGATCGAGCGCCTGCAGCGCCACCATCACCATTTCGCCGACCACGCCGGCATCGATTTCGGACTCCCCCATCGATTCCAGCTGGCGCACCACGCCGTTGACCAGCCGTTCGATGCGTTCCGGGTCCACCGCGCGCTTGCGGCAGGCGATTTCGATCGAACGGGCCAGCTTGTCGCGATCGAACGGTTCGCGCTTGCCGCTCTTCTTGATCAGCGTCAGTTCGCGCAACTGCACCCGTTCAAAGGTGGTGAAGCGGCCGCCACAGGCCGGGCACTGCCGCCGCCGCCGGATGGCAGCAGCGTCTTCGGTGGGACGGCTGTCCTTCACCTGGGTGTCGTCATGGCCGCAAAAGGGGCAGCGCATCAGGGGCGTTTCGTGATGGTGCGCAGGAAGCCCAGCGCCGCGCCAAAGACCATGCCCCAGAACAGGCCGATGAACGAGAACACCAGCCCGATGAAAAAGCCGACCGCCGCGCCCGCCATGACATTGCGGCCCAGATCGGTCTGGCCCACCGGCCCGGTCTTGGCCAGCAGATCATTGGCGCCCTGCTTCATCTGCGCTCCGGTCGGATTGTCGAGCAGGCCATCCACCAGCTTGCCGGCCGTGGTGAAGCCGGCATCGGCAATATCGGCAATCTGCTTGCCGGTTTCGGTGTCGAGCGCGCGCTTGCCGGCGGCGACGGCATCATCGGCCAGTTGCTGCAACCGTTCGGCCTCGCTCTGGTTCGGTTTGCCGTGGTCGTCTGCCATCAACGCCTCCCTGGCCGCAGCCGTCGATCAGGCCGGATAGATGGGGAAACGCGCGCACAACGCCCGCACCCGCACATTCACCGCCTTTTCCACCTCGGCATTGCCATCCTGCCCATTGGCGGCCAGCCCGTCCAGCACGTCGGCGATCATGTCACCAATCTGCTGGAACTCGGCAATGCCGAAACCGCGGGTGGTGCCGGCCGGGCTGCCGACGCGGATGCCGCTGGTCTTGGTGGGCGGCAACGGATCGAAGGGCACGCCATTCTTGTTGCAGGTGATGCCGGCACGTTCCAGCGCCTCGTCGGCATCCTTGCCGGTGATGCCCTTGGGGCTGAGATCGATCAACGCCAGGTGCGTGTCGGTGCCGCCGGCCACCACGGCGCAGCCGCGCTCCACCAGCCGGGCGGCCAGGGCTTGCGCATTGGCGATCACGGCCCGGCAATAATCCTTGTATCCCGGTTGCAGTGCCTCACCAAAGGCCACGGCCTTGGCGGCGATCACATGCATCAGCGGGCCGCCCTGCAGGCCGGGGAACACCGCGCTGTTGAACTTCTTGCCCAGCTCGGCATCGCGCGACAGGATCATGCCGCCACGCGGCCCGCGCAGCGTCTTGTGGGTGGTGGTGGTCACCACATCGGCATAGGGAATGGGCGACGGGTGCACCCCGGCCGCCACCAGCCCGGAAAAATGCGCCATGTCCACCAGGAGCCGCGCACCCACCTTGTCGGCAATGGCACGGAAGCGGGCGAAATCGATGATGCGCGGATAGGCCGAACCACCGGCGATGATCAGCACCGGCTTGTGCTCGACGGCCAGCCGCTCCACCTCGTCATAATCGATCAGATGATCCTCGCGGCGCACACCATATTGGATGGCGTTGAACCATTTGCCGCTCATTGCCGCCTTGGCACCGTGGGTGAGGTGGCCGCCGGCGTCCAGGCTCATGCCCAGGATCGTGTCGCCGGGCTTGGTGAGCGCCAGCATCACGGCGCCATTGGCCTGCGCGCCCGAATGCGGCTGCACATTGGCATAGGCGGCGCCAAACAGCTCCTTGGCGCGATCAATGGCCAGCTGCTCCACCACGTCGGATGGATGGCAGCCCTGATAATAGCGCTTGCCGGGATAGCCTTCGGCATATTTGTTGGTGAATACGCTGCCCTGTGCTTCCAGCACGGCGCGGCTGACGATATTCTCGCTGGCGATCAGCTCGATCTGGTTCTGCTGCCGGTCAAGCTCCATGGCGATGGCGGCGGCAACAGCCGGATCGCTGATCGCCGCCGGGGTTTCGAAAAAGCCATCGGGCCGGATCTCCGGCATCGGGCGGCTGCTCATGATGTTTCTCCTCAGGCCAGCTTGGCAACGCGGCCGGCGTGGCGGCCAGCTTCAAATTCGGTGCGCAGAAATTCGGCCACGCAATCGCGCGCGACTTCGATGCCGATTATCCGGCTGCCCAGCGCGATGCAATTGGCATCATTGTGCTGGCGGGCCAGCCGCGCCATCAAGCCGCTGGTGACCAGCGCACAGCGCGCGCCGGCTATGCGGTTGACGGCGATGGAAATGCCGATGCCGGAACCGCAGATGGCAATGCCGCGCGCGGCGCGGCCCTGGGCAACCGCCTCACCCAGCGCCCGGCCATAATCGGGATAATCCACACTGGCTTCGCTGTCCGGGCCCAGATCGATGATGCTGTGGCCCGCGGCGCGCAATTCATCGGCCAATATGGCCTTCAGGGCAAAGCCGGCATGATCGGACGCAAGAGCAATGGCGGGCATGCGGGCCTCCTGAAACCGGGCCAACCATGGCCTTGCCGGCCTTTTAACGGCGGCTGGCAAGCCCGGCAATGGCCGATGCCGCGTGGCGGTGGGTTCAGAATCTGTAAGGCGCAGTTAACAGTCGCGAAAATTAATGAATCTTAAGATTGTTCAATTTCAATAAGATAATATTAATCAGAATTCTGGCACAGTTGTTGCATATTCGTAAACGAAGCCGCCATGTGTGGGTGCGGCCGAGCAACTGAGGAGTATCATATGCGCAAGATCCTGATCCTGGCCGCCGTCGCCGCCACCGCTCTCACCGCCATCCCGGCCGCCGCCGTGACCACCACCTTCGCCAACTTCTCGGCCGGCACCGGCGGCTCCAACGTGCGTTGGGTGCGCTCGGGCAACAGTGCCACCTTCTACAGCACCACCCTGAACAACAGCAACTCGGCCGGTGCCCGCAACGTGACCTTCAGCTTCCTGCAGCCGTCGATCGCCGGGTTCGTCTCCAACGTGACCGCCAGCTGGTCACTGAACGGCACGGTGACCAACACCATCGCCACCCAGAACGGCAACACGCTGAACCAGACCAACCTGGTCGGCAACTTCTCGTTCATCTCGACGGCTGACATCGTCATCGGCGCGCGCACCTTCCTTGCCGGCTCCAACCTGCTGACCGGCACGTTCAACAACACCCTGCTGTCGGGCACCCGTGGCACCAACTCGGCCGGCATCAGCGGCTCGACCCCGGGCGCCGTCATCACCTACACGTCGGACTTCATGGATTTCTCTGGCACCAACCAGCGCAACTTCTCGATGAACCTGACCTCGGTGAACCCGTTCCTGAACACCGCTTCGTCGCCGGCGAACACCGGGACGCCTACCAGCGCGATCAACACCTTCCGCGCTGTGGCCGGTGGCAGCTTCTCGTCCGATCCGGCCCCGGTTGTGACCGCCGTGCCGGAACCGGGCACCTGGGCGTTGATGATCGCCGGCATGGGCATGGTGGGCTTCGCCCGCCGCCGTCGCCAGATCACGGTTGCCGCCTGATCGGCACCGTTGCGATCATCGCACGAAAAGAAGGGGCGGCCTTTTGGGCCGCCCCTTTTTCATTGTGGCCGCTTATTCGAACGTCAGGTCGCCGGTGTCCGGCACCTCCAGATGGCGGGCAACATCATCATCGCTGATCGCTTCCAGCGTGGCGGGCTGCCATTTCGGGTTGCGATCCTTGTCGATCAACTGCGCGCGGATGCCTTCGAAGAAATCATGGCCATTCCGGATTTCGCACACCATGCGATATTCGGTGATCAACGCCTCCTCGATGCTCACCCCGCGTGCCAGCCGCAGGCCGGCCAGGCTGAGCTTGCAGCTGATCGGGCTCATGCGGCGGATGGTGGCGGCCTGTTCGCGGGCCCAGTCATCGCCTTCATCCAGGCTGGCCATGATGTCTTCCATCCGGTCATGGCCGAAATGGAAATCAATGGCGTCGCGATAGGCGGCCAGCGGCGCTTCGCCGGCATCCTCATCAAAACTGGCCAGCAGCGCATCCAGTGGTTCGTGGCTGGTGGCGAGCAGATCGCACAGGGTGGGCAGATGCGCCGATGGCACATAATGGGTGGCGATCTTGGCATATCGCAGATCGGCCGCCTTCAGCCGCGCGCCGGTGAGCGCCAGCCAGGTGCCGATCTCACCGGGCAATTTGGCCAGCGCATGGGTGCCGCCCACATCGGGGATCAGGCCGATGCCGGTTTCGGGCATGGCAAACAACGTGCGCTCGGTGGCGATGCTGTGGGGCCCATGGATCGAAAGCCCGACGCCGCCGCCCATGGTGATGCCATCGATCAGGGCCACCCACGGCTTGCCGCAACGGGCGATGGCCTGGTTCATGCGATATTCGTCGTGGAAGAACGTCTCCCACAGCGCCCGGTCCTGCCGGCCTTCGCGGCCCAGCAGCGCGACATCACCACCGGCGCAGAAGGCCCGCTCGCCGGCGCCCTCGATCACGATATGGCGCACGGCCGCATCGCCCATCGCCGCGATGATGGCGCGGTGGATGCTCACCGCCATGGGGTGGTTGAGCGCGTTCAGCGCAGCCACGCGATTGAGCGTGATCCACAGCGCATGGCCGCGCTGTTCGAACAGGACTTCATCCGGGGTCATTTGCGGTCCACCAATGCACTGGGGCCTTCCAGATCGATCGGAACGGCCGATGTGGTGAGGCGGGCGAGCAACGTGCCCGCCTCGTCGAACAGATCCGCCTCCATGAAGGCGATGCGCTTGCCCAGTTTCAGGCAGCGGCCCTCGGCAAACAGCGGCACGCCGGCCTTGGCCGGGGCGAAGAAGCTGGTTTTCAGCTCGATGGTCGGGATGCCGATGCGCTTGCCACTCTTCACGATGGCCGCGAACGCTGCGGCATCATCCAGCATGGCCACGACGATGCCGCCCTGCACATTGCCCATCGGGTTGCGGCAGGCATCGATGGGCTGAAACTTCATCTTCACCCGGCCGGCGGCGCTGTCGATCTCGAGGATCTCCTGCCCCAATATGGCGGCCGTGGGCGGCACGAACCGGTTCATGCGCGCCTTCAGATCATCATCATTCAGGGCCATGGCCGCCTCATCTGCTGATTGTCAGGCCGTAGCGGTGCAGCGCCGGGGCCAATGCGTCAACCTCATCATCCATTCGGGTGAAGATCGCCCGGCCCGCGCCCTGCCCTTCGCCGCCGCGCGGCCCGAGCAGATGCGCCACCCGCCGCGCGATGCCCGGCCCGCCATCCACAAAGGCCATCCCCGGTGCGGCCGCCTGCAATATCGGCAGCAACAGCGGGAAATGCGTGCAGGCCAGCGCCACCACATCCATGCGCGCACCATCCGGCTGGCGGGTCAGGCCGGCCAGTTCCGGGGCCACATCCGCCGCGGTCACCTGTTCCCCGCGCAGGCTCGCCTCCGCCAGCTCCACCAGCCGGGCGCTGCCGTACAGCAGCACGCTGCAATCCGCGGCATGATCGGCCGACAAGCGCGCCACATAAGGCTGGCGCACCGTGGCCATCGTGCCCAGCACGCCGATCACGCGGCTGCGCGACTGGGCTGCCGCCGGCTTGATCGCCGGCACCGTGCCCACCAACGGCACGTCCAGCACGGCGCGGGCATGGGCCAGCGCGATCGTGGAGGCGGTGTTGCAGGCAATCACGATCAGATCGGGCGCCAGCCGCTCCGTCAGCCGGCCGAGCAGCGCGCACACCCGCGTCGCCACCTCCATCTCCGTCTTGGTGCCATAAGGAAAGCCGGCGTTATCGGCGACATAGCTGATATCAATCGCCGGCAGCGCGCCACGCACATCATCCAGCACGGACAGGCCGCCAACCCCAGAATCGAGCATCAACACATGCGCCATAGATCGCCTGTAGCGGCGCAGGCGCAGTTGCGGCAAGAAGGCCCGCGATGGACGCCGCACCCGCCCCGCCTGATTGGCCACCCCCGCTGCCCGATGCCAGCGGCTTTGTCGCACCGCCGGTGCCCGGCACGCTGGCGGCACTGGCCGGCTTTGCCCGCGCCTGCCGCGCTGATCCGGCCGGCGCGGTGCGCGTGGTGGTGCGCAGCCTGTGGCTGCTGGCCATCGCCGCCATCTGCGTGCCGGCCCACATCCTGCTGCACCAGCGGCTGGGCTGGCCGTCGCCCTGGGCGCGGCGCTTTCTCGCCTGGTCTGCCCGCGCCTGCGGCATCCGCGTGCGCAGCATCGGCCAGCCGGTCAGCCGCGACGTGTTCTACATCGCCAACCATCTCAGCTGGTCAGACGCGCTGATCCTGGGCGGGCAGACCGGCACGGTGTTTGTCGCGCAGGATGGCATCGCCATCTGGCCCGGCCTCGCCTTCATCTGCCGGGTGAACGATACGATCTTCGTCAATCGCAGCGACCGCATGGGCGTGCCCGCCCAGATCGCCGCCATGCGTGAGCAGTTCACCCGCCACAGCCGCATCGCCATGTTCCCCGAAGCCACCTGCAGCGACGGCCGCCGCCTGCTGCCGTTCAAGGCGCCGCTGTTTGCCATGCTGATCCCGCCCCCACCCGGTGCGACGCTGCAACCCGTCGTGATCGATTGCGACGAAGCCGGCCGCAACCTCGCCTGGGTCGGCATGGAAACCGGCGCCGCCAACGCCTGGCGCCTGCTTTCCCGCCCCGGCACCTGGGAAGCGCGCGTTCACTTCCTTGAGCCCTTCAGCCCGGCCGACACGCCCGACCGCAAGGCGCTCTCTGTCCGCGCCCGCAGCGCCATCGCGGCCAAATTGTCCGAAACGCTGGGCGGGCGGCCGGTGGGATGAGCGAAACAGCGGCGTTCGCCCCCGGCCTGCCGGACCGCGTGATGAAAAAGGCGCAGTTGCGGCTGCTGCCCTTCCTGCTGATCGCCTATCTCATCGCCATCGTCGATCGCATCAACATCAGCTTTGCCGCCGAAACGATGAACAAGGATCTGGGCTTCACCGCCACGGTCTATGGCTTTGCCGGCGGCATTTTCTTCATCAGCTATGCCCTGCTCGAAGTGCCGTCGAACATGGCGATGATGCGCTTTGGCACACGGCTGTGGGTGACGCGGATCATGATCAGCTGAGGCATCTTGTCGGCCGCGCTGATGTTCGTGACGACGCCGACGCAATTCTATATCCTGCGCTTCCTGCTTGGCGCGGCGGAGGCGGGGTTTTTCCCGGCGATCCTCTATTATGCCAGCATCTGGTTCCCGGCGCAGTGGCGCGCCCGGGTGGTGAGCCGATTTTATGTGGCACAGCCGATCACCTCGATCGTCATGGGCCTGGTGTCGCCGCCGATCCTGGGCCTCGAAGGCACAATGGGCCTGCACGGCTGGCAATGGCTGTTCCTGATCGAAGGTGTACCGGCCATATTGATGGGCCTCATCATCTTCCGCTTTCTGCCGGATTCGCCCGATGATGTGGCGTGGCTGGCGCCCGATGAGCGGCGCTGGCTCACCGGTGCGCTCGCGGCAGACGCGGCTGCCACCAGCGGCGCGGCGCATGGCAGCGTGCTGCGCGCCATTGCCGATCCCAAGGTGCTGCTGTTCGGGTTCACCTGGTTCTTCTTTGTCGGATCGGTGAACGCCTATTATAATTCGATGCCGTCGATCCTGGCCGCCAAGACCGGCATGGACATCGCCCAGATCGGCCAGTTGACCGTGGTTGGCGGGGTGATCGGGATGGTAATGCTGCTGGGCCTGGGCTGGCACAGCGACCGCCGGCAGGAACGCTATTGGCACATGCTGCTGCCGTGGGCGGTGGTGGCCGCCGCCTTCGCCCTGCTGGCGTTGGCCACATCGCCCACGCCGGCGCTGATTGCGGCCATGCTGATCTTCGCGCTCTATCTGCCCTCGCAACCGGCGTTCTTCGCCGCCCTGTCGGAGACGCTGCACGAACGCCACCGCGCCGTTGGCATCGCCGCCGTCAACACCATCGCCCAGTTCGGCGCCTTCCTCAGCACCAGCGCGCTGGGCGTGTCACGCGATGCCACCGGCAGCTATGACGTTGGCCTCGCCGTTATCGCCGCCTGTGTGCTGATCGGCGCGGCCCTGCTCAACCGGTTGCGGCGGCAGGCGGCCCTTACTCGCTGATCACCAGCGCCGCGCCCTTGCTGGCCGCCGCGATGTCAGCCGGCTTGAACGGCAGGCGGTGCCATTGCTTGGCCGAATACAGCTTCGTCTGGTCGCCAAAATGCGGCGAGGCCGGATCGGTGGACTGGGAATAGCTGAGCAGCGCATCCGCCACCGGCCCGGCGGCATCAAAGCCCACCACCTGGATATAACTGGTGCCATGCACCGGGGTGATGCCGCCCGGCACCGGCACGGCCTGCTGCACGTTCAGCACGCCCAGCTCGCCGTGGGCGCCGTGGATGGCAATGCGATCGGCGCCGCGCTGGGCAAATTGCACATCGCCCCAGCGTGCATCCAGCGCGATGCCTTCCTTGCGCAGCCGGTCCACCGCCGCCTTCAACGCGCCGCGCAACGTGTCGCCCACCGCGCCATCGGTGATCAGATCGCGCGGGGTGTTCACCGGATCGGCCAGATCGAATTTGGTGCGCCAGATCGCCGGATTGCCCTCCACCCGGCTCCAGAAGGCGGCAAACAGATAGGCACCGCGGCTGTCGTTATCAAAGCGCCGGTTCCAGCCGGCCAGCGCGGTGCAGGCATCGGCCAGGCTGGCATCGACCACACACAGCGGCAGCAGCGCCGGCAGCACCAGATCGGCGGCCAGGCTCTTGTTGGCAAAGGCCATGGTCTTGGCGATGCGGCTGTCCAGCTTGCCGGCGGCCAGCTGCGCCTCGATTTCCACCAGGCCCGACCGGGTGCGCAGCGTGCGCAAGGATTGCGCCGGGCCCAGCACCGGCGACAGCACGCGATAGGGCGCGCGCGGCGTGGTC
>JAIXQY010000030.1 GCA_027485485.1 Sphingomonadales bacterium | reverse complement strand
GCGCGGTGGGCGAGAAGTTCGAGCGGCACAAGCAGGCGTGGACCAGCGATGAAGTGGCCAAGCAGAACACCGACGCGATGCTGGAAGCCGACATGGCCGAAAAAAGCGCCGAGTTCCGGGCCAAGGGCGGGGAGATTTACCTGCCAGCGGCAGAGTGACAGCTTGGCACGGCAGCCGCGCCGTTGGGGTTACGATTCGCGCGGCACGCCGGCCGTGGTTCATCTGCCCGGCTGCCTTGCCATTGCGCTGCTGTGCTTCCTGCCGATGCTGGCACCCGAGCTGATCGAGCGCTGCATCGGCCATACGCCGGATGTGCACGCCAGCAAGGGTGCAGCGGCGGTGCTGAGCGCGCTGGCAACACTCTGTTCGCCGCTGCTCTTTCTCGGGCCGGGACGCGACATGCTGATCGGGCTTGCGCTGGTGGCCCTGATCATCGCCTCCCTTTGGGCGCGACGCTGGATGAAGCAGCACCAGGCCCATTGGGATGTGATCCGCGCCAAGGAACGCCAACGTCGCGCCGAAAAACGCCGGGCACGGACCGAAGAAGATGGGCCTCCGACAAGCACTGGCTGAGGCCATGTCCCCAATTTCGTTATCGCACGCCTGGAACCATCACGCGGGCGCTCTGTTCGAAACGGGGCTGCGCCTTGCCTCTGCGATCGGCACAGTGACCATTGCGACCTATGCCGCGATGCGCACCCGGTTGCGGCCGGAGCGTTTGGCGCGATACATGGCCATGTCGGCGGATTGCAGGGCATCGGGCAGGCTGGCACTGCGCTGGCCGGAAACGCCGATGCTGGCGGTGATGCGGATGGTGGCGCCGTTGCGATCAAAGATGGTGACCTGTTCGATCCCGGCCCGGATCGCATCAGCCCGGGCGGCGGCGGCCTGGTCATCGGCGCCGGGCAGGAACACGGCGAACTCCTCACCGCCGATGCGGCCAACCAGATCATTCTTGCCGGCGCAGCGCAGCAGGGTCTGGGCGATGCCGTGCAACACGCGGTCGCCAACATCGTGGCCATGGCTGTCGTTGATCGCCTTGAACCGATCGAGATCGACAACCAGGATGCGGCCCGAATGCTGGGCCCGCAATTGTTCGGCAGCCGCCAGAAACGCCGCGCGGTTGGCCAGGCCGGTGAGATGATCGGTTTCGGCCAGCGCCTTCATCTGGGCATAGGCATCGGACAATTCTTCATTCAGCCCGGCAATAAGATCGGCCTGACGCGCCAATGAATAGGTGATCGGCCCTGACAGCAACATCGGCAACAATGTGCCAAGCACCCAATAGGGCGGGGGAATGTCCAGGCCCGGCAAACGCGACATCAGGGCCATGGCCACCAACGTGACGATGACCGAAACAACAACCGCGCGGATGACCTTGCCCCAGATACGCATGGCTATGGCCGAATCGCCCCCTTCGCCGCGCCACTATACGCAATTTGCAGATTCGCGAAATGCTGGTGACAGCCGGTCTGGCGCATTCCGGCAATGCGTTTGCAGGGCAGGCTTTCGGCGCAGTGCTGCGGCCTCACTCGCCATAACCGCTTGCCGGGCCGCCGCAGCCGCGCCACAGGAACGGCATGCCCAGATTGCGCCCGCCCACACCCCAGCCGCTGCCGGAACCGGAGCCATTGCCGATGCCCGATCCGGTCGCCATCGCGCCGCGCTGGCGCATGGCGCTGGAAACCGGCTGGTCGCCGGATGTCACGGATTTGATCGCGATAACGCCGCTTGGCCAGCGGGTGGAGGTGGTGGTGGTGCCAGCCAGTCGGGCGCGGGTCGTGCCGGGGCTGGCGCAGGTGGATGGCATCAGCATCAGCCGCCGGCTGGATGACAATCCGGTGTTCCGCGACTGGTATCGCAAGACTGAGGCGGCAAGGCCGCAGACACCCCGGCAGGGCCGCGCGGTGGAAGCACCAGCAGCCGGCAGTGTCGAGCTTTATAATGTCACGTTGCGGTTTCGGGATGATCGTCCCGGCGGTGCGACATTTGCGCTGCTGCTGCAGGAAGCCTGGGCGCATGACTGGCGCATTGCCTTTGAGCTGGACGGCACCGGCAGCGTTCAGGCCGTGGAGACGCTGGGCATCACCATGAAGGGTTGGCTGCGCAAGGATTGATGCCGGGCCGCGTTGGCGCGTGCATCAGGCGGCCTGCCGCCCCGGGCCGCCCTGGCGCATGCGTTCCTGCACCTTCAACTCGCCGGCCACCAGTTCCGACACGCGCGGCATCAACGGCACAAAGGGCGCCTCGCGCAGCAGGCCATAATCGTCGCGGATCTCGGCCAGCGGACGGTGGATCTGGTTCTCGAAATCGATGAACTGGATGGATTTGGCCCGCCGGCCCAGCGCCCAGCCATCGGTGATGGCGTCCATCGCCGGCTGGATCAGCCAGGGATCAACCAGCGTGGCATGGCCCATGATGACGGACAGGGTCATCGCCGAATAGGGATAGTCCATCTGCGCCAGGCTGAACGCCTGCAGGGCCAGTTCGTGGAACGGATGGGTGGTGTAGCCGGTGAGGACATGGTGGAGATCATGGGTCTGATAGCCGCGCAGCACCTTGTATTTCAGCACGGCCGGCAGACGGGCCAGCTTGCCGCTGGCTTCGAAATCAGCCGTCAGCCCGGCGTATCCCACGGCCAGTTGCTCGGCGAGGCCGTTGGCCACCATATGGTCACGCCAGGCAGCGCCCAGCGTTCCCGGCGCACAATCGGCCACCTGGGCCAGGCTGAACGGCGGCGCCATCCAGCCGCCGGCAGCCAATGGGCCATGTTCGGGATGCTCGGTGATGGCCGCCACATATTTGTCGATGGCGTCCTGCGGGGCGGTTTCCCACCATTCGTTGAACAACAGATGCACGCCATAGCGATAGAAATCATCGATGGCGGTGAGGAATTTTTCGCCGAAGACTCGGTCCACCTTGTGCATCGCGGTTCTCCCGTTGGTCTAGCAACAGGCTGGCAGCAATGGCGGTGGCAGGCAAGCCGCGATCGGGCTTGCCTGCCGCGCAGCATCAGGGATTGCCGGGCGTGGCCGGTGCAGCCACTGCGGCAGGTGCCGGCTTGAACTTGATGGCGGTGCCGGTGGCATTGGTCTTGCCCCAGCTCATGGCGGTCACATGGGAATTGCCATATTCAGCCTTGATCACCGCATCGGCGCCAAGCTTTTCGGCGCGTTCCCATAATTCCTTGTAAATCTTGGTCTGGCTGGCTTCCTTGCTGAAGATCGTGGCCTTGCGCACCCCGGCCTTCACTTCACCAATCACCTCATAGGGCCGATCGGTGATGTCACCCGGAAACACCGGAACACCCACCGCCTCGTTCACCACGACATATTTCGGCGCATCCTTGGCCAGCACCGGCGCCGACAAGGTGAGCGCCGCAACAAACAGAAAGAGCGACTGATTTTTCATTTTTCCACTCCCAAGATGCCATTGTCTGGCGCTCAAGGCTTGGCAGAGGCTCTGGCGCAATGCAATCTGTAGCCATGATCATTTTTATGCTTGCTGCCCAGCTTGCCCAGCCCGCTGCCCCCCTGCCCGAACCGGCGCCGCAGGCCGTTGTGGCGGCAGCGCCAGCGGTGGCGAAATCCGGCACCCCGCTGCGCCTGATGGTCTGGAACGAGGTGAGCACACGCAGCGCCAAGCCGGGTGACCGGTTCCTGCTGGTGCTGGACAGCCCGGTGACAGTTGATGGCCAGGTGGTCATCCCGCGCGGCACCAAGGCCTGGGGGGAAGTGGTGGCCGCGCGCAGCAGCGGCATGGTGGGCCGCGCCGGCAAGCTGGAAACCCGCCTGCTGCATCTGGCAACACCCGGCGGCGAGGTGCCGATCACGCCGGCAACAGTCGCCAGCCTTGCGGACAAGGGCGCCGGCGCCACGCTGCAGATCGTGGCGGTCACCGCTGCCTTGACGCCCTGGGGGCCGTTCACCCGTGGCAACAATGCCCGCCTGAAAGCCGGCCATATTGTCGAGGCCCTGTTGGGCGCCGATGTGGCCGCCACACCGCCCGCGCCGTGAGCGCCGACGCTCCTTCCGCTGCCGGCCATCGCGAACGGCTGCGCCAGCGCCTGCTGACAGCCGGGGGTGAGGGGTTTCATGACTATGAGTTGCTGGAATATCTGCTGGCGCTGGCCATCCCGCGACAGGACACCAAGCCGCTGGCCAAACGGCTGATCGACGAATTCGGCAGCCTGGCCGCGCTAATCGCCGCCACGCCCGAGGAGTTGAAGCGGGTGGACGGCCTGGGCGACGGGGCGGCGGCGGCAATCAAGTTTGTCGAGGCGGTGATGCTGCGATCCTTGCGGACCCGCGCGCTGGACCGGCCGGTGCTGAGCGGTTGGCAGGCGCTGCTGGATTATCTCCACGCCAGCCTGGCGCAGCGGCCCACCGAGCAGTTCCGGGTGATTTTCCTGAACAATCGCAACATCATGATCCGTGATGAGGTGATGAACGACGGCACGGTGAATGCAGCGCCGGTGTATCCGCGCGAGATCGTCAAGCGCGCGCTCGATCTGGGTGCGGCGGCCGTCATCCTGGTGCACAACCATCCTTCGGGCGATCCGCAGCCCAGCCGCGATGATATCCAGATGACCCGCGCCATCATCGAGGCCGGGCGGCATCTGGGGCTTTCCGTGCACGATCACGTGATCATCGGCGCGTCAGGCCATGTTTCGATGCGCAGCGCCGGACTGATCTGACCAATACGCAATAATATCCTTGCGTTGTTGCCGCCGCCTCCGCACAAAAGTGACGCAACCAAGCCGGGAGGAGCAATGCAGGCGCTGCCAGCCTTTGACGAAATGTTCGGAACCGGCGAATTCTATGACGCCCGCTCGCCGGAAGGGGTAACCACGGCCTATCGCGCCATCCGCCAGTGGCTGGCCGACAGCCCACAGGAGTTGATGGCGGCGCGGCGGGCGCAGGCGGAGCTGTTTTTCCGCCGCATCGGCATCACCTTTGCCGTCTATGGCGATGCCCAGGCCACCGAACGCCTGATCCCGTTCGATATCGTGCCGCGCATCCTCACCCGGCGCGAATGGACCCGGCTGGAACGCGGCCTGAAACAGCGGGTGGCCGCGCTCAACATGTTCCTGGCCGATGTCTATGGCGCGCAGGAAATCCTGAAGGCCGGCATCATCCCGGCTGAACTGGTGCTGATGAACCCGGCCTTCTGCCTGCACATGGTGGGGCGCCAGCCGCCGGGCGGCGTGTGGGTGCATATTGCCGGCATCGATCTGGTGCGCACCGGGCCAGACGAGTTTTTCGTGCTGGAAGACAATGCCCGCACCCCGTCCGGTGTGTCCTACATGCTGGAAAACCGTGAGGTGATGCTGAAGCTGGTGCCCGATCTGTTCGATCAGGTGAAGGTGGCGCCGGTGGAAACCTATCCGGAAATGCTGCTGGAAACGCTGGCCAGCGTGTCTCCGCGCAAACAGCGCGGCAGCCACCCCACCTGTGTGCTGCTCACCCCCGGCCAGTATAATTCGGCTTTCTATGAACACAGCTTCCTGGCCGACAAGCTGGGCATCGAGCTGGTGGAGGGCAGCGATCTGTTCGTGCGCGATGATATCGTGTTCATGCGCACCACCGAAGGCCCGCAGCGGGTGGACGTGATCTATCGCCGCGTCGATGATGGCTTCATCGATCCGCTGGTGTTTGAACCCACATCGATGCTGGGGGTGCCCGGTTTGATGTCGGCCTATGCCGCCGGCAATGTCACCCTGGCCAACGCCGTGGGCACCGGCATTGCCGATGACAAGGCGATCTATAGCTATATGCCCGATATCGTGCGCTTTTACATGGGCGAGGAGCCGATCTTGGCCAATGTGCCGACCTGGCGCTGCCGCGAGCCCGAATCGCTGATGTATGTGCTGGATCGGCTGCCGGAACTGGTGGTGAAGGAGGTCGATGGGTCTGGCGGTTATGGCATGCTGGTCGGTCCGCATGCGCCCAAGGCGACCATCGCGGCCTTTGCTGCCAAGCTGAAATCCAATCCGGAAAAATTCATAGCCCAGCCCACGCTGGCGCTCTCCACCTGCCCCACCGCCACCGATGGCGGCGTGGCGGCCCGCCATGTCGATCTGCGCCCATTCGTGCTGACCGGGGCCGACGGCGTGCGCATCATCCCCGGCGGCCTCACCCGCGTGGCGATGACGGCCGGCAGCCTGGTGGTGAACTCCAGCCAGGGCGGTGGCACCAAGGACACGTGGATCATCGATGATTGAGCCCGCCGTTTCCCGACCAGACCCCGCCATGCTGACCCTGTTTCAGCCTGGCGAAACCCAACCGGCACAATCGGAGCATGTGCCATGCTGAGCCGCACCGCCGGAAATCTCTATTGGATCGGCCGCTATCTGGAGCGCGCCGATTTCAGTGCGCGCCTGATCGAGGCGACGCAGCGGCTGGCCGCCCTGCCCTCCAGCTATGGCGGCGCGTCCAACGCCTGGGAATCGGCGCTGGCTGCCGCCTGCCAGAGCGATGCCTTTGCCGCCACCGGCCTGGCGGTGGACGAGCATGAGGTGACCGAGTTTCTCACCCTCAACGCCAACAATCACGCCTCCATCCGCTCCTGCCTGGAAGCCGCGCGCTCCAACGCCCGCGCCGTGCGCACCGCCCTCACCGAGGAAGGCTGGGAGGCGATCAACACCGCCTGGCTGGAGGTGAGCCGTTATGGCACCCATCTTTCCAGCCGCGAAACGCTGGCGCAGCTGATCGAGTATGTGAAGCACGCCGTGGCCGCCTTTGATGGCGCCGCCAACCGCACCATGCTGCGCGGTGATGCCTTCTGGTTCATCAATCTGGGCGCCGCGATCGAACGCGCCGACAATTCGGCCCGGCTGCTCGACGTGAAATATCATCTGCTGCTGCCGCGCGACGAACCGGTGGGCGGCAGCCTGGATTATTTCCAGTGGACGACGATCCTGCGCACCGTGTCCGCCATGACGGCCTATCGCTGGGTGTACAAGGACAGTGTGAAACCCTGGCTGGTGGCCGATCTGCTCATCCTCAACCGCCAGATCCCGCGCAGTCTGGCGGCCTGCTATGATGAAATCCTGCGCCATCTCGATCTGCTGGCCAGCCACAGCGGCCGCCGCGGGCCGGCCCATCGCCTCGCCAGCGCCGGCCATGCTAAGCTGGCGAGCGGCAACATCGATGCCATTTTTGGCGAGGGCCTGCACGAATTCCTCACCCAGTTCGTGATCGACAACAACCGGTTGGGCGAAGCCATCGCCGAGCAATATCTGTTCTAAAGGCCGCACATGCGCATCCGGGTCGATTATCGCACTGTCTATCAATATGCCTCGGCCGCCAGCGACGTGCTGCAATTGCTGCGCGTGCAGCCGGCCGGGCATGAGGGCCAACATATCGTGTCGTGGCGGATCGACATTGATGTGGATGGCCATCTCAAGCGGGCCGAGGATGCGTTCGGCAACATCACCCACATGCTCTATCCCGATGGACCGGTGAAAACCCTGTCCCTGCATGTCGTTGGCGAAGTGGACACGGTGGAAAGCCATGGCGTGCTGTCCGGCGGTCATGAGCCCCTGCCCGCCACCGTGTTCCTGCGCCAGACCGAACTCACCCGCCCGGATGAGGCATTGCGGGCGCTGGGCCGGCAGGTGGATACTGGCGATGCGCTGGCCACCTGCCACCGCCTCACCAGCTTCCTGTATGAGCAGTTCAGCTTTGATCCCGATGTGACGCATTCACACACCGATGCCGCCCATGCCTATGCCCTGAAGGCCGGCGTGTGCCAGGATTATGCCCATGTGTTCGTGAGTGTCGCGCGCAGCCTGGGCATCCCGGCGCGCTATGTGTCGGGGCATCTGGTGCGCAACGATGGCTTTGTCACCCAGCCGGCCGCCCATGCCTGGGCCGAAGCGCTGGTGCCCGATCTGGGCTGGGTGGCCTTTGATCCCACCAACGGCATGTGCGCCACCCAGGCCTATCTGCGTGTGGCGGTGGGGCTGGATTATCGCGATGCCGCCCCGGTGCGCGGCGCCCGGCGCGGCGGCGGCGCCGAAACCATGAATGTGGCGGTCACCACCACCGCCACCGGCCCGAACCAGCAGCAGGGCCAGATCCAGACCCAGGCCTGAGGCCCCTCTTGCCCGGCCGGCATTTCCGCCGCACACTCTGGGGCACTTGGGAGGACAATGGCATGACCTATTGCGTGGGCATCTTGGTGCGCGAAGGCCTGGTGCTGATGGCGGACACCCGCACCAACGCCGGCGTCGACAATATCAGCAGTTATCGCAAGCTGCGCCTGATGGAGCATGGGCCGGATCGGATCATCATGTGCGCATCGGCCGGATCGCTTTCGGTCACGCAAAGCGCCCTGTCGCGCGTGGCCTTGGGCGTCACCATGCCCGATACGGGCGAGAAGGAAACGCTGGCCGATGTGCCCACCGTGTTCCGCGCTGCGCAACTGGTGGGCCAGGCGCTTTCGGATGCCAAGGCCGAGATTGACCGGGTGGTGAAGGGGGACAATGTCTTCACCGATGCCACCCTGCTGCTGGCCGGCAGCATCGGCGGGCGGCGGCCGCGGCTGTTCCTGATCTATGGCGCCGGCAATTTCATCGAATGCCAGGCCGATACGCCCTTCCTGCAGATCGGCGAGAACAAATATGGCAAGCCGGTGCTCGATCGCATGCTCACCTATGAAACCCCGATTGCCGAAGCGATGAAGATCGCGCTGATCTCGTTCAGCGCCACCATGCGCTCCAATCTGGCGGTGGGCCTGCCGATCGACATGGCCACGATCCGCTCCGGCGTGTCCGACATTGAACTGATCCACCGCATCGAGGCGGATGACGCCTATTACAGCGAGCTGAACAACCGCTGGAGCAACGCACTTCGGGCTGCCGCCGCCGCCATCCCGCTGCCGCAATATGCCAGCCAGCCCGAACAGGAATTGCGGAGCTGATGCTGTTCACCGGTCTGATCGCGGCCGGTTTTCTGCTTGGCGGGCTGATCCGACGGCCAAAGTGGGCGCTTGCGGCCGGGCTTGGCGCTGGCCTGTTTCTGGCCTTGGTCTGGCAAGCGTTCATCCTGGCCTCAGGCAATGGTGAAACCGGAGATGGCGGGACCTTCATCCTGCTAATCACCATGATCGTCACCACCAGCTGCCTTTGCGGCGCCGGCTCAGGTCGCCTGCTCGGCGAGTTGCGCCGGCGCTTACGCCGCGACCGATATTGATACCGGCTTCGCCCGCGTCACCCACAGCATGATCGCCAGCACCAGCCCGACCACGCTCACGCCGGTCATTGCCAGATAGCCCAGCGCGGCATCGCCGTCCGCCACCAGCGCATCATAAAGATAGCCGGAAATGAAGGTGGTGAAGGCCTGCGCCGGGGCGGAGGCCAGCGCCATGTAGATCATCTGGGCGGTCGCTGTCTGTTCATCGCCCATCATCTCGTTGACCAGCCGCATCGCGCCCAGGAACACGGCGGCAAAGGTGCCGGCATGCAGCACTTGCAGCGGCCACAGCAGGATTTCGGGCGGCAGGAAGGCCATTGCCGTCCAGCGGATGATGCAGGCAATGGCGCCAACCAGGATCAGGGTTTCGCTGGCAAAGCGGCTCGACCAGCCGCCCAGGAACATCAGGAAGATCACCTCCACCGCCACACCGACTGACCAGAGATTGCCGGCCACCGCCTGTGAAATCCCCTGATCCTTGGTCCAGATCAGCACACCGAAACCATAGAAATAGCCGTGGGTGGCCTGCAGGATGCCGGCGGCAAAGATCAGCAGGGCAAAGCGGCGGTTCTTCAGCAGGCCGATGCCATCCTTCAGGCGGCCAATGAAGTCGCCCTCCTCATTGCCCTGCACCGGCTCGCGCGGCATCACCAGCGCGGCGCCGATCAGCGCCACCGACACGCCGAGCAGCCAGGCCCAGATCGCCCAGGGACCGAAATTGCCGACCAGCGCCCCCACGCTGGACGAACCCACGATGAAGGCTGCCGACGCCAGGCCGCGCGCCACGCCATAGGGCGGCAGGCCACTCTTGGTCAGGCGGATCAGGGCCGCCTCCACCGCCGGCAGCAGGCCCCAGAAGCCGACGTCCATCAAAAGGATGATCCCGAACACCGGCCAGAAGCCCTGCACGAACCACAGCGCGGCAAAGCCGGCGGTGAGCAGGAAGGAAAACAGGAACAGCGGCGCGCGCTTGTCGCTCTGCCCGGCGGCCCAGGCGGCAGTGATCGGGCCCACGATGATGCGCGACAGGCCGCCGATGGTGAGCACCAGGCTGATCTGCACGCCGGTAAAGCCCTGCGCCGCATCCAGCCAGGTGGGCAGATGCGGGATCAGCGCGCCAAAGCCGGCAAAGAACAGGCACGACAGCAAGGTGGCGCGCACCGCATCGGAGGACAGTTTCGGCGGGGCTGATTCGGTCATGACGTTTGATGGCAGGCTGCAACCAACCTGTCATCTGTGGGGCGTGACATTGGCCGCGCCACCGGCTTAGTGTGTGTCAAACATCCACTGGGGAGACACGCCATGGCCCTTCCGGCCCTTTTCGATCTGACCGGGCAGACCGCCCTCATCACCGGTTCCAGCCGCGGCATCGGCAAGGCCATCGCCCACCGCATGGCCGAACATGGTGCCAATGTGGTGATTTCCAGCCGCAAGGCCGATGTGTGCGAAGCCGCGCGCGACGAGATCAACGCCGCCGTGGGCCGCGAAGCCGCGATCAGCGTGCCGGCCAACATTGCCAGCAAGGAAAGCCTGCAGGCGCTGGTGGATGCCACCATCGCCAAATGGGGCCAGATCGATCATCTGGTGTGCAATGCCGCCAGCAATCCCTATTATGGCCCGCAGGACGGCATTTCGGATGAAGCCTTCACCAAGATCCTGCAAAACAACATCGTGTCCAACCATTGGCTGATCTCGATGGTCGCCCCGGCGATGCGCGCGAGGAAGGATGGCAGCATCACCATCATCAGCAGCATCGGCGGCCTGCGCGGCAGCACCATCATCGGCGCCTATTGCATATCGAAGGCCGCCGACATGCAAATCGCCCGCAACCTGGCCTGCGAATATGGGCCAGACAATGTGCGCGTGAACTGCATCGCGCCCGGACTGATCAAGACCGATTTTGCCAAGGCGTTGTGGGACGATCCCGAAACCCTGAAGCGCTCCACCGCCACCGCGCCGCTGAAGCGTATCGGCGTGCCGGATGAAATCGCCGGCATGGCGGTGTTCCTGGCCGGCAAGGCCGGGGCCTTCACGACGGGGCAGAATTTCGTGATCGACGGCGGGGTGACGATTGCCTGACCGGCCTCATCGCCGGTCATAGTAAATCTGCCCCATCAGGCCAAACAGGCGGATGGCGTCGGGCGGGGTCGGGTCATTGTTGAACTCGCGGTAGAGCGTGTCGACATTCACCGCGATCCGCTCGGCGTCTTTCCACGTGGCATAGCGGCCAAGGCCGATGTTGCGCGCAGCCTCTTCGGCTGACAGGCCGGCCGCGTGACGGGCACGGGCTTCATCGCGGATAAAGGCTAGGTATTCCGCCACCTCGCGCACCCCGGCCTTGTCGGTGAGGGGCCCATGGCCGGGCACGATCACGTCCACATCCATGGCGATGATCCGCTCGCACGCCGCAATCCAGTTCGAAACCGGCCCGGCCCACATGATCGGCGTGCCTTCGATGAACAAGATGTCGCCGGTGAACACCGCTTTGCCTTGCGGCACATGCACCAGCACGTCGCCCGCCGTGTGCGCCGGACCCACCTCGATCAGTTCGGCCGCCTTGTTGCCCACGATCAGATGATCATGGCCGCAAAAGGTGCGGGTGGGCGCGCGCTCCTGCACCCCGGCAAAATCGAACGGCGCGAAGATTTCGGCAAAGTAAGTTCCTGCCACACCCATGTGGCCGGCCGCGCCAGCCGCCTTCATCTGCGCCAGCACGGCGGGTGAAAACGCCTCCATCTCGCGGGCCGATGCTTCCGAAGCGATGATCTCGGCCTGCCCCAGCAGATGGTTGCCGTGGGTGTGATCGCCATTGGCGTGGGTGTTCACCACCTGGCCGATGGTGGCGGCGCCAAAGCCGGTGGCCCGTTCCATCCCGGCCAGCATGTCGGCCGTCAGCTGCGTGTCGAACAGGGTGTCAACCAGCGCGGCGGCGCCATCGCCGGGCCGGCCATCGACGATCAGCCCGGCGTTGGACCAGCCCCAACCGCCATCGGGCTGCAACCAGGCGAACAAGCCGTCGCCAATTTCGATCAAGCCTTTGGAATAGGTGGCCATGGCTGATATCCCCCTTGCAACACACTGCAATGGTGACGCCGTTTGCCAGCCGCGTCATCTGCTGTTTTCAGCGGCTTTGGCGGCGGATTTTTTGACAATGCAGATGCCACAACAGCCGGCGGCAGAATGCCACCCCATGTTGGTCCGAGTGCGGCTCAATTCTGCTTCCGAAGCCGGAGAAATTCGTCTATGAGAGCCCCTTGCATGCGGTGATGTATTTCGATAATACACCCTGCAGAGGATCTATGACCATGAACGCCCACAATGCCCCGATGTCTCCCGAAAGCGCGGACGTGTTCCCCCTGCACCCATCGGTTGCACCGGTGGAAACCGCCCGCGAGCGCCGCTGGCTTAAGCCGGCGCTGATCGCGCTGGCCGTCGCGCTGGCCGGTGTTGCCGCCTGGAAGGGCTTTGCCCCGGCCGCACCGCCGCCCGCCGCAGCCAGCAATCTGCCGGAGGTCACGGTGATCGTGCCGGGCTCCACGATGATGGCCGACGCCGTGGTGGCGCCGGGCAGCATTGCCGCCCGCCGTGATGCTGCCGTGGGCGTGCAGGGCGAAGGCGGCCGTGTGGTGCGCGTGACGGTTGATCCCGGCCAGCGGGTTGCAGCCGGCCAGGTGCTGGCCCAGATCGACCGCCAGGTGCAGACGCAGGAAATCGCCCAGTTGGCCGCCGGCGTGCGCCAGGCCGAGGCCGATGCCCGGTTGGCCGAAGCCAATCTGGCCCGTGCCGAAAGTCTGGTTGCCAAGGGTTTCATCAGCCGCGCCGACATTGATCAGCGCGCTGCCACCCGCGATGGCGCCGTGGCGCGCGTGGGCGTGGCCCGGGCCCAGTTGAACGCCGCGCGCGAACGCGCCGAACGGCTGGACGTGCGCGCCCCGGCCGCCGGCCTGGTGCTGGCCCGCAATGTCGAAGCCGGTCAGGTCGTCGGCCCCGGCACCGGCGCCCTGTTCCGCATCGCCGAAGGCGGCACGCTGGAAATGCGCGCCCAGGTGGCCGAGCAGGACATGGCGCGGCTGCGCCCCGGCATGGCCGCCACGGTGACGCCGGTGGGCTCGACCGAAGGCTACAAGGGCACGGTGTGGCTGCTCGATCCGGTGATCGACGCCGCCAATCGCCAGGGCGTGGTGCGCATCCAGCTGGATTATTCGCCAGGTCTGCGCGTCGGTGCCTTTGCCCGCGCCCGCATCGAAGCTGGTCAATCGAGCCGGCCGCTGCTGCCGCAATCGGCGGTGCTGGCCGATGCCGATGGCAATTTCGTCATGGTGTTGACCAAGGACAACAAGATCGAACGCCGTGCCATCACGGTGGGCACGATCAGCGATGCCGGCGTTGGCATCGCGGCCGGCCTGAACGGCACGGAACGGGTGGTGGCCAGCGCCGGCGCCTTCCTGAAGCCGGGTGACAAGATCAAGCCGGTGCTGGCCGCGCCCGCTGCTGCCCGCTGATATCCCGCGCTGAACCCCCTCAAGGCTGAACCCATGCGCAACATCTCTGCCTGGTCGATCAAGAACCCGGTGCCGCCCTTGGTGCTGTTCGCGCTGCTGATGCTGGCCGGCGTGCTGTCGTTCCGCGCGATGGACATCAACAACCAGCCCGACGTGGAATTCCCTGGTGCCGAGGTGCGGGTGAGCCAGCCCGGCGCGGCACCGGAAGAGCTGGAGAATCAGGTCACCCAGCGCGTCGAAGCCGCGGTGCGCAACATCACCGGCGTGGACGAGGTCAACAGCTTCGTGTCCGAAGGCAACAGCCGCACCGTGGTGCAGTTTGCCATCGGCACCCCGATCGATCGCGCCGTCAACGACGTGCGTGATGCCGTGGCCAATATCCGGTCCGATCTGCCGCAGGGCATCCTGCAGCCGCAGGTGGGCCGGCTTGATATCGCCGGCGGCCCGATCGCCTATTTCTCGGTTGAATCCACCGCGATGACGCTCGAGGAGCTGAGCTGGTTCGTCGACAACACGGTGGCCAAGCGTCTGCTGGGCATTCCCGGCATGGCGCAGGTGCGCCGTTCGGGTGGGGTGAGCCGCGAAATCAGGGTCACCCTCGATCCTGATCGCATGCAGGCCTATGGTGTTACCGCTTCCCAGGTCAACGCCCAGTTGCGCCAGGTGAACCTCAACGCCGCCGGTGGCCGCGCCGAAATCGCCGGGGCCGAACAATCGGTGCGCGTGATCGGCAACGCCCGCACCGCCAACGCACTGGCCGAAACCCAGATCAGCCTGGGCCTTGGCCGCAATATCCGCTTGAGCGACATCGCCGAAGTGCGCGATGCCTATGCCGAACAGCGCAGCATTTCCAAGTTGGGCGGCCGCCAGGTGCTCAGCTTCTCGATGGCCAAGGCCAAGGGCTCGTCAGATGTGAGCGTCTATGATGCCGCCCTCAAGGAAATCGAAACTCTGCGCAAGCAAAACCCCAAGGTGCAGTTCCGCCTGATCTTCACCTCGGTGGAATATACCAAGGCGCAATATCACGGCGCCATCAACGCCATGATCGAAGGCGCGATTCTGGCGGTGCTGGTGGTGTTGTGGTTCCTGCGCGATTGGCGCGCCACCATCATCTCGGCGCTGGCCATCCCGCTTTCGGCCATTCCCACCTTCTGGTTCCTCGATGCCTGGCTGGGTTTCAGCCTCAACCAGTTGTCGCTGCTGGCACTCAGCCTGGTGGCCGGCGTGCTGGTGGACGATGCCATCGTGGAGATCGAGAATATCGTGCGCCACATGCGCATGGGCAAATCCGCCTGGCAGGCATCGATGGACGCGGCCGATGAAATCGGGCTGGCGGTGGTCGCCACCACCATGTCCATCGTCGCGGTGTTCCTGCCCGTCGCGCTGATGCCCGGCATTTCCGGCCAGTTCTTCAAGAACTTCGGTGCCACAGTGGCGGTGGCAGTGGTGATCAGCCTTGCCGTGGCCCGTCTCATCACCCCGATGCTGGCCGCCTATTTCCTGAAAAGCGATGGCCAGGCCGAACATGGCGGTGGCAAATGGATTGATCGCTACATGTCGATCCTGGGCTGGGCGCTGGCCAACCGGATGAAGACGGTGTTCGGCCTTGGCGGCGGTGCGCTGGCCCTCACCGTGCTGTTGTTCTGGATGCTGCCGATGACGTTCCAGCCCGACGTGGACAACGACGACAGCCAGATCACCATCTCGCTGCCGCCGGGTGTCACCCTGGCGCAGACCGAAGCCGTGGTGGACCAGGCCGTGAAGGTGGTGGAATCCTCGCCCGATCTGGCGCTGGCCTTTGCCGATGTCGATGTGGGCGGCGGCAATATCTATCTCACGCTCAAGAAGGAGCGGTCGATGCACCGCATCGATTGGGAACGGGCGATGGCGCCCAGGCTGGCCGCCATTCCGGATGCCCGCATCGGCTTTGCCGCGCAGGGCGATGGCCCGCCCGGTGGCCGCCCGATCGGCATCACCCTCACCGGCAATGATCCGGTCGTGCTGGAAGCCACCGCCCGCAAGGTGGTTGATGACATGCGCAAGATGCCGGAATTGCGCCAGGCGCGCATTGATGGCGGGCTGCAGCGGCCGGAAATCACGATCAAGCCGCGGCTTGATCTGGCCGCCGAACTGGGCGTGACCACCGCGGCGCTGTCGGAAACCATCCGCATCGCCACCCTGGGTGATATCGATCAGAATGTCGCCAAGTTCAGCGTGGCCGATCGCCAGATCCCGATCCGCGTGGCGCTGGCGGAATCGTCGCGCCGCAATCTCACGACCATCGAAAATCTGCCGGTGCCCACCGCCCGCGGCGGCACCGTGCCCCTGAAGGTTGTGGCCGAAATCAGCTTTGGTGCCGGCCCCACCGAAATCCGCCGCTTCAACCAACAGCGGCGCGTGCTGATCGGCGCTGATCTCGCCCCCGGCCTGCTGTCCGGCGATGTGCAGATGAAGGTCAACCAGATGCCGATCATGAAGAACCTGCCCTCGGGCGTGGAATCGGTGCAACTGGGCATGCAGAAGTGGCTGGGCGAACTGGTGACCAACTTCATCCTGGCGGTGATTGCCGGCGTGGTGATGGTGTTCGCCGTGCTGGTGCTGCTCTACAAGCGGGTGCTGCCGCCCTTCGTCAACATGGTGTCGCTGCTGCTGGCGCCGCTGGGCGGCCTGATCGCGCTGGCCATCACCGGCAATGCCATTTCCATGCCGGTGTTCATCGGCCTGCTGATGCTGCTGGGCATTGTGGCCAAGAACTCGATCCTGCTGGTCGATATGGCGATCGAGGAAATGGGCAAGGGCGTGCCCAAGCTGGAAGCCATATTGGAAGCCGGCCACAAGCGTGTGCAGCCAATCGTGATGACCACGGTGGCCATGGTTGCCGGCATGATGCCGGTGGCGCTGGCGCTGGGCGGCGATGGTTCGTGGCGCGCGCCGATGGGCATCGTGGTGATCGGCGGCCTGATCGTGTCGACCGCGCTCACCCTGATCATCGTGCCGGCGGGCTTCTCCATCGCCGTGTCGGTGGAAGAATGGCTGGCCCCGCGCATGAAGCGGTGGTTCACCAACAACGAAGGGGCTGCTAAGGCTGGTGTTGCAACCCCTGCGGAGTGACCCTGCCCTGACCAGTTTCCTGCCGGATTCGCCGTTTCACCGGATGCGCCTGGCCGCCACCGTGCTGGTGGCGGCAATGGCAGCGCTGTTTGCCGCCACGTTGGTCTGGCCGCAGGCGCACCCGGTCGTGCCATGGCTGCAGGCCTTTGCCGAAGCCGCGATGGTGGGCGGGCTGGCCGATTGGTTTGCTGTCACCGCGCTGTTCCGCCGGCCGCTGGGCCTGCCCATCCCGCACACCGCCATCATCCCCGAACAGAAGGACCGGCTGGGGGACACGCTGGCGCAGTTCCTGAAAGACAATTTCCTGAAGCCCCAGGTGGTGGCGCGCCGGCTGGACGATGCCGATCTGGCTGGCGTGCTCGGCCGCTGGCTGGCCAGCCCGCCACCGGCCACCCCTGCCCCCAACCGCAAGCGCGGGCTGGCGCCGCTGGTGGCCCGGCTGGTAGAGGCGCTGGACGAACCGGCCATCGCCCGGCTGGTGGAAGATGTCGCGCGCGGGCGTCTGGAAGAGATGAAGCTGTCGCCGCTGCTGGCCGATGCCATCGACACGATGGTGGCCAAGGGCCGGCACGAGCCGTTGATCGATACCGGCATTGACTGGAGCCTTGGCACCCTGTCCGACGAGGCCCCCACCATCCGCGACATGGTGACGGAACGCACCAACTGGCTGCTGCGGTTGGCCGGCGCCGATGAATCCATGTCCAACACCATGATCGGCGCGGTCCAGCGCCTGCTGGTGGAGATGAAGCAGGATCAATTCCACCCGGTGCGGCTGCGCATCGTGGAGGCGTTGCGGCAATGGTCGTTCGATCTGCGCCACTTCCCCGAAACGCAGGAGCGGGTGGAAGGCTTCAAGGCCGATCTGATGGCCAATCCGGCCATGTCCGGCTGGGTGAACGGCCTGTGGACCAGCGCCCGCGCCGCACTGGTGCGCGGGCTGAATGATCCGGGCGGCAACCGGCTGGCGGGTGCGCTGGCCGCCGTCGGCCACCGGATGGAGGGCGACGAGGTGCTGAAGCGCAGCCTCAACACCGCCCTGCGCCGTGCCGTGGTGGGCCTGGCCCATGATCATGGCGATGCCATCGTCAGCCTGGTGTCGCAGACGGTGCGCAGCTGGGATGCCGACACGGTGACTGAAAAGGTGGAAGAGGCCGTGGGCCGTGATCTGCAGTTCATCCGCATCAACGGCACGCTGATCGGCGGCCTCATCGGCCTTGGCATCCACGGCGTCGCTGTTCTCGCTTATTGAGGCCTTTGCCCATGCTTGATCGCCAGCCCCTTCTTGCCCATCCGGCGCTCAGCCTGCGCCCTGCCACGGCGGCGGACTGGCCCGGCCTGTTTGCCGCCGCGCATGATCCCGGCATCTGGGAAGGCCACCCGGCGCATGATCGCTGGCAGGAACCAGTGTTCCGCGCCTTTTTCGAAGATGGCCTGGCCAGCGGCGGCATGCTGGTGGCACAGGAGCCCGGCGGTGCGATCATCGGATCATCACGCTATGATTTCACCCGCGCTGCCGCTGACGAGGTGGAGGTGGGCTGGACCTTCCTGATGCGCCGCCACTGGGGCGGCCAGACCAATCACATCATGAAGGCGCTGATGACCGGCCACGCGCTGCAATCCGTGAGCCGGGTGATGTTCATGATCGGCGAAACCAACATCCGCAGCCGCACAGCCATAACCCGCATCGGCGCGCAGCTTGATCCGCGCCAATCACGGGTCGAGCTTTCAACCGGGCCGGTCACTCACTTGTTCTACACCATCGATGCCGCCGGCTTTGCCACAGGGCCGCTGGCCCCACTGTGGGAGCAACGGCTGCCCAACTAGATCCTCCCCCTCTGGGGGAGGTGCCGACCGCAGGGAGGCGGAGGGGACGGCGAATGTGCCGGCTGAGGCGCAGCCCCCTGCGCCCTGCGGGCACCTCCCCCAGAGGGGGAGGATCTGTTGCCTCAGCTGATGTCCACCACATTGTCGTCCGAATTGCGGTCGACATATTTGTTGTAGGGATCGATCCCGGCCACGGTCGGCTTGGCCTTGCTGATCAACACCAGCGTCTGCGTGCCGGATGTGATCGGCAGGCGGGTCATCTGCACCACATTGGCGCGGTTGAACTCGCCCTGCCCCGGCTTGCCGGTGAACAGGCCGATATCGATGCTGGCCTGCAGCGGCGCGGCCTTCTCCACGCCCTTGCCATCGGCATAAAGCTTGCTGGCTTCGACGGTGAGGCGGGTTTCCCAGCGGCCATCGGCCAGGCGCTTCACGCTCGCCGATTTGGCTTTCAGGTCATAGAGGGTGATGCGCTCGAACAGGTCGCTCACCAGCTGCTGCTCTTCGGGCGTGCGCGCCAGGCTCTTGTAGCCGTTCACCAGCGCGGTGGCCGTCACATAAGGCTGGCTCTTGAACTTGTGGGTCGCCAGCAGGCCGGCGAGCATGGCGTTCACGCGGGCTTCGCCCAGCCGGTCGGCCAGCAGATACATGACCACACTGCCCTTGCGGTAATGGACATAAGGCTGGTTCTCCACGCGGTTCAGCGGCAGCTCCTCAATCAATTCGCCGCCGCGGCTGCGCAGATAATTGTCCAGCTCATATTTCAGGAAGCGGCGGATCTTTTCCTCGCCATAGATCTGCTTCATCACCATCAGCGCGGAATATTGCGCCATGGTTTCCACAAACAGGGTGCCGCCCTGCATCTCGGCAGAGATGATCTGGTGGCCCCAATATTGGTGGCCCAGCTCGTGCGCCGTGACATAGGTGACATAGTCGATCTTGTCGGGATCATCATTGGCCGCCAGAAAGCCGATGGCCTCCGAAAACGGGATAGTGCCGGCAAAGGCCTGCGCAAAGCTTTCATAGCCCGGGAATTCGATGATGCGGGCATAATCGAATTGATAAGGCCCGAAATTCCTGCGGTAATAGGAAAGGCTGGTCTTCATCGATGACAGCATGCGATCCACATTATAGGCGTGGGTCGGATGGTGATACACCGTCAGCTTCACGCCATCGGCATCGAGGGATTTTTCGGCATAGGCCGCCGATTGCACCGAGAAGAAGTTCAAGATCGGCTGCGGCGAGACAAAGCGCGCGGTGCGGCGGCCGCCCTCCACCCGGTCGTCCAGTTTGCGGCCCGGCGCAATCGGCGTCTGGCTGGCGCTGGTGCTCACCACGATCTCGCTGTTCACCCAATCGGCATTGCCCAGATAATTGCGCTCCACAGCCCTGGGATCATCCAGCTTGGGCAGGCGCGCTTCGGGCGGCAGGCCATATTTGCGCCGCTTGGCGCGATCAGCCAGGAAGCCATCCCGGCTCATGCCGAATTGCGGCATGAAGTCGGTGTTGTTGAGGAAGCTGCCGTTGGCGATCAGGCTGGTGTCTTCGCCATTGGACGGGAAGCCCTTTTGCTCGCGGCTGATGGCGAAATCCACCGCCAGCGTTGCACCAGGCGGCAGCGGCCGGGCAAAGCGATAGATGCGATATTTGTTGTCCGCATCCTCCATCTCCAGCCGCGCGCCGGGCACGCTGATGCGATCCAGATCGCTCTGCAGCGATGCCATCCGCACATGCAATTGCGCCAGCGGGGCGCCGGTGTCGTTCACCAGCCTGATCTGCCCGGTCGACTGCATGCGCCGTGCTTCCGGGTAAAGATCGACCCGCAGCGTCACATCGGTGGTGGATGGCTGTTTCAGCGGGATATAGCGGGCATAACGCTTTTCATATGCGGCCTGTTGGGCCTCTCGATCGTCGTTGGTGCGATAATCGTTCAGCACATTGGTGTTGTGCCAGATATAGGCACCGCTGGCCCCCGCCCCGCCCAACCCGGCGATCAGCAGCACCAGCGGCATGCCGCGCAGCCGGCGTGGCAGGGCCCGCAACCGCGGCCGCAGGGCCACATCGGTGCCGCGCCGCCACAACAGATGCGCCAGCACCGCCAGCACCAGCGAGATCAGGCACCAGTAGAGATTGAGCCAGAACCCGCCCAGCGCACCAATCTGGTTGCCGTTGAGATCGGAATAGCGCGCCGGCGGGGTTGCGCCGAAATTATACAGCGGATGCTCAAAGCCGATGCTCGACAGCGTGATCGAGCCGACCAGATAGACCAGCATCACCGCCCAGCCGGCATATTTGTTGGGGCTGAGCGCCTGCACAAGCACCGACAGCACCGCCAGCTGCACCATCGAGATGCCGAACGGCAGGATATACCAGGCCAGATATTGCATCGGCTCCAGCGCATCGACACCGCGCGACAGCTGCACCAGCATGGCGGCCACCACCGATATCACCAGGCTGGTGAACAGCACGCCGGCCACCGCCAGCACCTTGGGCACCAGATAGGCCCAGTTGGGCAGCGAGGTGCTGTCCACAATCTCGTGGAAGCGCCGGTCGCGATCACGCCACACCACTTCGCCGGCATAATAGATGGCGATGATGATCGGAATGATGGTGAAGCTGCCCGCCAGCACCGAAATCAGCGCGAAGGTGAGCGGGCGGGCCGGAGTGCCATAAATCTCGTTGGCAAAGATCAGGGCGCCCCCGGCATTGAACAGGCCGATCAGCAGCAGCACGGCATAGGCCGGGCTCTTGAACACCAGGCCCATTTCAAAGCGGATGCGCGCAAACAGCCGCGCGCCGGCGGCCTTGCGCTGGTTGGGCATCGGCAGCCGGTCCACCAATGTGGGCGCCACCTTGGCCGCCTTGGCCTCCTTCTTCGCCGCGCGCGCCGCCGCCTTGGGCGACAATCCGCCATCGGCAAATTTGAAGCGCCAGCCGGCAAAGCCCAGCGCCGCCAGCGCCACGCCCATCCAGATCGCCCGGTTGGCCAGCAGCGCGCCGGTGATTGGCGGAGTGAGCCCGTTGCGTTCGGCCGCCGTCCAATAGCGGGTGGCGTTGCCCACGGCCGCCAGGCCAAAGGGTTCCAGCAGCGACGCGGTTTCGCGCAGTTCCGGCTTGCTGCGCAAAAAGCTGTTCAGCACCAGATACAGGACGAGGAACACCACCACGCCCACATAAGAATACATCATCGATCGGGTGACGGTGGCCACCGCGAAGAAGATCGCCGCGGTGAGCAGCACATTGGGCAGCGCCAGCACGAAATAGGCATAGGCATAATCGCCCAGCCGGTTCGGCCCCAGGGTTTCAGGGTCCACCCACGGCATGGCCGAGCCAACGAACATTGCCAGCGGCACCACCAGAAACGCCACCGCCCCGGCCAGCGCCGCCCCGGTGAAGCGCCCGAACAGATAATCGAACTTCTTCACCCGCGTCGCCCGCACCATCGGGCCAAAACCGCTTTCATCATCACGCACGATCACATTGGCCACGAAGGCCGTTGTGACGAACATGAAAAACAAGCTCAGGATCTGATGCACCTGCGCAATGGCAAAGGGCGCGTTCTTCTTCACATTGCCGCCGGCGCCGATCTGGATCTGGTCCACCGTCATCGCCCCGAAGGTGAGGAGGAAGAACAAGATGGCGACCACCCAGAACACCGGGTTTTTCAGCTGATAGCGCAGCTCGAACCGCGTGATGGCTCCAAACATGGCCGTGCGCCTCAGGCCGCAGCCGCAACCGGCGCGCGCCGGCTCTTGGCCAGCGTGGCGAAATACACATCCTCCAGCCCGCCTTCCACCGCGGTGAAGCCCTGGCCCGGATCAGTTTCTGCCAGGATGTGGATGATGGTGCGGCCGGCGAACAGCCGGGTGGAAATCACCTCATGCGCCGCCTTCATCGCCTCAAGCTCGTCGCGGCCAATCGCCTTGGCCCACACGCTGCCGCGCGCCCTGGCGATCAGCTCCAGCGGCGCGCCTTCCAGCTGGATGCGCCCGGCCGCCAGCACCGCCATGCACGGGCACAGATCGGCCACATCCTCGACGATGTGGGTCGACAGGATCACCACGACATTCTCGCCAATCTCGGCCAGCAGATTCAGGAACCGGTTGCGCTCTTCGGGATCAAGGCCCGCCGTGGGCTCATCGACAATGATCAGGCGCGGATTGCCGATCAACGCCTGGGCAATGCCGAACCGCTGCCGCATCCCGCCCGAAAAACCGGCAATCGCCTTGCCGCGCACCGCCCACAAATTGGTCTGATTCAGCAGCGTCTCCACCGTCGCCTTGCGCTCACCGGCCGAGGCAATGCCCTTCAGCACGCACATGTGATCCAGCATGTCATAGGCCGAAACGCGCGGATAAACCCCGAAATCCTGCGGCAGATAGCCCAGTGTTTCGCGCAAGGCCTCGGGCTGGGTGATCACATCGATATCACCAAACATGATCCGCCCCGCCGTGGGCGTCTGCAACGTCGCCACCGTGCGCATCAATGTCGATTTGCCGGCGCCATTGGGGCCAAGCAGACCGAACATGCCGGTGGGAATGGCCAGAGTCACATCATCCAAGGCCCGCGTGCCATTGGCATAAACATGGGTGACACCCGACAATTGCAGCATGATGCGAAATCCTCCCAGATCAACGCGCGCTTCATAGCAGCTGTATTAGCCTTGTAAAGCGGCTGGCGGCGGCTCAGAGCAAAGCCAGCCTCCGGCGGCAAGGGGCACGGCCCCTGGAAATGGGAACCTGGCAATGGTCAAGGCGGCGCCGGTGGAGGCGTGGGAACAGGGCAAATTGTTCTTAGGGCGTCACCCCTCCGTCGCCTTCGGCGCCACCTCCCCTAAGAGGGGAGGACCAAGAGATCCTCCCCTCCTAGGGGAGGTGCCGAGCATCGCGAGGCGGAGGGGTGGGGCGTTGGCGGGTCGAAAACGGATGGGTCAAGGGTCCGCGACCCTTGCCGCCGGAGGCCCCCATTCCTACCCCGGCAATCCACCCGTCTGCCGCAGCGCCTCCCCCAGCGCCAGGCCGGCGGACATGGCGAGGTTCATCGAGCGCACCTCCGCCCGCATCGGCAGGCGGATGCGGCCGGTGCAGGCGGCGTGGACATGCGCCGGCGCGCCGGCGCTTTCCTTGCCGAACAGCAGCACGTCATCGGGGCGGAAGCCGAAATCATAGGCTGAAACGCTGCCCTTGGTGGTGAGCAGCACCAGCCGCGCCGGGCCGATGCTGGCGTGAAACGCCGCCCAGTCGCGGTGGCGGGTGACGGACACATGATCGATATAGTCCATCGCCGTGCGGCGCACACGGGCATCGTCCCACTGGAAACCCAGCGGCTCGATCAGGTCGACGGGCACGCCCATGCAGGCGCCCAATCGCAGCACCGCGCCGACATTGCCCGCGATTTCCGGCTCAAACAGTGAGATGCGCATTGATCAGCGCAGATTGCCCACCGCGCGCTGGATGCGCTTGCAGGCTTCCTCCAGCAGCGTGTCGGACGTGGCATAGCTGATGCGGAAGGCGGGGGAGCCGCCGAAGGCTGCGCCGTGCACCACAGCCACGCCTTCGGTTTCGAGGAAATAGCCTGCCACGGCTTCATCATTGGTCAGCACGGTGCCGGCGGGCGTGGTCTTGCCGATCAGGCCGCTGCAATCGGGATAGACATAGAAGGCGCCTTCCGGGCGCGGGCAGATCAGGCCGGGCGTCTGGTTGAGCATGCTGACCACCAGATCGCGGCGGCGCTGGAAGGCGGCGTTGCGTTCCGCCAGGAAGCCCTGATCGCCGTTCAGCGCGGCCACCGTGGCGGCCATGGAGATGGAGCAGGGGTTGGAGGTGCTCTGCGATTGCAGCTTGGCCATGGCCTTGATGATCCAGGCCGGGCCGCCGGCAAAGCCGATGCGCCAGCCGGTCATGGCATAGGCCTTGGAGGCGCCGTTGACCGTGAGCGTGCGGTCATACAGGCCGGGTTCAATCTCGGCCAGGGTGCCGAAATCGAAATCGTCATAGACGATATGTTCATACATGTCGTCGGCCAGCACCAGCACCTGCGGGTGGCGCATCAGCACATCGGCCAGCGCCTTCAGCTCGGCACGGGTATAGGCGGCGCCGGTGGGGTTGCTGGGCGAGTTGAAGATGAACCAGCGCGTGTTGGGCGTGATCGCGGCTTCCAGTTGCGCCGGCGTCAGCTTGAAGCCCTGCGCCACGCCGCACTGGATCACCACCGGGGTGGCGCCGGCCAGCAGCACGATATCGGGGTATGACACCCAATAGGGCGCCGGGATGATCACTTCATCGCCCGGATCAAGCGTGGCCAGCAAGGCATTGAAAATCGTGTGCTTGCCGCCGCTGTTGATGCTGATCTGATCCAGCGCGTAATCCAGATTATTGTCGCGCTTGAACTTGGCCTGCACCGCCGCCTTGCATTCGGGCGTGCCATCGACGCCGGTATATTTGGTCTGGCCGGCGCGGATGGCGGCGATGGCGGCGTCCTTCACGAAATCCGGCGTGTCGAAATCCGGCTCGCCCGCGCCCAGGCCGATGATATCCCGCCCCTGCCGCTTCAGATCGGCGGCCTTGTTGGTCACCGCGATGGTGGGTGACGGCTGGATGCGGTTGATGGCGGCAGACAGGCGAGGCATTTTTCGCTCCTTTTGCGGCACCAGCCGCATCGCCAGCGCGCATAACGCTCCGCACGCTGGCTGGCAAGTTTGTGAAACGGCCCCGAAATGGCACTTTACAGCCATTTCGAAAGTTTTTATCAATACATTGTTAACTATGGGGGACTGAACATGCGTGTGATCTTTGCCGCTGCCATGACGATGTTGCTGGCCGCGCCGGCCGTTGCCACCAGCTATTCCGGCAGCGGCACCTGGAATTTCGTGAACCCGTTTGGCGCATATGCCGCGAGCCCGCCGATCAGCTGGTCGTTCACGGTTGGATCGCAGATCAACAGCACAACCTTCAACCTGGCCAGCTTCAATTTCACTGCTGGATCGCAAAGCTGGACCCTGGCAGACTTTGCGTCATATTATTCCCAGCCAACGCCGATCTTTGTTCAGGATTCAGTGGGCAACGAAGTGTTTTTCAGCGGCACCAACGCCAATGGTGCCGTCTTGTTCACCGGCATCAGGCTGGTTGGTACCGGGCCGCGCAACAGCTTCATGGTCAACGATCCGGGCAGCTTCACGGTTGGCTATACCGCTGGCGGCACCATGACCGGCCTCAGCGTGCCGGAGCCGGCGAGCTGGGCCATGCTGATCGCCGGTTTCGGCCTGGTTGGTGCCGTGGCCCGCAGGCGCCGCCCGGCCCTGGCCTGCTGACGCGGCTGGCGGGGCGCCTTATCCGCCCATGCGGCGGATATGGTGCCACAGCCGGTCCACCAGCCGGTCGTGCGGGTCCCAGCCCAGCACATCCATCGGGCTGTCCACAAAGATCGACAGGCCGTTGATATCGTGGAAGCGGGCGGTGCCGCAGCGATCATCGATCATATATTCGATGCCGCACGCCTCCATCCCGGATTCGCGCGCCAGCATTTCGGCCGCCGAAATCAGGGCCGGCGGCGGTTCGGCACGGATGCGGCGGCGGGTGGCCAGGCGTTGCACCCGGGCATCAGGCGAATCGAGCGCCAGCGCGTCTTCTTCCACTGCAACATCAAGGGCATAGAGATAACGCCCGCCCAGCACCTCGATCCGGGTGGTGACATGCCCGCGCGGCCGCACCAGCGCCTGCACCAGCCACACGCCGTTGGCTGATTGCGGCAGCCGCCCGGCATTGGCCGCATCGGCCAGATCCTCCACGCAATCAAAGCGCAGGATGCCGGAACCCGATCCGCCGATATCGGCCTTCACCACCATCGGAAAGCCGATGGTGCGCGCCGCCCCCATCAGGGCCGGCACATCATGCACCACCCGCGTGGCCGGTGCGCCCAGCCCCAGCCGGTTGATCAGCGCCAGTTGCCGCGCCTTGCTGGCATCAATCCCCATCGCATTGGTGCCGTTCAGCACCAACGCGCCCTGGCCGGCCCAATGATCGAGCAGCGCCATGGCATAGAACACCGGGTGCCCGCGGCCCACGCGGTGGCCGCCCATGGCGACGCGGTTGAAGATCACCGGCGCCGGCGGCTGCCCGCCGATGGGATCAAAGCCATGGCCATCGGTGTGCACCGCCACATAATCGATGCCCGCCCGTTCCAGTGCCGCAAACATCGGCTGAAACCAGTGCGGGTGATCATAAACGATGGCCAGTTGGTGCATGCTGCGTCCCCGGCCCACCACCCAAGGCACGGCCATGATCCTGTGTAGCGCAACGCCGGGCAACTGCCTCCTCAGGAGCAATACCTAATAGGGCAAGCCCGTATTCCCGCAGCGCAGCATCAGGCGCGAAACAGGCGCACCGAACTTGCACAAAGGGGGCACTTATGCCTGCAACGCTGGCAAAATCCGGCGGTCTGTTTCTCGCCATGGTCGTGGCGCTGTTTGCCATGACCCAGGCGAAGGACGCCGCCTTTGCCGTTCACATGGCGATCATGGCGCTGGCCGCCCTGATCGCCGCCATGGCCGTGATGGCCACCGCCAATGTCACCGCCACACTGGGCCGGGATGAAAGTGTTTATGATGACGCCCCGGTGCGCTGGGGCGTGATTGCCACCACCTTCTGGGGCGTGGTTGGCCTGTTGGCCGGCCTGTTCATCGCGCTGCAACTGGCCTGGCCGGTGCTCAATCTGGGCACGGAATACACCACATTCGGCCGGCTGCGGCCGCTGCACACATCGGCGGTGATCTTCGCCTTTGGTGGCAATGCCCTGTTGTGCACCAGCTTCTATGTGGTGCAGCGCACCTGCCGCGCCCGGCTGGCCTTCCCCAGCCTCGCCCGCTTCGTGTTCTGGGGATACCAGCTGTTCATCGTGCTGGCCGCCACCGGCTATGTGCTGGGCGTCACCGAAGCCAAGGAATATGCCGAGCCGGAATGGTATGTCGATATCTGGCTCACCATCGTCTGGGTGTCCTATCTGATCGTGTTCGGCGGCACGGTGATCAAGCGGCGCGAACCGCATATCTATGTCGCCAACTGGTTCTATCTGGCCTTCATCATCACCGTGGCCATGCTGCACCTGGTCAACAATCTGTCGATGCCGGTCAGCCTGTTCGGCTCCAAGAGCTATTCCGCCTTTGCCGGGGTGCAGGATGCCCTCACCCAATGGTGGTATGGCCACAACGCCGTGGGCTTCTTCCTCACCGCCGGCTTTCTGGCGATGATGTATTACTTCGTGCCCAAGCAGGCGGAGCGGCCGGTCTACAGCTATCGCCTGTCGATCATCCACTTCTGGTCGCTGATCTTCCTCTATATCTGGGCCGGCCCGCACCATCTGCACTACACCGCGCTGCCCGATTGGGCGCAGAGCCTGGGCATGGTGTTCTCGATCATGCTGTGGATGCCGTCGTGGGGCGGCATGATCAACGGCCTGATGACCCTGAACGGCGCGTGGGACAAGATCCGCACCGATCCGATCATCCGCATGATGGTGCTGGCGCTGGCCTTCTATGGCATGAGCACCTTTGAAGGCCCGATGATGTCGATCAAGTCGGTCAACAGCCTCTCGCACTACACCGATTGGACCATCGGCCACGTCCATTCCGGCGCGCTGGGCTGGAACGGCATGATCACCTTTGCCTGCATGTATTATATGGCCCCGCGCCTGTGGAAGCGGGAGCGACTGTACAGCCTGCGCCTGATCAACGCCCACTTCTGGCTCGTGACCGCCGGCATCGTCTTCTACACCGCTTCGATGTGGGTGGCTGGTCTCACCCAGGGCCTGATGTGGCGCGAATATGGCGCCGATGGCTATCTGGTGAACAGCTTTGCCGAAACCATCGCGGCCATCCACCCGATGTTCCTGCTCCGGGCCTTTGGCGGCAGCCTCTATCTTGCGGGTGCCCTGGTGTTCGCCTGGAACATCGCGATGACCATCGCCGGCCGCATCCGCAAGGAGGCCCCGATGACCGAAACCCCCTACAACCCCGCCGCCGACCGGCCGCTGCCTGCATCCACCGGTGCACTGCAGCCGGCCGAATGAGGGAGAACCGCCATGGCTTCAAACCCTGAAACCCAGCCCAAAGCGGGCTTTTCCCACCGCACGCTGGAACGCAACATCACGCTGCTGGGCCTGTGTTCCCTGGTGGCCGTCGCCATCGGCGGCATCGTCGAGATCGCGCCGCTGTTCTGGGTGGACAGCACGATCGAGAAGGTGGAGGGCGTGCGCCCTTATACCCCGCTCGAACTGGCCGGCCGCAACATCTACATGCGCGAAGGCTGTTATCTTTGCCACAGCCAGATGGTGCGCCCATTCAAGGACGAGGTGGAGCGTTATGGCCACTACAGCCTGGCGGCCGAGAGCATGTATGATCACCCCTTCCAATGGGGATCGAAACGCACCGGCCCCGATCTGGCCCGCGTCGGCGGCCGTTATTCCGATGATTGGCACCGCGATCATCTGAAGAACCCGCGCGATGTGGTGCCGGAATCGATCATGCCGGCCTATGCCTTCCTGGCCGAAAAGCCGCTGAACGCCGGCGACATGCGCGCTCATCTGAGGGCCCTGCGCGCCGTGGGCGTGCCTTATTCGGACAAGGATATCGAACAGGCCAATGCCGATCTTGCCCTGCAAGCCACGCAGGATGGCGATGATGCCGATCTGACGGCGCGTTATCCCAAATCGCAGGTGCGCGATTATGATGGCAACCCGGCCGTGGTGTCCGAGCTGGATGCGCTGGTCGCCTATCTGCAGATGCTGGGCACGCTGGTCGATTTCAAGGCGGCCGAAGCGCAGGAGCAGCCCAAATGAGCCGCTATGAGATGCTGCGCCATTTCGCCGACAGCTGGGCGCTGCTGGCGATGGTCTTGCTGTTCCTGGGCTTTGTTGGCTGGACCTTCCGGCCCGGCGCCCGCCGCCACCACGAAGACGCCGCACGGCTGATCTTCCGGCCTGATGATCTTCGGGAGTGACCCCCATGACCGATCACAACAAGCGTATCGATGAAGCCACCGGCACCGGTCTGGTTGGCCATGAATGGGATGGCATCGAGGAACTGGACACCCCGCTTCCGCGCTGGTGGGTCTATATCTTTGCCGCCACCTTGGTGTTTGCCGCCGGCTATGTCGTGGCCTATCCCGCCCTGCCCGATACCGATGGCCTCACCGGCTGGAGCAGTCGCGGCCAGCTGGATCAGACGCTGAAGGCCGAAACCAGCGCGCGCGCGCCGCGCCTGGACGCCATTGCCAGCACACCCATCGAGGCCCTCGCCGCCAACCCGCAATTGATGCGCAGCGCCATTGAAGGCGGCCGCGCCGCCTTCAAGGTCAATTGCGTGCAGTGCCATGGCGCTGGCGCCGCCGGTTCCAAAGGCTATCCCAATCTCAACGATGATGACTGGCTGTGGGGCGGCGACATCGCTGCCATCGAGTATACGCTGCAACACGGCATCCGCAGCCCCGGTTCGGGCGAAGCCCGCTTCAGCCAGATGCCGGCCTTTGCCGACATATTGTCGAAGGCCCAGATTGCCCAACTCGTCTCCCATGTTCAGGCCATTTCCGGTCAAGGGAAGCCATCCGCCGCCGGGGCCGCATTGTTCACGGAGAATTGCGTCAGCTGCCACGGCGATGCCGGCAAGGGGATGCGCGAACAGGGTGCGCCCAATCTCACCGATGGCATCTGGCTCTATGGCTGCGACCGCGCCGCCCTCACCCAGACGATCAGCAAGGCGCGTTATGGGGTGATGCCGCACTGGGAAGGCCGGCTGCCGCGCGTGACCATCAGGATGCTGGCCGCCTATGTCCACTCGCTCGGCGGTGGCGAAGCCAACCCGGTGGCGGAACCGGTAACCGCTGCGGCAGAAGCCGCGACAGAAGTTGGGGCCGATGTCGGCGCTTGATCTGATCAATCCCACCAGCGGCCTGTATCGCAAGCGGGAGCCGATTTTCCCGCGCGTGGTGAAGGGCCCATTCCGCCAATTGAAATGGGCGGTGATGATCCTGTGCCTGGCGGTCTATTATGTCACACCCTGGCTGCGCTGGGATCGCGGGCCCTTTGCCCCCGATCAGGCGGTGCTGGTCGATCTGGCCAATCGCCGCTTCTACATGTTCGCCATCGAAATCTGGCCGCAGGAATTCTACTATATCGCCGGCCTGCTGATCATGGCTGGCATCGGCCTGTTCCTCGTCACATCGGCGGTCGGCCGGGCCTGGTGCGGCTTTGCCTGCCCGCAGACGGTGTGGACCGATCTGTTTCAGCATGTCGAACGCTGGATCGATGGTGACCGCAACGCCCAATTGAAGTTGAACGCCGCGCCATGGAGCGCCGCCAAGCTGGGCCGCCGCCTTTCCAAATGGAGCATCTGGCTGACCATTGCCGTGGCCACCGGCGGCGCCTGGATCTTCTATTTCGCCGATGCCCCCACATTGGCCGGCCAGTTCATCGCCGGCAACGCGCCGTTCGTCGCCTATGCCACGGTGGCAGTGCTCAGCTTCACCACCTTCACGCTGGGCGGCTTCATGCGCGAACAGGTGTGCATCTACATGTGCCCATGGCCGCGCATCCAGACGGCAATGCTGGATGAAAAATCCCTGATCGTCACCTATCGCGACTGGCGCGGCGAGCCGCGCACGCAAGGGGTGAAAAAGGCCGCTGCCTCGGGCGAAAAACTGGGTGACTGCATCGATTGCAACGCCTGTGTGTCGGTGTGCCCCACCGGGGTGGATATCCGCAAGGGCCCGCAGTTGGGCTGCATCAACTGCGCGCTGTGCATCGATGCCTGTGACGATGTGATGGCCAAGTTGAACCGCCCGCGCGGCCTGATCGACTATCTCAACCTCGACGATGAAAAGCATGAACGCGCCGGTGGTGCCGTGCGGCCGATCCTGAAGACGCTGCTGCGCCCGCGCACGTTGGTCTATTTCGCCATCTGGGCCAGCATCGGCCTTGCCATGCTGTTCACCCTGGGCGAACGCGCTCGGCTCACCATCGACAGCGCCCAGGATCGCAATCCGATGGTTGTCACCATGTCAGACGGGCAGGTGCGCAACGGCTGGACGTTGAAATTCCGCAACATGGAAAGCCGGCCGCGCACGGTGGAGCTCAGCATGGCCGGCCTGCCAGACGGCAAATTGTGGACCGACGCCATGGACCGGCGCAGCGCCGCCCGCAGCGTCCGCCTCGATCTGGCGCCCGATGCCACCACCATGCTGCATCTCTATATCGCGGCCCCGGCGGGTGCGGCGGGTGAAACGCCCTTCACGCTGATCGCCCGGCCATTGGATGCCACCCCCGGCACCAACGATGGCCGGGACGCGGTGCGCGCCGTGAAATTTGTCCGCAAGCAGGGATGAACCCAGATGCAAAGCGCCCCCTCCCCAACCCGCCGCCTTGCCCCGCTTACCGGGCGCACGGTGCTGGCGATGATGATCGGCTTCTTTGGCGTGGTGATCACGGTGAACATCGCCATGGCGCGGCTGGCCAGCGGCACCTTTGGCGGCACGGTGGTGGACAACAGCTATGTTGCCAGCCAGCGCTATAATGGCTGGCTGGCCCAGGCCCGCGCGCAGGACCGGCTGGGCTGGGCCACGCCGGTGGCGCTGGATGCGGCCCGGCATGTGGTTGTGGCGGTGCCCGGACCCGGCTTTGCCGTCAGCGGCAGCGCCCACCACCCGCTTGGCCGCGCGCCGGACCAGGCGTTGCAGTTCAAGGCTGATGCCGCCGGGCGGTTTGTTGCCACCACGCCGCTGCCGGCCGGGCGCTGGCAGGTGCGGCTGACGATCACGCGCGGCGGCGATGTGAAGCGCCTGGCCGAGGTGCTGGCATGACCCGGCCCCTGCCCCCAGACTTTGCCAGCAAAGACCACATTGGCGATGCGCTGGCCAGCAGCCGCTTTGCCGTGCCGGGCATGCGCTGCGCTGGCTGCATCGGCAAGCTGGAAACCGGGCTGGCCGCGGTGCCCGGCGTGGCGGCGGCGCGGGTGAATTTCACCCTGAAACAGGTGCTGCTGTCGCACGATCCCGCGCTGGCTGCGCCGGCGCTGATCAAGGCCATTGCCAATCTGGGCTTTGAGGCCACTGCCATCGGCGATGCACTGGGCGGTGAGGTTCGGGAAGCGCGCGGGCTGGTCAAGGCGCTGGCCGTGGCGGGCTTTGCCGCGATGAACATCATGCTGCTGTCCGTCTCGGTCTGGTCCGGCGCCGGCGGCCTCACCCGCGATCTGTTCCACTGGCTGTCCGCGCTGATTGCCCTGCCCACCGTCGCCTATGCCGGGCAGCCGTTTTTCCGTTCGGCCTGGCGCGCTCTGAAGGCCGGGCACACCAACATGGATGTGCCGATTTCCATCGGCGTGACGCTGGCCACTGCCTTGTCGCTGTTTGAAACCATCACCCACGGCGACCATGCCTATTTCGACAGCGCGGTGATGCTGTTGTTCTTCCTTCTCGCCGGGCGCTGGCTGGATGCGGTGATGCGCACCCGCGCCCGCGACGGCGTGTCGGCGCTGCTCAAGCATATGGCATCGGGCGCGCTGGTCGTGGCCGAAGATGGCACGAGCCAATGGCTGAAGGCTGCCGATCTGCGCCCCGGCATGACGATGCTGGTCGCCAGCGGGGAGCGGCTGGCCGCCGATGGCCTGATCCTCGATGGCCGCAGCCATTTCGATCAATCGCTGATCACCGGGGAGGCCATGCCGGTGACCGTCGGCCCCGGCGGGCGGGTGCTGGCCGGCACGCTGAACAGTGGCGATGCCGTGACTGTGGCGGTGACGGCGGCCGGCGCCGATACCAGCATCGCCGATATCGCCCGGCTGATGCAGGATGCCGCCCAGGGCCGCTCGCGCTATGTCCGCATCGCCGATCGCGCCGCGCGGCTTTATGCGCCGGCCGTGCATGCGCTGGCCCTGCTCAGCTTCATCGGCTGGATGGCGGCGGGGGCGGGCTGGCATGAAAGCCTGCTCATCGCGGTCGCCGTGCTGATCATCACCTGCCCATGTGCCTTGGGCCTTGCCGTGCCGGCGGCGCAGATCGTCGCGACCGGCGCCCTGATGCGGGTGGGCGTGCTGGTGAAGGATGGCAGCGCGCTGGAACGCCTGGCCGAAGCCGATTGCGCCGTGTTCGACAAGACCGGCACGCTCACGCTGGGCAAGCCGGAACCGCTCAATCTGGACGGCCTGTCGCCCGCCGCTGCCAGCATCGCGCTGGCACTGGCCCAGTGCAGCCGCCACCCGCTGGCCGAAGCCCTGCGCCTGGGGCTGACCAGCGCCGGCGTGGTGCCAGCCCATGTCACCCAGATCAGCGAAACCCCCGGCGAGGGCCTTTCCGGCGAATGGCAGGGCCTGGCCGTGCGGCTGGGCCGCCCAGCCACGGCCACCACCGCCGATATGGCCACCGCGCTTGGCATCGGCAGCGGCCCCGAACAATTGATCCGCTTTGCCGATCCGCTGCGCCCGGATGCAGCCGCCACCCTGGCCCGGCTGGCCGGCATGGGCCTGCCCGCCAGCATCCTGTCCGGCGATCGGGCCGCCCCGGTGGCGGCGGTTGGCGCCATGCTCGGCATCCCGGCAGAAGGCGGGCTGGACCCGGCGGCCAAGCTGGCGCGCATCCAGGCGCTGGCGGCGCACGGCCGCCGCGTGTTGATGGTGGGCGATGGCCTGAACGACGGCCCGGCGCTGGCGGCGGGCCATGTGTCGATGGCCCCCGGTTCGGCCGCCGATGCCAGCCAGAATGCCGCCGATGTGGTGTTTCTGGGCACCAGCCTGGCCAATGTGGCCACCAGCCTGGCCGTCGCAAAGGCCACGCAAGCCATTGTGCGCCAGAATTTCGCGCTGGCCATCGCCTATAACGCCATCGCCGTGCCGCTGGCGATCATGGGCCTGGTCACCCCGCTGATCGCCGCGCTGGCAATGTCGGGATCATCGATCATCGTCGTCGCCAATGCGCTGCGCCTGAAGGGAGCCGCACGATGAACGGCATCTTGTTGTTGATTCCCATTGCCTTGGCTCTCGGCCTGCTCGGCCTGTTCGCCTTTTTCTGGGCGGTGGGGCGCGGCCAGTTCGACGATCTGGATGGCGCCGCCCTGCGCATCTTCATCGATGATGAGGAGCCCAGCGATGCGCCATGAGCCCCTCGCCTATCTCCCGGCCCTGCTCGCCCTGGCCCTGGCCGCTGTCAGTCTGCCGGCACGCGCCCAGACGCAGCTGATTTTGTCCTGCAATGGCAACAGCTTGCCAGCCAATCCCGGCAACCGGGATTGCGACACCGCCTGTCACGTGGGCTGCACGGCCCGCAAGAAATCAGGCCGGCTCGGCTGAACGTGATCCCGCCAGATCGGCCATCCGCGCCGTGAACGCGATCTTCAGCGCATCCGACAGGCTGTTGACCCCCAGTTTCGACATCAGGTTGGCACGGTGGATCTCGACCGTGCGCGGGGAAATGCCCAGATCATAGGCGATCACCTTGTTGGACTGGCCCTCCACCAAGCCGTTCAGCACATCGCGTTCGCGCGGCGTCAGCCCGTTCAGCTGCGCCCGCGCCTGATCGGCCAACCGGTCCAGTTCGGCCCGGCCCTGGTTGCGCGCCAGCGCCTGATCGATCGCGGCCATCACCGCGCTCTTTTCAAAGGGCTTTTCCAGAAAATCCACCGCGCCGGCCTTCATCGCCCGCACCGCCAGCCCCACATCGCCATGGCCGGTGATGATGATCACCGGCAGCATGATGCCGCGCTCCTTCAGCGCCATCTGCACCGTCAGGCCGTCCATCCCGCCCATGCGCACATCCAGCAGCACACAGCCCGGCGCCAGATGCGGCGCCGCCTTCAGAAACGCCTCACCCGATTCAAACTGTTCCACCTCATAGCCCGAGGTTTTCAGCATGAAGCCGACCGAGCGCCTGACCGGCGC
>JAIXQY010000199.1 GCA_027485485.1 Sphingomonadales bacterium | reverse complement strand
ATGCGCATCAGCGGGGCTCCAGCCGGTCAATGCCGGCCATATAGGGTTTCAGCACATCGGGGATGACCACACTGCCATCGGCCTGTTGATAATTTTCGATCACCGCCACCAGCGTGCGGCCCACGGCGAGGCCCGAACCGTTGAGCGTGTTCACCGCGCCGCGGCTGCCCTTCTCGCCCGCCACCTTCCAGCGGGCGTTCATGCGCCGGCCCTGGAAATCGCCGCAATCGGAAATGGAGCTGATCTCGCGATAGGCGCCCTGCCCCGGCAGCCAGACCTCGAGGTCATAGGTCTTGCGCGCCGAAAAGCCCATGTCGCCGGCGCAGAGCAGCATCCGGCGATAGGGCAGGTTCAGCGCCTGCAATATGGCTTCCGCACTGGCCAGCATATGGGCATGTTCGGCCTCGGCCTGGTCCGGCGTGCAGATCGTCACCAGCTCGCATTTTTCGAACTGGTGCTGGCGGATCAGGCCGCGGGTGTCGCGCCCGGCGCTGCCGGCCTCGCTGCGGAAACAGGGGGTGAGCGCGGTCATGCGGATCGGCAGGGCTGCGGCATCGATGATGTCGCCGGCGACCAGGTTGGTCAGGCTCATTTCGGCGGTGGGGATGAGGTAGCGGCCGTCGGTCGTCTTGAAGACATCCTCTTCGAACTTGGGCAGTTGCCCGGTGCCGAAGGCGGCATTCCTGTTCACCAGCAGCGGCGCATAGGTTTCGGCAAAGCCGTTCACCGCCGTTTGGGTGTCGATCATATATTGGCCGAGCGCGCGTTGCAGCCGCGCCAGGGGCCCCTTCAGCACCGCGAAACGCGCGCCGGCCACACGGGCGGCAGCTTCTGGATCGTAACCCAGTTTGGCCGCAATGATGTCGTGTTCCAACGGCTGAAAATCAAAGGCGCGCGGGGTGCCCCAGCGGGCTTCTTCCACATTGCCATGCTCGTCCACGCCATCGGGCACATCGTCGGCGGGCAGGTTGGGCAACTCCGAAAGCTTGGACTGGAGTTCTGCATCGCGATCCTTTGACATGGATTCGTAGATCCCGATGTCCGCTTTCAGATTAGCGACCAAGGCCTTCAATTCATCTGCCCGTGCGCTTTCCCCAGCGGCCATCGCAGCTCCGATGTCTTTCGATGCGGCATTGCGGCGGGCAAGCAATTCTTGCGCAATTGTCTCAGCGTCGCGGCGTGCAGCATCCACCGCAATTAGTAGGGTCACTGAATCCGTCACACCACGGCGCGCAAGTGCGGCAGCAAAGGCGGCTGGATCGGCGCGAAGAGCTTTCAGATCATGCATGGCCCTGCCTTTGCCTTGGCCTTGTGCCCCATGCAAGCGCCCCCTTTCGCCGACGCGCCGGCCTGATATGGTGGACCGGTGATCGTCACCTGCCCCAATTGCAGCGCCGCCTATCGGCTGGATGTTGCCACCGTGCTGCGCCGGCCCAAGCTGAAATGCGCCAGTTGCCAGCACCGCTGGGTGCCGGCCGAAGAGATTGACGAGGATGAGGCGGTGGCCGCCGTGCAGGAGGAACTGCGCGCCGCGCAGCGGCCCGATCAGGCGCCCGAACCCGAGCCGGAGCCCGAACCCCCGGCCGAGCCGGAGCCCGAACGGGCACCCATATTCAAATGGCTGCTGGCGCTCGCGCTGGGCGGGGCCTTTGCCGCGGCGGCGGCGGGCCTGTGGATCGGCCGCATCGATCCGGAAACCATTCCCGGCGTGGCCGATGCCTTTGCCCAGGTGATGCCGCCGCCGCCCCGGCTGGATGTGGTGATGCTGGGCAGCGTCAACCGCCTGCCCTGCGGCGGCAGCCTGCTGGAGGTGACCGGCACCATCACCAACCCCGGCAAGGCCAGCGTGGTGGTGCCGCCGCTGAACGCCCGGCTGCTGGTGAACGGCCAGCCATCGCGCGATTGGACCATCCCGCCGCCGGCCGCGATGATCGGGCCGGACCAGCGGCTGGCCTTTGCCTCCAGCATCACCGATGTCCCGGCTGGGGCGGTGACGGTGCAGATCCGATTCGGGCGATAAGATAGCGCCTGCGTCATGCTCAACTTGTTTCAGCATCCATGGGAGTTTGCCCCGACGGGCGCGCTTTGCGGGGCGCTGATCCCATGGATGCTGAAACAAGTTCAGCATGACGAGGCCCCTTTTGGACCTTTTGCCTTACAGCATCGACGCATCCGCCGGCAGCCCGAGCAGCACGCGCCCGGCCAGTTCCAGCGTGGGCGGGGCGACCATCACGTGCTGGGTCGCCACATGGGCATCGCGGAAGCGGCGGTTCAAGGGATGGCTGGCATAGACAGACGTGCCGCCAGCCAGTTCGTGCATCTTGGCCGCCACCTTTGCTGCCACCTGCGTCAGCCGTGTTGCCGCCAGCCGCAGCCGGGCGCGGGCATTGAGATCAAGGCTGTCGCCGCCCACGACTCGCTCCCACGCGCTGGCAATTTCGGCCTGCACCAGCGCGCGGGCGGCATCCAGATCGGCCTGGGCCACGGCGAAATCGGCCTGCACCACACCGCGTTCGGCCAGGCTGCGGCTGGAGCCTTGCGCCTTTTTCGCCGTGGCCAGCGCCTTCAGATCATCCAGCGCGCCCAGCGCATTGCCGCTGGCCACCGCCGCGATGCCGAGCGCCAAGAGGCCGAACGGCGCAAAGCGATACAAGGGCCCGGTTTCGCGTGGGCTGTCGGTGATGAACGACACGCTGCGCCCCTGCGGCACCCGCACATCCTTCGCCGCCAGATCGCCCGAACCGGTGCCGCGCATGCCCAGCGCATCCCAGGTGTCGATCAATTCCACTTCACTGCGGCGCATCACCATCATGCGGTGATCAGGCGCGCCCGATGGCAGACGGCGCATCTCCGCGCCGTCCATGATCACCGCCCCGCCCAGCAGCCAGCTGCAATTGGCACTGCCCGATCCCCACGACCAGCGGCCGGAGACGCGATAATCATCGCCGTCCACCGCCGCCCGGCCCATCGGCGCGAATACGCCGCCGGTGATGACGTTCGGATCAGCCCAGATTTCGCGGGCATGGTCCATCGGCAGCCAGGCCGAGATCAGCGCCGTGGTGCCGCCGATCATCACGCACCAGCCAGTGGCGGCATCGGCGCGGCCCAGCGCTTCCAGGCTGGCGAACAGGGTCGCGACATCGGTTTCGGCGCCGCCCAGTGATTTGGGCACCAACAGGCGGAAGGCGCCGGCCTCAGCCAGTTCGGCGGCGAGGTCGGCCGGCAGGCGGCGCTGGCGTTCGGTGTCGGCAGCGCGGGCGGCGATGGTGGTGAGGAGGGGTTGGGGCAAATTGCTCCCCTCCCGCATGCGGGAGGGGCTGGGGGTGGGGTTGGCCGTCATGCGCGCATCCATCGTTCAAGATTGAGCTTGTGGCGAGACCCACCCCCGACCCCTCCCGCAAGCGGGAGGGGAGTTAGAGCTTCCACAGGCTCGCCAGATTGTTCTTCTGCATGTCGCTTGACCCACCCACGATCGGCATGCCGAGCAGATCGCGCACATGCCGCTCCATGTCGAACGCGTCGGACAAGGCATAGGAGCCAATCACCTGCTGGCAGGCCAGCGCGATTTCGACCCCGACATCGGCGACGAACAATTTCGCCATGCTGGTCTCCGCGCTGCACGGCCGGCCTTCATTCGCCAGCCACGCCGCGTGATAGAGCATGTGTCGCGCTGCCTGCAGCTTGGTGCGGGCCACCACCAATTTGTGGCGGATGGCCTGGTGCTGGCTGATCGCCTTGCCGAACTGCACGCGGGCTTGCGCATAATCCCAGGCCTCGTCCAGCGCGGCGCGCGCGATGCCGAAGGCGACAGCGGTGATTTCCAGCTTCTCCACATCGAGCGCGCGGCCCGCCAAAAGCTTCCAGCCCTTGTTCCACATCTCCGGCCCGCCAACGATATTGGCCGCCGGCACGCGCACGCCATCGAAATAGACATCCTGGCTGGCGGTGTAGCGCAGGTTGGCGTGGTGGATATCCTGCATCCGCACGCCGGGCGCGTTGGTGGGGATCAGCACGAACGACAGGTTGCGATACCGGTCTTCGGACGGGCCGGAGCGCACCAGCGTGTAGATAAAATCGCTCCAGTCTGCCCCGGTGCACCAGCGTTTGGCGCCATCGATCACCACCTCGTCGCCCTCCAGCCGGGCGCGGGTGGTGACGCTGGCCAGATCGCCACCAACATCGGGTTCGGACAGGCCATAAGCGAAGAACAATTCCCCGCGCGCCAGCGCCGGCAGGAATCGCGCCTTCTGCTCGGCGCTGCCGTTTTCAGACAAGTTCATGCCACCATAAAAGGCGGTGTGGATGAACGGCCCGGCCAGGCACGGCCCGGCCTGCGCCAGTTCCTCGATCACCGCGATGGCGGCCACCAGGTCCTGCCCTGCCCCGCCATATTCTTCCGGCACGGTGAGCGCGGTGAGGCCCAATTTGTTCAGCTCGGCATAAACGTCGCGCGGCCAGCGATGATCCCGGTCCCACTGGATGCGGGCTTCGCGCGGGGCGTGGCTCGCGACGAAGCGGCGCAGCGTGTCGCGCAGCTGGCCGATATGCTCAGGCTCATCGGTGAAGGTGACAGGAGGGAGCGGCGGGGCCATCATTCACCCGTCAAGTTCGGCGCGCGGCGTTCGCGGAAAGCGCGCACCGCCTCGGCCCGGTCCGCCGCCAGGTTGGACAGGGTTTCATAGGGGATGGAGGCATCCATCAACTGCTGCGCCAGCACCCGCAGCGGCTGGTTGGCGACCACCTTGGACCAGCGCACGGCAAAGCGCGGATTGCCCATCAATTTGCTGACCAGTTCCGCCACCTTGGCATCCAGTTGATCGGTCGGCACGGCATAGTTGATCAGGCCCATCGCTTCGGCGCGCGGCGCCTTGATCAGATCGCCGGTCATCAGAAACTCCTTGGCGCGGGCATAGCCGATCAGCTGCGGCCAGATCACCGCGCCGCCATCGCCGGCGACCAGCCCGACCTTGACATGGGGATCGCCGATCACGGCATTCTCATCGGCGACGATCATGTCACACAGCAAGGCGATGGTGGCGCCCAGGCCGGCGGCGGCGCCGTTCATGCGGCAGATCACCGGCTTTTCGATATCGAGCAGGCTGGTGACGATGCGCTTGGCATCCCAGCCGATGTCGCGGAAGCGGGCGGGGTTGGCGATCTGTTCCTCGAACCAGTCAAAATCGCCGCCAGCGCAAAAGGCGCGGCCGGCGCCGGTGAGCACGATGATGTCGCTGCCCTGATCCTGCTGCAGTTCGGTGAACACCCGCGCCAGTTCATGGTGCATCTGTTCATCCACACCGTTCACCGGATTGTTGCCGGTGATGGTGGCGGTGAGCACCCGTTCATGGCCGAACTGGCTGCGCGTGAAGGTGAAGCGTTGATAGCCGTCCAGCGCCATGCGCCTGTCTCCCGATTGCGTTTGCGGAAGCGTGGAGCAGGGGGAAAGCCCGGTCAACTGCCCACCCCCAGCCCCTCCCGCAAGCGGGAGGGGAGCAGATGGGCCATGCAGGCAGAGTGTGATGACAAACCGAACGACTCCCCTCCCGCATGCGGGGAGTCGCAGACGGCGCGAAGCGCCAGCGGCTGGGGGTGGGTTTTATCGCAGGCCCAACGCCGCCTGCACCTTGGCCCAGCTTACAAGCTTGAAATTCTGGGTTGGCGCATTCTCGCCATCCTGCGCCACCATCAGGCCGGCGGGGAAGCGCGGGCCGAAATCGCCGAGCATCACCGCGATGCCATCGGTTTCCTGGGTGCCGCCCACCGCACCATCGACAGTGCGGAACCGGCCGGCAAACCGCTCATCGGCCAGGTTGAACAGGGCATAGGCATTGTCGCCCTGGCTGGAAGCCACCAGCCAGCCGCCGTTGCCGTTGCCTTGCGCAGCGATAGCGAGGCCTTCGACATCATCGAACAGCCGCGCCTTGTCCACCCCGGCCAGCTTGACCGGCTTGGGTGATCCGCTGGCCCGCGCGTCCCAGCGCCAGATGCCGACATCTTCTTCGGCCACATAGAGCCGGGCGGTGCGCGGATCGACGACGCAGCCTTCGGATTGGGTGGCGAGTTTCATGCTTCGCACGATGCGGCCAGTGGCCTTGGCGGGATCAAGCTCGATCTGGCGGATGGTGCCATCCTTGATGACGATGAAGGCGGTGAGAACGGCGTTGGATTGCCACAGACACATGCCATAGGCTTCGCCAGCGCCGGCCGGCACGCGGCCCAGCGGCACCAGCCGGGCGGCTGCCGTGTCCAGCCGGAACAGGGCGATATGGGCATTGGCCTCGTCGCTGCGATCACTCGCCGCCACGATCACACCCGCCGGGGTTTCGGCCAGATCGACATTGTTCACCCGGCCGGCATTGTTGAAATCGCGCACCCGGCCAGCAAGATCATAGACATAAAGCCCGGCCTGCTTGTCTGTCCCCACGATCAGGCTGGCGGCCGGGTTGGCGGCGTTGCGCCAGATCGCCGGATCATCGGCGGCATCATCGCTGTTGCGCACGGCCGCGGTTTCGCCATCGGCAGTGACGCTGGCGGTTTGCACGGAGGGCGCAACGGCCGGCGGGGAGCACGCGGCAAGCAACAGCAGGATGGGCAGGACAGCGCGCATGGATTTGGCCTTCATTTCACCGTGACAAACAGCGGATTGGCATAAAACCACAGGTCGCTCCACGGGTCTTCGCCCTTGGGGTCGCCGGTGGGTTCCAGTTCCGCCGTGCTGGTGCCGCGCACGCGCAGATAGATGGGGCCGGTCACCGCCGGGATGCGGTGCGTCATGGTGATGATTTCGCCATCGCGGCGCCAATCGGCGGCGGTGAAGCGGCGGCTGACGGCGGTTTGCGGGGCCAGCGCCGTGGTGCGATCGACCACCGGGCCGGTGATGCTGCCCAGGATCAGATCAACGCGCGCCACCTCGGGCGTGCGGCCGCCGGCATTGGCCGCCGCCGGATCGCGCAGGCGGATTATGATGTCGAGCGGCTGGCCCTTGCGGGCATTGAGCGTGCCGCCGATGCCGGCTTTTGCGCTGCCGCTGCTGGCGATCACATCGACTTCGGAAACCAGATCGCCGGTGGTGACAAAGATGCGGCCCGAGCGCAGGCCATCGATGATGTCGCCATGGTCGGGACGGGCCTGCACATAGGTTTTCGAATACTCGCCCGGCCAGAAATCATTGCCGCCATCGCGCCAGTTGGCGTGGCTGTCGGACGTGGCAGTGATGAACCAGCGCCGGCCTTCGGCGAGCATCGAATCCCAGAAGCCGCCCAATATCGCCGTCATCTGATCAAAGCCGCCCAGCGTGGGGGCGCGGCCATAGCCGCCGCGGTTGCCGGTGGGATCGGGGCTGCCATCGGGCTTGATGGCGCCGGCCTGGTGGCCCGGCGCGCCTTCCATGCCGATGGCGATGCGCGGCGCGGTGTCGTTCCAGTTGCGGAATTCGGCCGGGGTATACAGGCCCCAGGTGAAAGGTGCGGTGGCGGACCGGCTGGGGTGATTGGCGATCAGCACCGGCGGGGCCTTCTGATCGCGCATCAGTTTCAGCGCGTCGATCATGCGGCCTTCCGTGTCCCAATCCTTGTTGGCCGGCCAGGGCTCGCGCTTGGAAAAGCCGGATTCGATGGCGCGCAACTGCTCGCGCTCATCGCCGGTGAAGGGAATGATCAGGCTGGAATGATCGCCGGCCGGCGTATCAAACTCCATGCCGTAGAAGATCAGCAGTTCGGGCACGGCGGCGCGGGCCTGGTTCACCGCCGGCCAGGCCTGGCTGTAATTCAGCTTGCTGTGGTTGGGCCCGCCATGATCGGTGCTCACCATCCAGCGCAGGCCGAACTGGCGCGCCATCTGGGCGTTCTTCACGATGGCATAGCGGCCATCCTTGCCCAGCAGCGGGATCGGCGCGGTTTGCGGGCTGTTGGGATCGGTTTCGTAATCGGCGCTATACTCGGAATGGATATGGTGATCGCCGGGCAGCCATTGCCGGCCCTTGATGGGCACGGCGCCGGCGGTGGGCTTGTTCTGATAGCGCGGCATCAGGCCGCCATGGCCATCATGGGCCAACGCCGGCACCGCCAGCAGGGCCGCCACCATCGAAATTGTCACAGCCCGCATGGGGATATCCTTCACAAGAAATTGGCGGCGCCCGTGGATGACAGGCGCCGCCAGCAGATCAACCGATCAGCGGAGCGATCAATAGGTGAGACGCAGGCCCGCGGTGTAGCGGCGGCCGAAGGTTTCACGTTCGATGCTGCGACGATCGTTGCCGACGAAGCGACGGCCGGGGCCGTTCAACACGTTGGAGAGATCGGCATAGACTTCGAAATTCTTGGTGATGGCATAGCGGGCCGAGATGTCGAGCTCGCCATCGGCAGCCCAGTAGAAGTCGCCGCCGGCCGACACCGCATCACCCAGGCCATCGATCCAGCTGGAGCGATACTGATAGGACACGCGCGCCGAGAAGCCATACTTCTCATAATAAGGCCCGATGTTCATCACGAAGTCAGAGGTGCCGGGGAAGCGGACCTTGTCGCCAGCCGGGGTGATGGCTTCGCTGCGGTTGGCCGAGGCGTTGGCCTGGATGCCGAAGCCACCCCACCAGTGATCTTCGCTCAGGAAATTGTCGAGCTGGATCTGAGCAGCGCCTTCGATGCCATAGACCTTGCCCTTGCCGCCGTTCACCGTGGTGGAGAAGTTGTAGATCGACCGGTCAACGCCGCCAAAGTTGAGCGCATCCGAACCGAACTGCTGGGTGAAGCCGAACAGCACGTCGCGCACATCCTTGTAATGGGCGCCGAGCATGAAGAAGCCGCCGCGGCTCGGATAATATTCCCAATAGAGGTCAACGCCGCGGGTCTTTTCCGGCCGGATATCGGGGTTGCCACCCGAAATCGTCTGGTTGGGATCGTTGAAGGTAAAGTTGGGGCGGAGCACCGAATAATCGGCACGGGCCGCACCGGTGTTGAACGACAGGCGCACCTTCATGTCATCCGAGGGATTCCAGTTGAAATGCAGGCTGGGATAGACTTGGAAGAAATCGCGCTTGACGGTGTTGAGCAAGGTGGGCGCGCCACCCGAAACGATCGCGCGGAAGCCGGTGGCTTCGTTGTTCACCTGCTCCAGGCGGGCACCATAGACGATGCTGCCCCAATCAAACTTGGTGACACCCATCGCATAGCCCGAGATGACCTCTTCACGCACCTTGAAATAGTTGGCGTTGTTGAAGTTGTAGGCCGCAAAGGGCTCGACCTGCTTCACCACATCGATGATCTGCTGCTTGCCGAAATAGGGGAAGGTGTAACCCAGCGGCAGCTGGCCCTTGTAGTCGCCCGGAATGCTGACCGCCTGCGGGGTGAGCGGCACGTTGGCGGCCGTGAACACATTGACGCCATTGACGGCCGTGTTGGCGTTCACGTCGAGCAGCCGCTCGTCAACTTCCTTGACGCGGTTGTCATACTGCAGACCAAAGCTGAACTTGGTGCTGCCGAACAGGCTGGTTTCCCAGCCCAGGTCGAGGCGGCCGGTATAGGCTTCGGTGGTGTCCACCGCCTTCTGGCCGCGGATGCGGGTGAGCGGCGTGGAGAAATCGGCGATCGAACGCACGCGGTCCCCGCGCGACAGCGTGCCATCGGCAGCGCGCAGTGTGCGATAGAGTTCGACAACCTGGTTCTGCGGATCGGTCAGATCATAGAACACGGTCGGGCGACCGGTGACGGTGGTGGCGCCGAAGCCGGGGCTTTCATAGTTCAGCTGAGCCGGGAAGCTGCGATCGTCCTTGGACTGGGTGTAGTTGCCGCGCCAGCTGATCGTCCAGTCGCCGGTCTTGTGATCACCGCCGATGGTGTTGATGAACACCGATTGCAGGAACTCGCGGGTCAGCAGGTTGGCGTTGATGTCGACACCATAGACGGTGCCCCGGAACGGCGAGTTCACGCAGGCATCGGCATAACCGGTGGTGTTGGGTGCGAGCACAGTGTTTGCGCAGGCCGTGGCCGCGTTGGGCAAGGCCGATTCGCGGTCATCAAGATCGAAGATATAGTTGTTGCGCAGCTCGTTGTCGGTGAAGGCCGAATAGATCGAGGTGACGAACAGCTTGTTGTCACTGTCCGGCGCCCACTCCAGCCGGCCCGACACGCTGTAGTTGCGGCGGGTGAGGCGGTAGAGCTTGTTTTCGGTTTCGCGCGCCCACACGCGGCGGTTGCCGCCAGCGCCGGTGTTGACAAGCGAATTGGGGTCTTCATTGGTGCCGATCGGGCGCAGATCGCGGCTCACGGTTTCCCAATCGGTCTCGATATTGTCGGTGGCCATGGTGCGCTGATAATAGCTGCCCGACAGCACGGCGCCGATTTCGCCGATGCCGGTCTCCCAGCGATCGCTGATCACGCCGGTGGCTTCATATTCCTTGCCGCCGCCCAGATCGACATAGCCGATGCCGGCGCGGCCCTGCATGTGCAGGCCCTTGTAGTCAAAGGCCGAGCGGGTGATGACGTTGATGTTGCCGGCGATGGTTTCGGCGGTCATGTCCGGCGTCACCGCCTTGCGCACGATCACCTGGGTGGCGATGGCCGAGGGGATGGAGTCAAAGCGCGCATCGCGGCCTTCCGGCGAGATGACGTTGATGCCGTCGAACGACAGGGTGGTCCAGCTGAGCGGCGCACCGCGCAGGTTGACATAGCGGGCCTGGCCCTGGTCGCGCTGAACGGCAACGCCGGGCAGACGGCTGACGGCTTGGGCGATGTTCTGATCGGGCAGACGGCCCACGGCGTCGGCGGAGAGCACACTGACCAGCTGATCGCTGTTCTTCTGCACCAGCAGGGCGGCGCGTTCCGATTCGCGGATCGGGCGCTGGCCCGAAACCACGATTTCGCCATCTTCGGCAGTGGTGGTTTCACCGGCACGCGCCTTGGTGGCTTCGGCGGCCGGTTCCGCGGCGGCCTGATCGGCAGCAGCCATCACCTGGGCGAAGGACGGGGTGCCGGCCAGGCTGGCCAGCAAGGCAAAACGAACCGCCGTGGCACGGCGCGCAAATATATTGATCATGAATATGGTCCCATTGAACCGGGCGGCATGCCCCGGCGACGCTCGCGGTCCCTAGTGACTGTTTGTGACGCGCGTGTATCAGCGGCGTGACAGTGATGTTACGCAACGGCGCCGGCTGATGACTGTGGTTTCGGGGCATCACTGTGCCCGCCACTCAGGCTCAGGCCAGGAAGCGCCAGCCCCACAGGGCCATGCCGGCGGCAATCCCCACGGCATAGGGCAGATCGGCACCAACCCGCAGCAGGCGCGGCGGATTGTCACCGGTGATGCCCGCCGCCACCAGCCCGCGCCGCAACAGCATGAGCACCAGCGCCAGCACGCCGCCTGCCATTGCGATCAGCACGATCTGGGCTGGCAGGCTGGACAATGTGGCCCAGCAGGCGCAGCCGGTCATGATCTTCACATCACCGCCGCCCAGCCAGCCACGCGCGAAGGCCAGCAGGCCAAAGGCGAAAAATGCCCCGCCGGCCGCGGCATGGCTGGGCCAGTTGAACCCCGGCGTGCCCAGCCCGAACAGCACCGCCGCCGCGATGATCAGGATGGTGAGCGTATCGGGGATTTCATAGCGCCACAGATCAAAGCCCGCCGCCAGCACCAGGCCAGCCGCCAGCAGGGCAAGGCCGGCCAGCGCCAGCGTCATGGCAGGGGTTGGGGCACGCGTTCAGGCCGCGCTTCCGGATTGGGCCCGGCCCGGCCCTTCAGATCGGCCAGATATTGCAGATTGGCCCAGGCCGCGCGGTCGAACTGGGGATTGAGGCTGAGCGCGCGGTTGAAATAGGCTTCGGCCACGGCGAGATCGCCGCGCGCCATTGCGGCATAGCCCACACTGTTGAGATCCACCGCCAGATTGGCGCGATCGCTGTGGCGAAAGGCATCCTGATAACGGCCCTGCATGGCGCGGGCCAGCGCCAGATTGGTACGCATCACCCTGTTGGCTGGAGCCATGGCCAGCGCCCGTTCCAGATCACGTTCGGCCGCCACATGATGGCCGCGCAGCAGCATCGACCAGCCACGGTTGGCCAGCATGGCGGCATCGCCGGGCGCCGCCGCAATCGCCTTGGCATAGGCGGTATCGGCCGTGGCCCAATCGCGCTGGCGATCGGCGAGCACGCCGCGCGCATTCCACGCCCGTGCCAGCCCAACGTCCAGCGCCACCGCCTTGTCAAGCGCGGCGGCGGCCGCAGTGGTGTCGCCCATTTTCAGCCGGGTGATGCCCAGGCCCTGCCAGGCCAGCGCCGCCAGCGGCCCGTCGGTGAGGCCGGTGAAGCCATCGACGGCTTCGGGCAAGGATCCGCCCGCCAGCGCCAGTTCGGCGCCGCGCAGCGCCACATCCGGGCTGCTTGATGCCCACATCGGCGCAATCAGCGCGCGGGCATCGGCCAGCCGGCCGCTGGCAATGGCAGCATCCAGCATGGCCAGCGCGGCCGGTGTGGGCGGCGCCACCGGGGCCACGGCCAGGGCTGGATTGGCCGGCGCCCGCTCCCGCGCCAGTGCGGGGGTGACGAGCACCAGCAGCATGGCAACGCACAGGGCCATGGCGGCAATCCGGTGCCAGCGGCGCAGATTGCCGCGCACTTGTGGGCGATCCTGCGCCTGCAGTTCGGCCAGCGCGGCGCCGTGTGCGCGTTCAAGTGTGACGAGATCAGCAGCACGGGAGGGATCAAGCATCACGCGCCTCCAACCGTTCCAGCAGCCATTCCAGCCGGGCGATGGCCAGTCGGATTTCGGCCTTGGGATCAACCGGCTGCGGCGCGGCGGGCAGCTCGGGCCGCTGGCGGCGGTTGATCATCGTCGCTGGCAACACGGCCGCTGTTGTGCGCCGTTGGTACCAGGCACTGGCTGGTACGGCGATGGCGCGATTGGAAGTTCCCGATGCTGCCACCACGGCGCGCGGTGGGGGCGGTGGCGCTTCAGGCGGCGCGGCCGGGGCCGCCGGCATGGCCGGGCGCATCGGCGCTACGGGCTGCGGCAAGGCGACCTCCACCGTTTCTGGCGGATCTGGTTCGGCAACACTGGCCGGGATGGTGAGGCTGGCCGCATCGCCCAGCCGCCCAGCCAGAACCGTGGCAATGGGCGCGGCCGGGGCTGCAGGCGCGACCGGAGCGGCGGCCACGGGCACGGCCGCAACGCGCTGAGCGGCCGCTGGCCGTACGGCAACGGGCGGCGGCACGGCAGCCAGCACCAGCACAGCCTCGCCGCTGGCCACCATGTCGATGCGGGCGGGTGCCGGGGGCACATCGGCATCGGCCAGCACCACCGGCGGTGCGGCCGGTGCTTCCAGCCGGGCGGCGATGATGGCCAGCGCCCGCCGGGCGGCGCCGGCGGCGCGCGCGTCGCGGCCGGCACTGGCGCGCTGCAGCGGGGCTATGGCGTCCCGATACTGGCCGGCCTTCAGCAGCGACCACCCCAGATTATAGGCGATATCGGCCGCATCGGGTTCAAAGGCCAAGGCCTGTTCGAAATGCTGGCGGGCCAGATCGGCCCGGCCCAGCCGGTCATAGGCCACGGCCAGCCCGTTCAGCGCCGCGACCGATTGCGGATTGCTGGCCAGCGCGGTGCGGAAGGCGGCGATGGCCTGCACCGGATTGGCTGCCGCCAACAGGGCGCGGCCTTCATCCAGCGCGGCATCGGCGCCGCCGGCCAGCACGGCAGCCGGCATCGGCGTGCTGCTGCTGCGCAGTTCCAGCGGGCGGTCGCGCGCTGCGGCACCGGATGCGGCCAGCAGGGCAACGGCGAGCGCAAGCGTGGAAGGGGCGGTTGGGGGGCGCATCATCACCGCGGCGCGTTGTTCGCGTCATTGGCCTGGCCAAGGGCATCGCGCATGCCGATGGCTGCCGGCAGCATCAGCACCGCCACCATCACCGGCAGCATGAAACACACCAGCGGAATGGACAGCAGCACAGGGATGCGATGGGCCTTTTCTTCGGCGCGCATCTTGCGCGCTTCCCGCATTTCAGCGCTGTAGATACGCAGCGCCTGCGCCACCGATGCGCCCAGCCGGTCGGACTGGATGATCAGCGTGGTGAATGCAGTGATTTCGGGAACGCCGCTCTTGCGCGCCAGTTGCCGCAACGCCACCTCGCGGCTGCGCCCGGCCCGCAGTTCCAGGCTGACCTGGGCAAACAGCCGGGCCAGCAGCGGGTGCGACCCGGAAATTTCGGCGCCGACCCGGTTGAAGGCGGCGTCCACGCCCAGGCCGGCTTCGAGGCAGACCAGCATCAGATCCAGCGTATCGGGAAAGCCGTTCAATATCTCCTTGGCGCGGTCGCTGGCGCGCGCCGAAACGATCAGGCCCGGCAGATAGAGGCCAAAGGCGGCCGAGCCCATCAACATGCCATATAATTTGGTCGATGTTGGCCAGTTGCCGCTGAGCGTGATCGACAGCAGCAACAGAGACGGCAGCGCCAGCGTGCCGAGCGCGCGGGCCAGGGTGAACACACGCGGGGCGAAACTTTGGCTGAAGCCGGCCAGTTCCAGTTTTTCGGCCAGCTTGTCGGAGGTGGAATCGGTGAGGCCGATGCCGCGCCGCTCGATCTCCTGAAGCAGGCGGGACCAGGCACTGTTGGTGACATCGTTGCGGATGCTGCCCGGCCCGGCATCGCTGGCCGCCGCACCGCCCTGGGCCGCCAGCCGCGCCTTGATATCGGTGCGACCCAGCACGATGGGTGCCAGCGCCAGCACCACCAGCACCACGGCCACGAACACGAGGCCAAGGACGATCCAATCTGCAAGGCCGCTGTTCAGTCCCACATTACACCTTGATCGCTATGAGCCGGCGCATGATCACCACGCCCAGCGTGTACATGAAGCACACCCCCAGCACGCCCGGCATGAACCAGCGATCATCCGCCACATCGAGATAGAAGTTCGGATTGCTGGAAAACACGCTGACAAAGGTGAGCACCGGCATCGCGGTGAGCAGGGCACCGGTCATCTTGCCTTCCGATGCCAGCGCCCGCACCTTGAGCACCATGCCGGCGCGCTCGCGGATCACCCGCGACAGGCCGTCGAGGATATCGGCAAGGCTGCCGCCGGTTTCGGTCTGGATCGAGACCGAAACCACGAACATGTCGACATCGGCGGTCTGCACCCGCTTGGCCAGGTTGGCCAGCGCATCGCGCAGGGCATAGCCATAGTTCATTTCGGCCAGCACCAGCCCCAGTTCGGATGACAGCGGATCGGGCAGCTCATTCACCACCAGTTCCAGCGCCGATGTGATCGGGTAACCGGCGCGCAAGCCGCGCACCAGCACGTCAATGGCGGTGGGGAACTGGGCCTCGATGGATTTCAGCCGCTTGGCGGCAACAAAATTGATATAAAGCACCGGCAGCACGATGCCGGTGCCGGCGGCAAAGATCAGCAACAGCAGCACGGCGCTGGGCGATCGGATTTGGCCGGTGATGCCGCCCACCAGCGGGAACAATATGCCGATCAACACCGTGACGACCGACATGATGGTGAGCATGCGCTGCGCGCTCATGCGGATGCCGGCCTGGCTCATGCGGCTGTCGAGATAGCGGATCACCGATGGCAGCAGCGATTTCGACACGTCGGTGGTCTGGCGGCGCAGGGCGGTGATGATCTCGGCGCTGCTGGCGCCCTTTTCGATCAGGGCCATGCGCTTGGACACGCGGCGGCGCGGGCCATAGGTGTCACGCCACCACAGGAACATGCCTTCAAACGCCAGCACGGCGGCCAGGAAGATGATGCCATACAGCACGGTTTCGGCGTTGAGGAAGGAGGGCAGGCTCATGGCTCAGCTGTCCTTGCGCCGGAACGGATCGAACATGGTCGACGGCAGATCATAACCGCGCGATTTCAGCACTTCCATGAACTTGGGCCGCACGCCCATCGGCCGCATTTCGCCGATCACCCGGCCTTCGGCATCCACGCCCTCGCGCACGAATTTGAAGATTTCCTGCATCAGGATGATCTCCCCTTCCATGCCGGTGATTTCGGCGACCGAGGTGACGCGGCGGGTGCCATCCTGCAGGCGTTCCAGCTGCAGCACCACCTGAATGGCCGACGCAATCTGGGCCCGCGCCGATTTGGGGCTGATATCAATGCCCGACATGCCGATCATCTGTTCCAGCCGCGACAGCGCATCGCGCGGCGTGTTGGCGTGCAGCGTTGTCATCGAACCATCGTGGCCGGTGTTCATCGCCTGCAGCATGTCAAAGGCTTCGCCCGACCGGATTTCGCCCAGGATCACCCGGTCAGGCCGCATGCGCAGCGCGTTCTTCACCAGATCGCGCTGGGTCACCTCGCCGCGGCCTTCGATATTGGCCGGGCGGGTTTCCAGCCGCACGACATGGCTTTGCTGCAATTGCAGCTCGGCCGAATCCTCGATGGTGACCACGCGTTCATGGCTGCCGATCGAGCCCGACAGCGCGTTCAGCATGGTGGTCTTGCCCGAACCGGTGCCGCCCGAAACCACCACGTTGCGGCGGCTGGCCACCACCGCCTTCAGCATGGTGGCACAATCGGGGGTGAGCGATCCATATTCCACCAGCTTGTCGATGCTGGTGCGGCTGGGCGGGAATTTGCGGATGGAAAGGCACGGCCCGTCTAGCGCCAGCGGCGGGATGATGGCGTTGATGCGGCTGCCATCAGGCAGGCGGGCATCGACCATGGGAGAGCTTTCGTCGACGCGGCGCCCCACCGCCGAAACAATCTTGCCGATGATGCGCAGCAGATGCTGATCACTGGCAAAGCGCGTGCCCACCTCCTCGATGCGGCCGCGCCGTTCGACAAACACCTTGGTCGCGCTGTTGACCATGATATCGGAAATCGTGGGATCTTTCAGCAGCGGCTCCAGCGGCCCCAGGCCGAGCAGCTCATCAAGGATATCCTCAACCAGCTGGCGCCGTTCGGCCGCGTTCAGCGCCTGGTTGTTTTCCTTCAGCATTTCCTGAACGATATCGCCGATGTCGCGCTGCATCTGCTCGCGCGTCATGGTTTCCAGCGCCGCCAGGTTGATGCGGTCGATCAGATTCTGGTGCAGCGTGACCTTTAGTTCGGTGTAGTCGTCGCGGCGGCGATCCTTGATGTTCACCACCGGGCTGGGCGCAGGGGCGACCGGTTCGGCCACGGCCGCCACCGCCAGTTCGGGCGCCGGTGCCGCTGCCTTGCGCCGGGTGGGGAAGATCATGCGCCCACCTCAACCGCTGCCAGATCCTGCACCAGGCCGGCGGCCAGGCCGCGCAATTCCTTATCGATGCGGGCTTTCAGCTTCATCTGCCCCACGGCCTTGCCTTCATCCAGCGCCGCCGAAACGGTGGGATAATCGTTGGAGAGCGCCGTGTGGATCTTGTTGCGCAGCACCTGTTCGGCATCGGTGAGATCATACTTACCGAACAGCCCCGGCGTCATGCGGTTCATCACCAGCCGCACCCGTTCACCCAGATTATTGGCTTCCAGCACATCCAGCTGGCGGCGGCCCTGTTGCACACCCGAAACCGTCATCTGCGAGACCAGCAGGATGAGATCGGCCTTCTGCATGGCCGCGGCCGACCAGTCGATCCACACGCCCGGCATGTCGAGCAGCACCAGATCATAATTCTGCGCCGCCACATCGAGCAGGCGTTCGATGAATTCCGGCGTGAGCGCATCCAATGGGTTCATGTCGGCCGGGGCGGCCACCACGCCCAGCCCGGTCTGATGGCGTTCCACCACCATGCGCAGGAATTCGGCATCCAGCCGGTCTTCGGCTTCGATCAGATCAGCGATGCTGAGCCGGGGCTTGAGATTGAGATAGAGCGCCGCATTGCCGCGCTGCACATCCAGATCGATCAACAGCACCTGGCGATCCGCCGCCCAGATCTGGGCCAGCTGGGTGGCCACCATGCTGGTGCCCATGCCGCCCAGTGCGCCCTGCACGGCGATGATATTGGCCTGATGCGCCGGGCCGCCACCGGTGGCCGCGCGGCTGACGCGGTCGCGCCCGGCATCAATGGCCTGAGCGAGCTCTTCCAGCGAAAACGGGATTGGCAACACATCGGCGATGCTGGAGCGCAGCAGGGTGCGGGTGGCCGAGATCGTCAGATTTTCCACCGCCGCCACCACCGGAATGCGCTGGCCCGGACCCGCCGCAAAGCTCTCGAGGGCGGCCACATCGGCGGCATTGTCGGGATCAAGCTGCACCACCAGCAGATCGGTGCGGCGGATCAGCGGCGCATTGGCCGCGAAGGCGGCAAAGCCGGTATCAAGCACGCGGACTTCGGCGGTGAGCGCCGCCAGCCGGCCCGAATCGAGCTTGGCGGCGGTTTGCGGGGCCAGCACCATGGTCACCCGCAGTTCGGCGCCTTCGCGCGGCACCGCCGCCACGGCCGGCCCGGTCGCCTTGCCGGAAAAAGCCCCAAGACGCGCCAACAGCGCCATCAGCGCGGCCCGGCGTTGGCGGCCGGCGCGCCGGCATTCTGCTGGGCATTGTTGCCGATCGCCGAGGTGCCGCCCAGCGATTGCAGCGGGGTCACCCGACCATTGCGATAACGGGTGATGGCGCTTTCCGCCAACACGCCGGTGCCGCCTTCGATCTTGATCCCGGCATAGCTGGGGTTCAGATCAACTGTCATCGCCACGATATTGTTCTGCACGCTCTTGCCCAGCTTGGGATCGGCGGCGCCGGCTTCGGCGGCAGCGCCAACCATCAGCAGGCAAGCGGACATGATTTTGATCTTATGCACGCATCACCTCACGATGTGGCCGTGATCGGCGGCAACGCCGCCCGGCTTGTTGATGGCGCTGGGCGGGCCGGGCAGTGGCAAGGCCGGGCCACCGGGGCCGGCGCGACTGTCCATGCCCAACAGGAAAAACTCGCCGTCGGTGGGTTCATGCGTCTTGTCGGTCGGCACTTCCAGGCCGCCGCCGGCCGCCACCGGCCGCACCAGGCGCGGGGTCACCAGGATCACCAGCTCGGTTTCCAGCCGCTCGAAGCCGCTGGAACGGAACAACGCCCCCAGAATCGGAATGCGGCCCAGCAGCGGCACCCGGTTGATGGTGTCGCGGAAGTCATTCTGAATCAGGCCGGCCAGCGCAAAGGTCTGGCCGTCGCGCAGTTCCAGCGTGGTGCGGGCGCGTCTGACCTTCAGGCCCGGAATGCGGAAGCTGTTGAGATCGATCCCGGCGGCGGGATCAAGGCTGGAGACTTCGGGCGCCACCAGCAGATTGATCATTCCATCTTCCAGCAAGGTGGGCGTGAACGCCAGCGCCACGCCGAACTGTTTGAATTCGATGGTGATCTGGCCATTCTGCGTCACGCCGGTGGGCACCGGAAACTCGCCGCCAGCCAGAAAGTTGGCGGTTTCGCCCGACAGGGCGATGATGTTGGGCTGCGCCAGGGTGCGGATCAGGCCCTGGCGTTCCAGTGCCTGGAAGTTCACCGCAAAGCCCGGCAATTGCACCGTGGTGGTGATGGCCCCGCTGACCCCGGTGCCGGGGCCGACGACCCGACCGCCGGGGGTGAGGACGCCTTCAGGCGTGAACGTGTTGCGGGCGGTGCCGCCAAAGGCCAGGCTGTTGATGCCCAGCGCCTGCACCGCGCCGCGCTGCACTTCGGCAAAGCGCACTTCCAACAGGATCTGCTGCGCCGTGCCAAGGCTGGCCATGTTCAGCACCTTTCTGGGTGCATAGGCCTCAGCAATCTGGACGGCACGGTGCAGGGCGGCCGCGCTGGAGGCGGTGCCCGAAAGGATCAGACTGTCGTTGGCCACCTGCACGCCCAGGCTTTCGGTTGGCAAGATATCGGCCAGCTTCTGCTTCAGCCCCATCGCATCGGGGCCCACAGTCACATCCACCACGGCGATCACGCCGCCGGCCTTGTCATACAGGGTCAGGTTGGTGGTGCCGATCTTTTTGCCCAGCAGATAGGCCACCGTGCTGGTGACCGGCGAGACATCGGCAATCTCGGGGTTGCCGATCGCCACGCGGGCAAAGGGCCGCGGCACCCGCAGGGTTTGCGACTTGTTGACCGGCAGGTTCAGCGCCAGGCCGGTGCGCGCATCCATGCTGGCAACCTGCGCCCAAACCGGAGCGGCTGGCGGCAGGGCGAGCAGGGCCGCCATCAGGAACAGATGCTTCATCATTGGCCCATCACTGGCTGAACTATGGTATCGGTGCCGCGCATGACCACGATGCCACGCGGCGGGGCGGGTGCTGCCGAACCACGGTTGCCCGCCGGCGCGGCATCGCCGCCACCGCCGCCGCTGGCTGGCTTGCGAACCAGCCGGGTGATCGTGCCATCGTTCAGGTCCATCACCTGGGCGGTTTCCAGCCGCACGCGGGCCTCATCGGTGAAATGGCGCAGCACCAGATTGATGGTGCCCACAGTCAGCGCCAGACTGATCTTCTGAGCCTGCAAAGGCGAAACCTCGATCGTGGCGGATTTCACCACCTCGGCCTTTTCCTTGCCAAGGTTGGTATCGGTGCCAACCGCCAGCACCCGCGCGCCCTGGGCCAGAAGTTCGCCAATCGGCATGGCTTCTTCCGGCTGGCGGGTGAAGAACACATCGACCCGGTCACCGGGAAAGATCAGGCCCGACACGCCGGTGACTTCGTTCACCGGCACCGCGATGGCGCGCATCTGCGGGTTGAGCAGCGGTGCGGTGGACAGCCGGTTGGCGCCAGAGGCGAGGGATTTTTCGGTGAGGATCTCGTTGGCCACAATCGGCCGCATTGCGGTGCGGCCGATGCCGCTGGTCAGATCTTCCATGCGCTGGAAGCTGCCGGCCGGCACATTGTCAGCCGGCCATTCGACCAGCTTCAGCTTGGCCGGGGTGAGCTTTTCACCAAAATTGATATCGGCACTGGCCACCACGGTTGGCACGGTGCGCAGGTTGCGGCCGCCAGCGGCACTGTCGCCACCGGCACCCATGAAGGTGCGGGCAAACAGCACGGCCACCAGGCCAAGCGCCACGGCCGCGATCAGCATGATGATGGAGGAGCGGCGCATCAGGCCGGGGTCCACGCGGGCGCTGCCACAAGGGCACGCGCTGAAGAAGCTGAGGTTCCGGGCGTATGCACGTCATGACCCCTTGGAAGTTCTGCGCCGGCTTGTGCCGGTCGTTCTGTCCGGCCCAGATGCCGGCGCACTCCAAGGATGACGCGTCCCGTGCCTGATACGAAGGGTGGGACCCTTGCTTGTGCCAAACGGCAGCGGCTTGCCCGTGCTTCAGCCGCCTGGTCGGACCGTTGTGTTGGGCAGCTCCCGGGGGCGCTGCTCGCCTGGCTGGTGGCCAGAAGGGCTGGTTGGGCGCCTGCCCAACCAGCCCAGCTGCGCTTACTTGCTGAAGTCAGCGTCCTTCTCGGCGTTCATGGCGGTGCCGGCGTCGTTGAGCACGTTGTTCAGGCCGGTGCCGAAGGTGGAGGCGCCGGTGACGACCAAGCCGCCCAGAACGGCGACGATCAGAGCATATTCAGCGGCCGAAGCGCCCGACTTGTTGAGCTTCAGGTTCTTGAGGATCTTCATCATGGACAATTTTCCCACTGTTACGGCCGCAGCCGGATTAATGACCTGACAGAAAAATACTTCCGCCAAGGGGACCACCGTTGATGCCGATCGGATGAAACCACTGCTTCCTCCGGCCGGTATCCCGAGAACATTCATTATGGATATTTTTTCTGGGCACAATGACCAAAATACTTGCGATAATATTCATTAATGCTAATGCTGTTTACAGTTCTTTCTTGGCGATAACATTCGTTTCTGGAAATTGATTAATACGGGCATGCGTCATTTTCCAAGCACTTGGGCATCGCCCTTCACCAAGACTCAATTGCCCTTACCTGATCGTGTTTCAGCCATTTAGTGTTTAGTTATCAATGGCTTGAAACTCATTTTCCGGCTCATTCCGCACGGCTGGCGCTTAACTTTTGTTGGCAGGCGGAATGTCATAAGTTTGGCCATTTGGTCGCCTATGTCGCACGCCATTTGGCCCGCATTTTTCGGCAGAAAGTTGCAGTTGTTAACTGATTTTGCGCACGAAAATTACCGGATGCCGCCCGATTTCGTGACTTTGTGCCCGAATCACGCGATTCGTGACCGATTCGTGACAGGGTTCAGCGGTCGCTGAGCATCCAGCGGATCGATCCGCGATAGGTCCAGGCCATGGCGCTGCCGTCGACATCGCGCGCCGGCACAAAGCGCGCCCGGCGCCGCAGCAGCTGGCAGGTGCCGGCATCCAGGCTGGCATGGCCGCTTGAGGCATCGATGTGGCACTCCGCCACCCGGCCATCCAGCCCAACCTCCAGCCGATAGCCCACCGTGCCGCTGAGCCCGGCCGCCTGCGCCGCCGGGGGATAGCTGCCGTCGTAGAACCAGCGATCCGGCATGCAGGGTTCGGCCACCATCGGCCCGCTGCCCGTGGCGACTGGGCAGCTGATGGGCGGCACCGGCGGCGCGGCGGCTGGAGCCACACGGCGCACCCGGCCCGAGAAGAATTCCACCGTGGCCATGGGTGCGCCGGCATCGTTCAGGCCCGGCTTGAAGCGGGCCCGCGCTTTCAGCTGATCGCACAGCGCCTTGTCGAGCCCGGCAACCCCGGAGGACCGGGCCATGGAGCAGAATATCACCCGCCCCTTCTGATCCACCACCAGGCGCACCTCATAGGCATATTCACCCGGCGGCAGTTGCGGCATCAGCGTGGCATCATCCAGCCACAGGCGCGTGTCCCCATCCGGTTTGGCCGGCTGCGACAGGCCCGGTTGCGCCACCGGCGCACGGCTGGGGCGGCGATCCGGGCTGGCCGGATAAAACAGGCTGATGCCCACCACAGTGGCAATGGCAATGCCGATGATGACCAGCCGCGATGTCCAGCCGCCGTTGTTGGCGGTCTCCCCGCGCAGGCCGCGCCACAGGCTGGTGACGGCAAACACCGCCACGAAGATCAGCCCGCTGCGCGGCAGGCCGGTGCGATCATCGATCAACCACGAGGTTTCGCCCAGGCCCGCCACGATGCCGCCCGCCCCCGTCATGCTGGGATCGATCCAGCTGATCAGTTCCAGGGTGAGCAGCACCAGCCCGGCCAATGCTGCCAACGGGCCAAGTTGCAGCCAGCCGCCGGTCATCCGCAGTGCCACCAGGCAGGCCAGCATCGGCAGCGCCAGCAGGCCGAGCGCCCGGCCGACCAACCCGGCATCGATCAGCGCCAGCCCCAGGATCGACAGCGCCGCCACGCCGCCGGCGGCCAGCACCAGCCACGGCGCCAGCGCACCGCCCAGAAGTTCACCCCAACGGGACAGCAGCCGCCGCGCCGCCCAGCTGATCTGATCACCCGCCTGCCACCAGGCCAGCGCGCAGCCCGCCATCGCCAGCGCCCGCACCGCCCCCAGCCCATCGCTGGCCGGTGCGCCGCTCACCAGCAGCGCCAGCAACAGCCAGGCCGGCTGGCTGCGCACCAGGCCAGGCACCAGATCGCGCCAGTCATCCGGCTGCAGCCGATCATTGGCCAAGATGGTCCAGCTTACCACCAGCAGGAACGGCAGCAGAAACACCGGCGCGACCACCGGCATGGCCGGCCAGGCCGCCGCCAGCACCGGCAGCGCCAGCACCGCCATTGGCCAAGCGGCATAATGCCATTCGGGCCGATCCCAATCCGCCTGCCACGCCAGCCGGCGGCGAAGCAGCCACAACAGGCCCCAGGGTGAGGCCCAAACCAGCAAACTGAACCCCGCCTGCGCCACTTGCGGCCAGTCCGCAGCGGCCACCACGCCCACCAGCAGCAGCGATGCCAGCGGGATCATGGTGACGATCATCCACAGCCGCAGCCGCGGGATGCTGTGATAGGTGCGCCACCAGGCGATGGCATCGCCGTTCAGCCAATCGGCCATGCCGGGCAACGGGCCATCCACCAGACCCAATATCTGCCGCGTCTGCGCCGGTTCGGCCGAGAACACCGCTTTCAGATGCCGCCACCAGCTGGGCCCCGGCCGATCGCGCAAGGCCAGATAGCCGATGTGCAGCGGCGTGTGGCGGCGGGCGATGTCGGCAACAAACTCGCCCTCCTCGCGGCGGCGCAGCAAGCGGGCGACATCGGCGGGGCGCTGGCCCAACGGCAGTTCGGCCCAGCCAAAGCGTTCGATGGCATGGATGATCACCGGATCGCTGGCCGGCAGCCGATCGGCCAGCACGGCGGCCACCCAGGCTTCGATGCGATCGCGCGCCATGATGTCGATCAGGGCCGGGGCGGCCAGCAGCCGATCCAGCGCACCATGCTGTGACGCCTGATCACCGCCGCCATCGATCACATCGATCAGGGCCTGCTGGCGGCTGCGCAGATCGGCCTGATCGGCGGCAAGTTCGGCCTCCAGCGCCGCCTGCATCGGATCGGGCGCCGGCTCGGCCACGTCGGCCGGTGGCAGATCCCAGGCAAAGGCCGGCGCCGTGGCTGCGGCCGGGGCGGGCGCGTCCTCGGCGTCCTCGTCGTCATCCGGCCATGTCTGCTGCCATTTCAGCTGCTCCAGCGCCGCATCATGGGCGGCGCGCAGGGCCATGAAGCCTTCGGGATCATCCTCCGGATTCACGCCCTTCAGCTTCCTGGCATAGGCGCGGCGGATGGCGTCGCGGTCCGCGCCCGGCGGCAGGCCCAGGACAGCCCAGGGGTTCACAGCCAGCGCGGCCCGTCAATCTGGTCGAGCGCGGCCATCATCTCGTCGCGCGCGGTATCGGCGGTGCGCACATCCTGCGTGGCCAGCGCGCCCTGAAACTGCTGGATCAGCCGGCCGATATAATCGCGTTCATCGCCCAGCGCGTCTTCCCACAGCCGTTCGGCGCGGGCCATGGCGGCGCGGTTGGCTTCGCTGTCACGCGGATGCTGTTTCAGGGCCGCCAGCGCCGCGCGCCGCCGCTCGATCTCGGCCGGGCTCACCTGGTCTTCGGGATCGGCGATCACCAGGCTGTGCTTGTCGCCGGTGGCGATCACATGCACATCCACTTCCAAGAGGCCGTTGATATCGTAACTGAACCGCACCTCCACCGGCTGGCCTTCCGGCCCGCGCGGCATCGGCACCTTCAATTCGCCAATGCGCACATTGTCGGCCACCCGGCGCGCTTCGCCCTGATAAATGCCCAGCACGATCTGTTTCTGGTTGGCGTGCATGGTTTCATACACATTCACCCGGCTGACCGGCACGGTGGTGTTGCGTTCGATAACGGGGGAGAAAATCCCCTCCTCGATCGCACCGCCCGGCAGGCGCTCGGCGATGTTCACCCCCAGCGAATAGGGGCAGACATCGGTGACCACCACTTCCTTCAAGGCGGCATCGCGCGCCTTCAGCCCGGCCTGCACGGCCGCGCCCAGCGCCACGGCCTCATCCGGGTTGATGCTGGCATTGGGGAAGCGGCCAAACATCTTGGCCACGGTGCGGCGCACTATGGGCATGCGGGTGGCCCCGCCGATCAGGATGATTTCGGCCAGGCTGGCCGGCGCGATATCGGCATCGCGCAGCGCCCGCAACACAGGGTTGCGCATCCGGTCGAGCAGCGGCTGGGCGGCGGCTTCAAAGGCTTCGGCTGTCACCTCGTGGCTGAACTGTTCGCCCTGCCAGTTCAGCGCCATGGTGGCGCTGCTGGTGCTGGTGAGGCTGCGGCGGGCACGTTCGGCCGCTTCCATCAGCTTGGCCGCCATCTGGCGATCATTGCGCATGGCCGTGGCCAGCCGCTTGTCGGTCGCGGCCATCAGGCCAGCCAGCACCTCGTTGAAATCCTCCCCGCCCAGCCGGTTGTCACCGGTGGAGGCGCGCACTTCGATCACGCCTTCGAAGATCTCCAGCACAGACACGTCAAAGGTGCCGCCGCCCAGATCGAACACCAGAAAGCGCGTTTCGCCATCCAGCTGGTGGATGCCATAGGCCAGCGCGGCGGCGGTCGGCTCGTTGATCAGCCGTTCCACCTTCAACCCGGCCAGTTCGCCGGCGCGGCGCGTGGCCTTGCGCTGCTTGTCGTTGAAATAGGCCGGCACGGTGATCACCGCTTCGGTGACGGCTTCACCCAGATGCGCCTCGGCATCTTCCTTCAGGCTGCGCAGCACCATGGCAGACAGCTCTTCGGCGCCATAATCCTTGCTGCCCAGCGTCACCCGGTGCTGGGTACCCATATAGCGTTTGAAGGCGGTGGCGGTGAGCGCGGCATGGGTGGCCATGCGTTCGCGCGCCGGCCGGCCCACCAGCAGGCCGCCATCATCGGCCAGGCCCACCGCCGACGGGGTGAGCATCTCGCCCAGCCGGTTGGGAATCAGGACGGGCGCCCCATCGGCCCAATAGGCCGCGGCGCTGTTGGTGGTGCCAAGATCGATGCCGATGATCATGGCGGTGCCATAGCCGAGCCGGGCCGGCCTGCCAAACGCCGCTTTACTGCGACAGCGTCTTCACCGCCGCCGCTGCCGCCGAAGCCCGGTTTTCGATGCCCATCTTCTCGAAAATCTGTTCCAGATGCTTGTTCACCGTGCGCGGCGAGATGCCCAATATCTCGGAAATCTCGCGGTTGGCCTTGCCGCGGCTGATCCACAACAGCACTTCGGCCTCCCGCTCGGTCAGGCCATGGCGCTGCGACAACAGCTTTTCCTCTGCGCCTTCCAGCGTTTCGGTCATGCGGTAATGGCGTTCGTCGCCCTGGGTGGCAACGGCGGCAAACTCCACCCGGCCGCCGGCAAAATCATGCTTCACCCGGCCTTCGCCATCGCCAAGCCGCTGCAACTGGCCCACCAGGGGGCCCGGCAGCTGATCGCCGACGCTGGCGCCAAAGCGAGCCGCCAATATTTCGGCGCTGCGCGGCGTGGTCCAGGCGATGCGGCCGGTGCCATCCAGCGCCATCAGCGGCCGGTTGCTGGCATCCAGTGCGCCCTGGGCGCCGGCCGTGATGCGGGCGTTGCCCAGATGCACCTTCAGCCGGGCGAGCAATTCGGCCAGCACGATCGGCTTCTTCACATAATCCACCCCGCCGGCGGCCAGACCATCAACGACATTCTGGGTTTCCGTCAGCCCGGTCATGAAGATCACCGGCACCAGCGCCAGCGTTGGATCGGCCTTGATGCGGCGGGTGGTTTCAAACCCGTCCATGCCCGGCATCATCGCATCCATAAGCACCAGATCGGGCAATTCGGCGGCCAGGCTGGCCAGCGCAGTTTCGCCATTCAGGGCGATGCGCACGGCATAGCCTTCGCTTTCCAACGTGTCGGTCAGAAACCGCAAACTGTCTGGCGCATCATCAACCACCAATATGCTGGCGCGAGCGGTTTCGCTCATCAACCCGTCTCCCCGTTTTTCTGCGCCTGTTCGTCCAACAGCTTCTGAAATTGTGCAAGATCAAATCCGTCGAGCGCCGCGGTCAGCCGTTGCACCAAAGGCTGCGCGGCCGGCACGGCGGCTGCCAGCGCGGCCAGCGCCGCCGACAGGCTGCGGATATGGCCGGTGCGGGCCAGCCGCGCCAGTTCGGCCAGATGGGCGCGGGCGGCTTCGGGCAGGGCGCTGGCCGCGGCCGGGCCGGTGGCAGCGCCTTCGAACAGCCAGGTCAGGCCCAGATGCCGGCCCAATTGTTCGAACAACAGATTCTGATCCACCGGTTTCAGCACAAAGCCATCGTGCAGGCCGGTTTCGGGCAGGCCGCGCGCCTGTGCCCCCACCAGTTCAGCGGCATTGCCCGATGCCATCAGGATGATGATGCTGCGGCCGAACCGGTCACGCAGCCGCTGCGCCACCTCCCAGCCATTCAGGCCGGGCATGGAGACATCGAGCAGCACCAGATCCGGCCGGCTGAGTTCGGCCAGCGACAGCGTGGCACCGCCCGATCCGGCGACAAACAGGTTGAAACCCATCGGCCGCAGCAGTTCCTGCCACAAGGCCAGCTGGCCGGGATCATCATCAACCGCCAATATGGTGCGGCGTTGCCCGTCGTAACCGATGGGCAGGCCGCGCGTCTGATCCTGCGGCGGACTGTTGGGTTCGGGCAGCAGCAGTTTCAGGATGAAGCGGCTGCCCTGGCCGGGCGCGCTCTTCACCGAAATATCGCCGCCCATCACCTGGGACAGCATGCGCGACAGCGCCAGCCCCAGCCCGATGCCCGGCGCCACCCCGGCCGCGCGGCCGCCGCCGCGATCAAAGGGCAGGAAGATGCGCTCCATGTCTTCCGGGGCAACGCCGATGCCGCTGTCCACAACTTCGATTTCGGCCACCATCGATCGATAGCGGACATTGAGGGTGACGCTGCCGGTTTCGGTATATTTGATGGCGTTTGACAGCAGGTTGATCAGCACCTGGCGCAGCCGCCGTTCATCGGCCATCACCCACACCGGCAGATTGGGCACGACATTGTAGGCGAAATCCAGCCCCTTGTTGCCGGCCTCGATGCGGAACATCGCGGCCACCTGTTCGAGGAGCGAGCGCAGCGCCACGGTTTCGCGGTTGAGTTTCAGCACGCCGGATTCGATGCGGCTGATATCGAGCAGGCCTTCGACCAGATCGGCCAGATGCTCGGACGACCGGCGGATGATGCGGCCGGCCTCGCTGGGCGAGATCGCCGCACCGCGTTCCAAAAGCTGGGCATAGCCGTGGATGGCGTTCAGCGGCGTGCGGATTTCGTGGGACAGGCCCATCAGAAAGCGCGTCTTGGCCTGGTTGGCCGCCACCGCCACATCGCGCGCCTGGGTGATCGCCGCCAGTTGCGCCGCTGTATCATCCTGTGCTGGCGGCCGGTTCGGCACGATATCCCTCTCGTGTTGCACTGCGGCAAACAGCGTAGCGAAGCTGCGGGCAGTTGCAAATGCCAACAGGGCTGGCAAGAGCGGAACAGCAAGCCTGCATGGGGGAAACGATGATGCGCGCCACGATATTTGCTGTTCTGCTGGCCAGCGCCGGCCCGGCCGTCGCCGCCCCGGTGGTGGGTGTGGCCGAAGCCAACACCGCCGCTGCCATCACCCGCATCAAGGCGCTGAACCCGCGCCTCAATGCCGTGATCGCCGTGGATCCAACCGCACTGGATCAGGCCAAAGCCCTCGACGCCGGCAAGGTGCGGGGCGCGCTGCACGGCCTGCCGATCCTGGTGAAGGACAATGTCGATGTGGCCGGCCCGCTGCCCACCACCGCCGGCAGCCTGGCCCTGAAAGACAATGTGACTGGGCGCGACGCGCCGTTCGTCGCCCGGCTGCGCGCGGCTGGCGCGGTGCTGATCGGCAAGACCAATTTGTCGGAATGGGCAAACATCCGCGCCGATGCCTCTATCTCTGGCTGGAGCGCGGTCGGCGGGCAGACGCGCAACCCGCACGCCCTGTCGCGCAACACCTGTGGTTCGTCATCGGGCAGCGGCGCGGCCGTGGCAGCCCAGATGGTGGATGCCGCGATTGGCACCGAAACCGATGGCAGCATCACCTGCCCGGCCGCGATCAACGGCATCGTGGGCCTGAAGCCCACCGTTGGCCTGGTCAGCCGCACCCACGTGGTGCCGATCAGCCACAGCCAGGACACGGCGGGCCCGATGACGCGCGACGTGCGCACCGCCGCCCGCCTGCTGACCGCCATGGCCGGCAGCGACCCGGCCGATGCCGCCACAAAGGAAGCTGATGCCAAGCGCACAGATTATGTCGCGGCACTCAAAGCCGATGCCCTGAAGGGCGCGCGGATCGGCGTGCTGCGCTGGGCCACTGGCTGGCATGCCGGGGTGGATGCGCGCTTCGAAGCGGCGCTGGCCGTGCTGAAGGCGCAGGGCGCCACGCTGGTTGACATCACCACCGCGCCCAACCGGCGCGAGATCGGCGGCAATGAATTCATCGTGCTCCTGACCGAGCTGAAGGCCGATCTGAACGCCTATCTCGCCACAACGCCAGCCACGGTGAAGAGCCGCACGCTGGCCGATCTGATCGCCTTCAACAAGGCCAATGCCGCCGCGGAAATGGGCCTGTTCGGGCAGGACACGTTCGAAAAGGCCGAAGCCACCAAGGGCCTGACCGATCCTGCTTACCTGAAAGCCCGCGAAACCTCCCTGAAGGCCGCCGGCAAGGACGGGATCGACAAGATGCTGGCCGACGCCAAGGTTGAGGTGCTGATCGCCCCCACCGCCGCGCCGGCCTGGTTCATCGATCCGGTCAACGCCGATCAGTCGCCCGGTGGCGGCGCCGGCGGGCTCGCGGCGGTGGCCGGCTATCCGCACCTCACCGTGCCGATGGGCGGCGTGCGCGGGCTGCCGGTGGGCCTGTCCATCATCGGACCGGCGTGGAGCGAGGCGCGGATCCTGGCGCTGGGTTATGCCTTTGAACAGGCCGCACCGGCGATGAAGCTGATCCCCACCATGGTGCAGACCGTGGAGGAAGGCGCCGAGGTGCAGGCGCTGTTTGCGCCGGCCAAACGCTGAATCAACCCGCCCCGTTGCGCAGGCGCGCCAGGCCTTCGCGGATCTTGGCGCCCACCTCGCGCCGCTCCGGGGCCGAAAGGAAATGGCCCACCCGCAGGCGCTGGCCATGGCTGGCGAGGAACAGATGCGCGTCACCCAGCGGCGTCTCGTCGATCTGGACCTGGGTGAACCAGGGTTCCAGCACCGCCACCTGTTCATCGCCCAGCGCCGAAATGCGGGTGAAGGTGAGGGCGCGATTGTCGAGCACCAGCCGCTCGTGTGCGCCGCCGGAACGATAATTGGCGCGGAAGGCCCAGGCCAGCAGCGCCACATCGGCCATCATGAACGGGATCACCGGCCACAGGCCCAGCACCAGAAAACGGATGCTGCCCAGCAGGAAGAACCCGCCCACCGCCATGATCAGCCAGCGGGCCTGATCCCGGCGCATCGACCGGTTGGGCGTGAGAGACAGATCCAGAATCATCGGCATGGCGTGACCCCCAGCCTTTACGCCGCAGCCACTTGCCGTGCCATGGCTTTTGGCGGAAGCAAGGTCGCACCATGACCAAGCTTGCCCGCCGGCAGATGACGCCGCCCGAAATCCACGAATTCTTCGCCCGGTTGGCCGCCGCCAACCCCGAACCGGTGACCGAACTGGCCTATGGCAACGGCTATCAGCTGCTGGTGGCCGTGGTGCTGTCGGCGCAGGCCACCGATGTGGGGGTGAACAAGGCCACACGCCGCCTGTTCGAAACCGTGCACACCCCGGCCCAGATGCTGGCGCTGGGTGAAGACGGGCTGAAGGCCCATATCCGCACCATCGGCCTGTTCAACAGCAAGGCCAGGAATGTCATCGCCCTGTCCCACCGGCTGGTGGAGGAGTTCGGCGGCGAGGTGCCAGACAGCCGCGACGTGCTGGAAACCCTGCCCGGCGTGGGCCGCAAGACGGCCAATGTGGTGGTCAACGTGCTGTTCGGGCAGGAAACCTGCGCGGTGGATACCCATGTGTTCCGGCTGGCGAACCGCACCGGCCTGGGCCCCGGCAAAACCCCGCTGGCCGTGGAAACCGCCATCATGAAACGGGTGAAAGCCCCCTGGCGGCGCCATGCCCATCATTGGCTGATCCTGCACGGCCGCTATGTCTGCACCGCGCGCAGCCCGAAATGCGCGGATTGCGCCGTGGCCGATCTGTGCCAGTTCCGCGGCAAGGCCATGGCGGCAGATTGAATTCAGCCCGGGTTCAGGGCGGCCCGGCGAGCATGAGCGGTCAAAAGGGGAAAACCGCCATGCGCCTGCTGCTGTTGCCATTGCTGCTGATCACCGCCCTGCCGGCCAGCGCCGCCGGCCCGGCGCCGGGCACGATCAAGGCCTGCCTGCCGCTGGCGCAGATCAGGGGCACCAAGGTGGTGGACGGCCAGACCATCGATTTCAGCCTGCGCGATGGCAGCGTGTGGCGCAGCCGCCTGCCCGGCGGGGAGTGCGCGCAACTGGGCTTTGAAAAGGCCTTTTCCTATGAAACCGCGATGAGCCAGCTGTGCAAGCAGGATGTGATCACCGTGCTGCAGAACATGGGCGGCCTGATGCGCGGCGCCCGCTGCGGCCTGGGCGAGTTCGTCGCCCAGGCCCGCCCGGCCCCGGCCAAGGCGACCCGCTGAATCACACTGGCGCACCCGCCCAACCGCTGCTAACAGCCCCAAAGCACGCACCCGTAGCTCAGCTGGATAGAGCGCTGCCCTCCGAAGGCAGAGGCCACAGGTTCGAATCCTGTCGGGTGCGCCATTT
>JAIXQY010000036.1 GCA_027485485.1 Sphingomonadales bacterium | reverse complement strand
CAGGCGGAGGCCAAATCGCGGGCGTTGGTGCAGATCTTCGCGGCCGGCGCAGCGGCCTTGCCGGGCGTGACGGTGGACGCGCCGCCGGCCGGCCGCCACGCGGCGCATGTGATCATCCGCCACCAGGCGGCGCGCCGGGTGATGGCCGCCCTGATCGCGCGCGGCGTGATTGGAGACATGCGGCCGCCCGATGCCATGCGCTTCGGCTTTCCGGCGCTGACCACGCGCTATGCCGATGTCGGGCTTGCCTTGGACACGCTTGCGGCCGTGCTGGCGAGCGGGGAATGGCAGGAGGCGCGGTTTGCGCCGAAAGGTATGGTGAGCTGAACAACCCACCCCCGACCCCTCCCGCGAGCGGGAGGGGCGTTAAGGAACCAATCGGCTCCCCTCCCGCCTGCGGGAGGGGCTGGGGGTGGGTTCAGGCCACGCTCAAAACAATCTTGCCCACATGCGCGCCCGCCTCCATGCGCCGGTGCGCGTCTGCCGCCTCGGCCAGCGGGAACAGCGCATCGGTGACGGGCGCCAGCCGCCCGGCGGCAAAGGCCGGCCAGATCACGCCTTCCAGCGTTTCGGCAATCGCCGTCTTGAAGGCGATGGGGCGCGGGCGCAGCATCGATCCGGTCAGCACCAGCCGCTTGCGCATGACAAGGCCCAGATTTACCTCCGCCGTGGGCCCGCGCTGGAAGGCGATGCTCACATGGCGGCCCTCGTCGGCCATGCAGGCGATATTCTTCGGCACATAATCGCCGCCTACCATGTCGAGCACAATGTCCACGCCGCGTCCCCCGGTGAAGGCCAGCACCTCGGCGGCAAAATCCTGGGTCTTGTAGTTGATGGCGTGCGCCGCGCCGTGCACCGCGGCAGCGGCGCATTTCTCATCGCTGCCGCAGGTGACAATCGCGGTCAGGCCGATTTCCTGCGCCAATTGCAGTGCGGTGATGCCGATGCCGCTGGTGCCGCCGTGGATCAGGATCGTCTCGCCCGGCCGGGCATGGCCGCGGTCCATCACGTTGGACCAGACGGTGAACCAGGTTTCCGGCAGGCCGGCGGCATCCACCATCGCCATGCCGGCCGGGACGGGCAGGCATTGCCCGGCCGGCGCAACGCAATATTCGGCATAGCCGCCGCCCGCCACCAGCGCGCACACGGCATCGCCGGGGCGCCAGCGCGTCACCGCTTCGCCAACCGCCACCACGGTGCCGGCGATTTCCAGCCCCATGATGCTGGGCGTTCCCGCCGGCATCGGATACAGGCCCAGCCGTTGCAGCACATCGGGCCGGTTCACCCCGGCCGCCGCCACCTGCACCAGCACCTCGTCCGGCCCCGGCTGTGGCACCGGGCGGGTGACGGGGGTCAATACCTCTGGCCCTCCGGGGGCAGCGGGATCGATGGCGGTCATGGTGGTGGGGATGGTCATGCGGCGGATATTGACAGGGCGCATGGCCCGGTCAACCTTCACGCCATGTTTGATGAAGCCGACCTGCCCAAGAAAAAGACCGACCTGCTGGCCGACCTGGCCCGGGAAGACCTTGATCGCCTGTCCATTGCCGATCTGGATGTGCGCATCGCCTGCCTTGAGGCCGAGCTGGTGCGCACCAGGGCCAAGCGCGAGGGCGCGGCCAGCTTCCGGGCCGCGGCTGACAGTCTGTTCAAGAAATGACCACTTCGCCGCAAACATCCTTGGGCACCCATGATTTCGTGGCCGATGCCCGCAACGAGACCATCCTGATCAACGTGAACGGCCAGCTGCTGCCGCGCGCCCAGGCGATGGTGAGCGTGTTTGATTCGGGCTTCATGCTGGGCGACGGCGTGTGGGAAGGCCTGCGCGTCCATGCCGGCCGCATCGCCTTTCTGGATCAGCATCTCGATCGGCTGTGGGAAGGCGCCAAGGCCATTTACATGGAGATCGGCATCGATCGCGCGGCGCTGGAGCGGCGGCTCTATGCCACCATCGATGCCAATGCGATGACCAGCTGCCACATCCGCCTGATGGTGACGCGCGGCCTGCGCTCCACGCCCTATCAGGATCCGCGCGTGGTGGTCTCACCGGCCACCTTCGTCATCATCGCGGAGCACAAGGACCCGCTGCCCGCCACCATCGAAAAGGGCATCCGTCTCGCCACCGTCCACGTGCGGCGCGGGTTTCCCGACGTGCAGGACCCGAAGCTCAACAGCCACAGCAAGCTCAATTGCATCACGGCTTGTATCCAAGCCACCCAGGCCGGCGCGGACGAAGCGCTGATGCTCGATCCGCACGGCTTTGTGGCGACGTGCAATTCCACACATTTCTTCATCGTGAAGCGGGGCCGCCGCGGGGTGCAAGAGGTGTGGACATCGAGCGGTGATTATTGCCTTGCCGGCATCACGCGCGGCAATGTGATCGCCGTGTGCGAGGATCATGGCATCCCGGTGTTTCAGCGCAATTTCTCGCTCACCGATGTCTATTCGGCCGATGAAGCCTTTGTGACCGGCACCTTCGCTGGCGTGGTGCCGGTGACCAGCATCGACGGGCGCCGGCTGACCGAGGCGCGCGGACCGATGGTGGCGCGGTTGCAGGGCCTGTATCGCGCACTGATCGAAGCGGATGTGGCGGCGCGGGGACGGCCGTGACCTTGCGCATTGCCCAACCCCTTCGAATTGCCATGTGGTCAGGGCCGCGCAATCTTTCGACCGCGATGATGCGCAGCTTTGGCGCGCGCGCTGACTGCCGTGTGAGCGACGAGCCTTTTTACGGCGCTTACCTGAAACAGACCGGCGATGATCACCCGATGGCCGCCGACGTGATCGCCGCCATGGACTGCGACTGGCACAGCGTGACCGCCGCCCTGTCCGGCCCGTGCGACCGGCCGGTCTGGTATCAGAAGCACATGGTGCACCACATGGTCGGGCCCGTGCAATTGCCTGACCTGACGGGCTTCACCCACGCCTTCCTGATCCGCCCGCCGGAACGGGTGATCGCGTCCTATGTCACCAAGCGGGAGGTGGTGACCGCCGAAGCCCTGGGTTTCGCCCGGCAGCGCGCCTGGCTGGAGGCAGAGGCTGACCGGCTGGGCCATGCACCGCCGGTGGTCGATTCGGATGATGTGCTGGCCGATCCGGCTGGCACGCTGGGCCGGCTGTGTGCGGCACTGGGCATCGCGTGGGACCCGGCCATGCTGCACTGGGCACCCGGTGCGCGCGCCACCGATGGCGTGTGGGCGCCGCACTGGTATGGCCGGGTGCTGGCCTCCACCGGCTTTGAAGGCCGCGAAGGCCCGCTGCCGCGGCTGGACGGCGAAGCGGCGCGGGTGCGCGATGCCTGCCGCCCACATTATGAGGCGATGGCCGCCTATCGCCTGTGACCCAAGTCAAAAGCGAGAGGTTGCCCAAGGCTGACGCGCGCGTAATCTGCCGGGCAATCCGTTTTTGGGAGCAACCACGTGAACTTCGATTTTTCCGACGAAGCCAAGGAACTGGGCGAACAGGCGAAGAAGCTGCTGGCCGAACGGGCTGGCACCGGCCCGGCACGCAAGGCGATGGCGGCCGATGCGCCGGCCATGGATGCGGCGCTGTGGGCCGAGATCAGCGAACTGGGCTGGACGGCGGCGCGCGTCCCGGAAGCCCATGGCGGCCTGGGCCTTTCCGTTGAAGAAGTTGCCCAGCTGGCCGAAGCCGCCGGCGGCAGCCTGGCGCATGTGCCCCTGGTCTCCACCCTGCTCGCCACCGAAGCGCTGGTGCTGGCCGGAACGGAGGCCCAGCAGGCCAAATATCTGCCGGGCATCGCCAGCGGCGCCATCATCGCCTGCGTGGCGTGGAGCGAGCCGGGTGCGGTCAACCCCGCCAATGTGAAGACAATTGCCAAGGGCGGCACCCTCACCGGCGTCAAGCAGCCGGTGGCCGATCTGGCGCTGGCCCATGTCGCCATCGTGGTGGCAGCCGGCGAGGATGGCCCGCAGCTGCACATCGTCGATCTGGCCGATGCCGACACGGCAGCGGTGGAAACGGTGGATCTGGTGCGCCGCCACGGCACGCTGACGCTGAAGGCCACGCCGGCCGAAGCCCTGGGCACGGCGGGTGATTATCAGGATTGGCTCGATCGCGCGGCGGTGATCCTGGCCTATGAAGCCATTGGCACTGCCGGTGCGGCGATGGCGATGACGGTGGATTATGCCAAGACCCGCGTTGCCTTTGGCCAGAAGATCGGCCGCTATCAGGCGGTCAAGCACAAGTGCGCCGATATGTATATCAAGCTGGAACTGGCCCGCGCCCATGCGCTGCACGGGCTGGCCATGATCGGCACCAACGGCGCCGAACTGCGCCAGGCTGCGGCAGCAGCGCGCGTCGCCAGCCTCGATGCACTCGCCTATTGTGCCGAAGAGAATGTGCAGCTGCATGGCGGCATCGGTTTCACCTGGGAAAGCGATTGCCAGTTTTATTACCGCCGCAACCGCGCATTGGTCGCCGCGCTTGGCCCGCGCGGCTGGTGGGCGGAACGGCTGGTGCGGGCGCTGGAACAGCGCAACCGCGCCGCGGCCTGAACGGGATAGGGGAGACAAGACGATGGATTTCAACGACACCGCCGCCGAAGCCGAATTCCGCGCCACCGTGCGTGCCTGGCTTGAGGTGAACGCCGCCGATTATCGCGAACCGCCGGAAGAGAACTGGAAGCTGCCGGAATTCATCGCGCGGTCAAAGGCCTGGCAGGCCAAGAAGCACGCCGCCGGCTATACCGGCATCACCTGGCCCAAGATGTTCGGCGGCCAGGGCCTGACGCCGATGCACAGCATCATCTATGGCCAGGAAGAAAGCCGCTTTCACGTGCCGCAGGGCCTCTATTCCATCGGCCTTGGCATGTGCATCCCCACCGTCTTCACCCACGGCCAGCCCGAGGTGATCCAGCGCTATGTGCCCAAGGCACTGCTGGGTGAGGAGGTCTGGTGCCAGCTCTTCTCTGAACCGGCGGCCGGGTCTGACCTTGCCGGCATCCGCACCAAGGCGGTGAAGGATGGGGATGAGTGGGTGATCGATGGCCAGAAGGTGTGGACCAGCTTCGCCCACGCCAGCGATTACGGCATCGTGGTGTGCCGCACCGATCCAAGCATGCCCAAGCACAAGGGCCTCACCATGTTCATCGTCAACATGAAGGCGCCGGGCGTCACGGTGAAGGGCATCAAGCAGATGTCGGGCGGCAGCGATTTCAACGAAGTCTTCTTCGATGGCGTGCGCGTGGCCGATTCGCATCGGCTGGGCGCGGTGGGCGATGGCTGGAAGGTGGCGCTGACCACCCTGATGCATGAGCGCCTCGCCGTGGGCGGCAAGCCGCGCTACGCGCCGGGCTATGAAACGCTGATGAAGCTGGCGCGCGGTGTGGACGCCCCCGATGGCAACCCTGCCATTGCCGCCAGCGACGTGCGCCAGAAGATCGCCCAGACCTATATCAACGATCAGGGCATCAAGCTGACCCAGATGCGCGCGCTTTCCGCCCTGTCAAAGGGCCAGGTGCCGGGGCCGGAACAGTCCATCTCCAAGGTGGTGGTCGCCAAGACCATGCAGGATCTGGCCAGCTTCGCGCTGGACATGGCTGGCGGTGATGGCTTTGTGGCCGGCGCCGATGCCGATCCGGAACTGGCCAAGCTGCAAGGCTCCTACATCGGTTCGGCCGGCCTGCGCATCGCTGGCGGCACCGATGAAATCCTGCGCAACATCATCGCCGAGCGCGTGCTGGGCCTGCCCGGCGACATGCGGCCTGACAAGGACACGCCGTTCAACCAGGCGGTGCCGGCGTAAGGCTGTGGGGGGCGGGCTGTCCCGCCCCCCCGCCAGCAAGCGTCAACCCGCCGGGCAGCCCTCCGGCACCGGCGTCAGCGGCAGTTCGGCCCGCGCAGCCCGCAGATCGGCCTTGTAATCCGCCGTGTCTTCGATGCGTTGATAAAGCGCGGTGGCCACCAGCCGGCCGCCGGTGACATCAGACGCCCAATGCACCCGGCAGGCGATGCGCAGATCGCCGGTGTCCTTGCCGAATTTCAGCAGCTCGCCGCTGCGTGCCGGGCGCGCGTCTGACAGGATCAGGCCCCACAGCCAGCCCACTGCGGCATGGCCCGACGGATAGGCAAAGCCCAGCCCCTTGCCGCCATCCTTGGCATGGTCGGGATCGCAGGCCTTGCCCTTATCGGTGGTGAACGGGCGCGGGCGCTTGTAATAATCCTTGGCGGCAAACACCGCCTTGGCCAGATCCATGCCGGCGCGGCGCAGCAAGGTCATGGTGGCCGGCGTTGCCTGGGGGGACAGGGTGGCGCCCAGCGCACAGCTCACCGCCTTCACATATTCAGGGCTGGTGATGCTCAACTGGCCGATGGCGCGCTGCCATTCCGGCCCGCCAATCTCCTTGCGGCTTTCCCGATACAGGAACCGATCGGCCTTGTCGTCGTGGCTGCCGGCGGCCGGTGGCGGCGGCAACAGGCGCAGCATGGCCAGCGGCGACATGCCGTCGATATAGCCCTTGGGGGCCACGGCCGGCGCGGTTGGCGCCGGCGGGGCCATCATCGCGGTCTGGGCGCCGGCGGGGGCGGCACTGAGCAGCAGGAGCAGGAACAAGCGCATGTTGGGGCCTTTCAACAGGAGAAAGCGGGCGGCGCGGTCGCCAGTTCGGTTCTGGCACGGGCCAGATCCGCCTTGAAGGCCGGCGTCTTGAGCAGTTGGCGGAACACGGATTGGGCCAACACGCGGCCCTGTTCCGCATCGGATTTCCAGTTGATCCGGCACGTCACCCAGAAGTCCCCGGTTTCCGTGCCAAAGGCCATCAGATCGGCGCGGCGGGCCGGGCGCAGTTCCGCCAGGATCAGCGCCCACAGATAGCCGCTGGCCGCGTGCCGGGATGGATAGGATGGTCCCGGCCGTTCCGCGGCGGTGCGGCCGTCGCAACTGGGGCTGCCGTCCTCGCTGTTCGGGCGCTGCCGCTGTGCCCCGCCGCCGAACTTGACGACACTGCTTGCCCGCGCCGCGTCAATGTCGGCGCGCAGCAGCAGCTTCCACAGCTCGGGCGTCAGCTTCGGATCGATCTGCGATCCCAACTCGCAACTCAAGGCACTGCGATAGGCCGGCCGCACCATGATGATCAGTTTGCGGGCCCGCTGCACCGTGCGATCGGGGCTGTTCAGCGTGACGTCGCGATAAAATTGCCGGTCAGCGGCATCGGCCGCGCTGCCTCGGGCCGGCGGCGGCGGCAGTTCGCGGGCGGCCTCGGCCAGAACGGCATTCGGCAGATAGGGCTGGTTTGGCGCCGGCGGCGCGGCCGCCGCTGCCAACAGCGTGATCGCCAGAACAAGCATATCTTCCCCCTCGCCACAGCGTATCCTTGGGCATCATGGCCCACAGCCGGCCCGGCAGGCCAGCATTATCTGCCGCCAGGCCCGGGATCAGCGTGCGCGACCATGCCACATATAAAAAGCCGGGCCTGGGCCGTTTGCCCCTTGATGTTTGCGGGGGCAAGGCAGACATTGACGGAAGGCCCGTCACAGGCCGGGCCGGCAAATGGTGCTGCTTCCCCCCGAAGCCGAGCGCCCCGGAGAATTTGATGCCCTCGTTCACACGGGAATTGGAAAAGACCCTCCACAATGCGCTGGCCGAAGCTGCCCGCCGGACGCATGAATATGCCACGCTGGAACATCTGCTGCTGGCGCTCACCACCGATACCCACGCCGCCCAGGTGATGAAGGCGTGCAATGTCGATCTGGAAGAGCTGCAGAATCAGCTGATCCGCTATCTCGACACCGAGCTGACCGCCCTGAAGGCCGATGCCAGCATCGATCCGTCGCCCACCGCCGGCTTCCAGCGGGTGGTGCAGCGGGCGATCCTGCACGTGCAAAGCTCTGGCCGCGAGGAAGTGACCGGGGCCAATGTGCTGGTCGCGCTGTTCTCCGAACGCGAAAGCCACGCGGTGTTCTTCCTGCAACAGCAGGACATGACGCGCCTGGATGCCGTGAGCTTCATCAGCCATGGCATCGCCAAATCCGGCCAGTCCGAAGCCAAGCCGCCGCGCGGTTCGGGCACAGGCCCGACCGGCAGCAACAGCGACCGTGACGAGCCGGAGGAAAAGCCGGCCAAGGCCGAGAAGACCGAGAAGAAGGGCGCCGAAAGCGCGCTCAAGCAGTTCACGGTGAACCTGAACGAGAAGGCCAAGAACGGCAAGGTTGATCCGCTGATCGGTCGCCATGCCGAGGTGGACCGCACCATCCAGATCCTGTGCCGCCGTTCCAAGAACAACCCGCTGTATGTGGGCGATCCCGGCGTGGGCAAGACCGCCATTGCCGAGGGCCTGGCGCGCAAGATCGTTGAAGGCCAAGTGCCCGACGTGCTGTTGCCCGCCGTGATCTACAGCCTCGACATGGGCGCGCTGCTGGCCGGCACACGCTATCGCGGCGATTTCGAGGAGCGGCTGAAGAATGTCGTGTCGGAACTCGAGAAATTGCCCGATGCGGTGCTGTTCATCGATGAAATCCACACGGTGATCGGCGCTGGCGCCACCAGCGGCGGCGCCATGGACGCATCGAACCTGCTGAAACCGGCGCTGTCGTCTGGCGCCATCCGTTGCATCGGGTCGACCACCTACAAGGAGTTCCGCAACCATTTCGAGAAGGACCGCGCCCTGCTGCGCCGGTTCCAGAAGATCGACGTGAACGAACCCACCGTGGAAGACACGATCAAGATTTTGATGGGCCTGCGCTCCAGTTACGAGGAGCATCACAAGCTGAAATACACGCCCGATGCCATCAAGGCGGCGGTGGAGCTTTCGGCGCGCTACATCAACGATCGCAAGCTGCCCGACAAGGCGATTGACGTGATCGATGAAACCGGCGCGTCGCAGATGCTGTTGCCGGAAGCCAAGCGCAAGAAGACCATCGGCGTGAAGGAGGTGGAGGCGGTGATCGCCACCATGGCTCGCATCCCGCCGAAAAGCGTTTCGACCGACGACAAGGCCCAGCTCGCCACGCTGGAAGCCGATCTGAAGCGCGTGGTGTTCGGCCAGGATGCCGCCATCGAGAAGCTGGCCAGCGCCATCAAGCTGGCCCGCGCCGGCCTGCGCGAACCCAACAAGCCGATTGGCTGCTATCTCTTCTCCGGCCCCACCGGCGTGGGCAAGACGGAAGTGGCCAAGCAGCTTTCGACCATCCTGGGCATTCCGCTGACCCGTTTCGACATGTCGGAATATATGGAGCGTCACTCGGTCAGCCGGCTGATCGGTGCACCTCCCGGCTATGTCGGCTTCGATCAGGGCGGGCTGCTCACCGATGCGGTGGATCAACAGCCGCACTCGGTGCTGCTGCTCGACGAGATCGAGAAGGCGCATCCCGATCTGTTCAACATCCTGCTGCAGGTGATGGACAACGGCAAGTTGACCGATCACCACGGCAAGACGGTGGATTTCCGCAACATCATCCTGATCATGACCACCAACGCCGGAGCGGCCGACATGGCGCGCGAAGGCATCGGCTTTGGCGCCACCACCCGCATCGGTGAGGACGAGGAGGCGATCAAGAAGATGTTCACCCCGGAATTCCGCAACCGCCTGGATGCGACCGTGCCGTTCGCCTATCTGCCGCCATCGGTGGTGGCGATGGTGATCGACAAGTTCGTGCTGCAGCTGGAACTGCAACTGGCCGATCGCGATGTCCACATCAGCCTCACCGAAGAGGCCAAGGCCTGGTTGATCGAGCGCGGTTATGACCGGCTTTATGGCGCCCGCCCGATGGGCCGCCTGATCCAGGAGAAGATCAAGCAGCCGCTGGCCGAGGAACTGTTGTTCGGCAAGCTGGTGAGCGGCGGCGAAGTGCGCGTGCACGTGAAGGACGACGCGCTGAGCTTTGAGATCGTGCCGGCCATCAAGAAGCTGAAGGCCCGGAAGGCGCCCAAGGCCCTGCCGGCCCCCACCGAAAAGGCCTGAATTCGGCCCAGACAAACAGGGCGGCGTTGCCACACCGGCAGCGCCGCCCTTTTTTGCGCCTGCGCCTGATCAATACCGCACGGTCACCCCGCCTTGCAGCATGAACGGCTGGCCAGGCAGCGCGCCGCGGGCACGATCGATGATGAACAGCCGGTCAAACAGGTTGCGCGCCGAAACAAACACCTCCCACTTGCCGGCCGGCGGACCATAGGACAGCGCGACATTCACCTGCGCCCAGCCGCCGATGCGGCCGCGCTGGCCATCGGGCGTGACCGGAATCAGATTGGCATCATCGGCAAACATCGATGATTGGCCCACCACTTCGACCTGGCCGGTGAAGCCCTTGTGCTCCACCCCAACCGCGCCACTGGCCAGAAATTCCGGGCTGTAGGGCAGACGGTTGCCGATGACATCGCGGGCGACGCCGCACGGCACGGCGCCCGAACCAGTGGCCACCGGGGTGCCGATGACAGCGCCATCGAAACAGGGCGCGGTGGCGATGCGGGTGCTGTTGTACCGTGCGCTAGCCACCCAAGTGATTGCGGTGCGGGCAAACACGTCGGTGTCCTTTCCGGTCCAGCCAGCATCGCGGGACGACAGGGTGAGCGAGAGTTCGCCGCCGCGATGCAGCGTTCGGCCTGCGGACGTGAGTGTGGCGCCAACGCCGCCCGCCACCGATTGCGCGATGATCTGATTGTCGAAATCCAGCACATAGAAGGTGGCATCGCCGCGCAGGCCCTTGGTGATAGGGCCGCGAATCCCCGCCTCCCAGTTCCAGCTCAGTTCGGCATCAAGATCGACAGCGCCGCCGGCCGCGGTGATGATGTCTTCCACCCGCGGCGGGGCAAAGCCGCGATGCACGCCGCCATAAAGGGTCACGTCGGGGGCAAGATCCCAGGTGAGGCCGATGCCGGGCAGCAGCTTGTCCAGGCTCTGGCGGCCGCTGGTGGCGCTGGTGAGCGTGCCCGACGGGCGCCCGCCAACCAGCACATCCACCGGCAGGTTGCGCCGTTCGAAATTGATGAATTCGCCGCGCACGCCGGGGATGATCGCCAGCGCGCCGAACTGCAGGCGGGACTGGATGAAGGCGGAAAAGGCATCGGCATGGCGCTCGTTGTTCTCACGCACGCCGGCGTTGATGCTGGTGCCGGGGGTGCGGGCAGTGGGCGTGTCGCCATTCCATTGCCGGCGGCGCTGCTCCTCCTGATGCCAGCGCACGCCGATCTCGGTCTCGCCGCCAAAGCCCTGGCCATCATGCGCCAGCGTCAGCCGGCTTTCGATGCCCCAGGTGTCATAATCGCGCAGCCGGCCTTCGTTGCCGCAGGTGGTCAGCAGGTTGCTCAGGCCACCGCAGGCCGGATCGCTGGCATCATTGGGGCGCTGGCCGCTGTTGGACGATTGCCGCCACCAATCGCGGGTGAAGTGGTGATAATAGGCCGAGGTCTTCAGGGTGAGCGCCGCGCCCAGCGTCCAGCGGTGCGACGCGGTGACATTCCAGCGCTGCGTCTGGAATTCGTCATTGGCAAAGACATTGCCGCGCGGATCGGCGGCAAATTCGGCGCGGGTGAGGCCGGAATAGGTGACCTGGCTGTCTTCCTCGAAGTGCGAGACCTTCAGGGTGAGGCCGTGATCCGGCCCCAGATCCCAACTGCCCTTCAGGAAGATATCGGTGAAGCGCATGGCCTGGTTGTCACGGTTGCCATCGGTCTGCTTGTGGTTGACATGCAGCAGCACGCCGCCGCCCAACAGCCGCCCGCCGATCATGCCATCCAGGTTGAGCGTGTCGCGGTTGCCGGCCGCCACGGTGCCGCGCGCCATCAGGCTGTCGGGCACATCGGGCGTGATATAATTCACCACCCCGCCAATGGTCTGCGGGCCAAAGCGCACCTGGCCGGCGCCCTTGATCACCTCCAGCCGGGTGAAGCGTTCGATCGGCGGGTGATAATAGGCGGCATTGTCGCCATAAGGCGCATAGCCCAGCGGGATGCCATCTTCCAGCAACAGCACCTTGGTGGACCGGATCGGGTTGAGGCCACGGATGCCGATGTTGGGGCGGGCGCCGGCACCTTCCTCATCACGGGCAAACAGGCCGGCAACCTGGCGCAGCGCATCATTCACCGTGAACACCCGGCTGCGCTTCAGATCAGCCTCGCTCACCAGGGCCACCGAACCCGCAATGCGGCCGGCGCGCAAGGGATCGCCCACCACGACGATTTCATTGGCGGATTCGGCATCGTCGGCCGCCAGCTCGCCGGCCAGCAGCGTTCCGGCTGCGGGTGCCGCCAACGCCGGGCTGGCGCAGGCCAGCGCGAGCGGCAGCAGCCAGACGGACCGGGAGACGGCAGCACGGGCGGGAGCGGAGGAGCGGGGCATCGGCAGTTCCAGCGTTATTGCGACTAAGTCGCAATCTCTCTAACGATCGCCTGTGGCGCTGGCAAGCCTGCAATTCAGTCGCAATATTATCTGTCGTTCATGCCGCAGGCCGCCGCGTTCAGGTGGCAGCAATCTGCCCCGGTGCATGAGCGGCCAGCCGCCGCACAGCCGAATCCGGGCCAGGCGGTGCTGGCTTGTCAGTCAAAGCGGGAGACTGGGCATGATACGTTCTTGGGTGGTGCAGGCAGGGATGCTGGCGATGGCGATGGCCATGATCGTCGTGGCTGAGCCCCGGATCACCCTGGCCCTGGAAGATCCCGATGATCGCCGGCCGCACCGTTTTGCCCTCACCGGCGAAGTGATGGGCCGCGTGATGGGCCTGGTGATCAGCTGGTCTGGCGGTGGCCGCCAGTTGCTGCGCTGATCATAACTGCCCGATCAGGGCTTCGGCCTCTTCCACACTGCGCGCCGCCAATATCTGCCGCGCCGCCGCCATCGGGTGCCCGGCCCGCAACAGCGCCGCCAGCGCCTTCTGGCGGATGGCCGGATCATCACTGACGACGCGGGCAAACGGCCCCAGCCGCTTGCGCCGGGCAAAGGCCAGCGCCGTGGCCAGCGCCGTCTGCTCATCCGGTGCCTCGCCGCGGTCCTCGGCGCCCACGCCGGCCGCGCTCAACTGCTCGCTCACCCGGCGATGGCCCAGACCGCGCGCCGCCATCGCCCGGGATTTCATGGCGGCAAAGGCTGCATCATCAACATAGCCCAGCGCCACCAGCCGCGCCGCCAGCGCCTCCACATCGGCCGGCTGTTCGCCGGCCCAGCCGCGCTCCTTCAGCTTTCGTGCCAGATAGCGCTGCAATTTCAAGCGCGTGGTCGCAAAGCGCGCGGCATAGTGCAGCGCCAGCTCGCGCAGCGCCGCCTCGTCCAGCGGCGGCGGGACGCGGCGGGTGCGGGGTGGTTTTTCCGGCTTGTGGGCACTCATGCCACTTTCCTGCCACTTTCGGGCCGGAATTTGAACGCCCCGTTGTGCAAAGCCCAAGCTGCACAGAAATGACATGCAGCGCGGGCCGGGTCGGGCATGGGCGCTGCGGCAAGGGAGACACCGATGGCCGAAACCTCGCAGGCCGCCAGCGCCACCGCGCTGCAACCCACCGCCACCAACGACGCGCTGCCGCTGCGTCGGTCGGATTTCCCGACCCTGGGTGATGCGCTGGATTATGCCGCGCAAGGCGAGAAGGGCTTCAACTTCCACGATGCCCGCGCCGATCTGGTGCGCGCCTACAGCTATCGCGAACTCGCTGCCGATGCCCGCCGCCACGCCGCGCACTTCATCGCCGAAGGCGTGCAGCCCGGTGACCGCATTGCCCTGATCGCCGAAACCGGTGCGGGATTTGCCGCTGCCTTCTTTGGCGCCATCTATGCCGGCGCGCTGCCGGTGCCGCTGCCGCTGCCGACCAGCTTTGGCGGCCGCGACGCCTATGTCGATCAGATCCGCGTGCAGCTCACCAGCTGTGATCCATTGATGCTGCTGGCGCCCCCAGGCCTGCATCCCATCGTGAAGGACGCGGCCACCGGCCTGTGCGCCGCCCATGATTGGGATGAGTGGTTCAGCGGGGATGCCCCCGCGGTGGCCCTGCCGCAGGCCAAGCCGACCGATATCGCCTATCTGCAATATTCGTCCGGCTCCACCCGCTTCCCGCATGGTGTGGCCGTCACCCACGAAGCCCTGCTGGCCAATCTGTCCGCCCATGCCAGCTGCACCCACGCCGCCCAAGGGGACCGGGTGGTGAGCTGGCTGCCCTGGTATCACGACATGGGCCTGGTGGGCTGCATGCTGGCCCCGATGTCGAACCAGATCTCGGTCGATTATCTCGCGACCGAGGATTTTGCCCGCCGGCCGCTGTCGTGGCTCACGCTGATCAGCCGCAACGCGCACAACTCGCTCAGCTATTCGCCCACCTTCGGTTACGATATCTGCGCCCGCCGCATCTCCCCCTCCATCCCGGTGGCCGAACGTTATGACCTGTCGCGCTGGCGCGTGGCCGGCAACGGGGCCGACATGATCCGCCCGGAAGTGATGCAGGCCTTTGTCGACACGTTCGCGCCGGCCGGCTTCAAGGCCAGCGCCTTCCTGCCCAGCTATGGCCTGGCCGAAGCCACGCTGGCCGTGACCATCATGCCGGTGGGCGAGGGCATCCAGTGCGATCTGATCGACGAGCGCACGCTGTCTGGCGCCAGCGCCGATGCACGCGCCGATCAACGCCTGCCCACCCGCTATCGCGCCATCGTCAACTGCGGCAAGGCGGTGCCCGGCCTCACCATCGAAGTGCGGGATGAGACTGGCGCGGTGCTGCCGGATCGGAAGATCGGCCGGGTGTTTGTGCGCGGCCTTGGCATCATGGCCGGCTATTTCCGCGATCCCGAAGCCACCGCCGCCTGCATGAAGGATGGCTGGCTCGACACCGGCGACATGGCCTACATGAAGGATGGTTCGCTCTACATCGTTGGCCGCGCCAAGGACATGATCATCATCAACGGCAAGAATCACTGGCCGCAGGATATCGAATGGGCGATCGAACAGCTGCCCGGCTTCAAGGCGGGCGACATCGCCGCCTTCTCGGTCACCACGCCCTCGGGCGAGGAAGCCCCGGCGGTGCTGGTGCAGTGCCGCACGAGCGACAATGATGAGCGCCTGAAGCTGCGCGACGCCATCCGCACCAAGGTGAAGGCCATCACCGGCATGAGCTGCGTGGTCGAACTGGTGCCGCCGCGCACCTTGCCGCGCACTTCGTCGGGCAAATTGTCCCGCTCCAAGGCGCGGTTGCAGTATCTGTCGGGCGAAATTCAGCCGTTTGAAGTGGCGGCGTGACGTTGCTCCCCTCCCGCTTGCGGGAGGGGTTGGGGGTGGGTTTTGCCGAAGCGCACAAGTGACCCGCAGATGCCCCTGACCGATAGTCCCACCCCCAGCCCCTCCCACAAGCGGGAGGGGAGCCTGATTGCCCTCACCGGTGCCACCGGCTTCGTCGGCCGCCGCGTGCTCGCACTGGCGGCCCAGACGTCTGGCCGCCCCATCCGCGCCCTCACCCGCCGGCCGCAGCCGCCGCAGCCCGGTGTGGAATGGGTGGCGGGCGATCTCACCGACACCGCGGCGCTGGCCCGGTTGTGCGACGGGGCGGAGGCCGTGCTGCACATCGCCGGCGTGGTCAACGCAGCCGATGAAGCCGGCTTCATGGCGGGCAACGTCACCGGCACCGCCAATGTGCTGGCGGCGGCCGCCGCCGTGCCGCGCTTCGTGCATGTTTCCAGCCTGGCGGCGCGCGAACCGCGCCTGTCGCGCTATGGCGCTTCCAAGGCGCAGGGCGATGAACTGGTGATGGCCCGGCCGGGTGACTGGGTGATCGTGCGCCCGCCTGGCGTCTATGGCCCCGGCGATGCCGAAATGCTGGACCTGTTCAAGGTGGCGCGGTTTGGTATCGGCCTCGCACCCGGCCGGCCAACGGCGCGCATCAGCCTGATCCATGTTGACGATCTTGCCCGCGCCCTGCTCGCGCTGGCCGATGGCGGCCCCTCTGCCGAGATATTGGAAATTGACGATGGGTCAGGCGGTTATGGCCACGCCGATCACGCCGCCGCCATCGGCCGCGCGCTGGGCCGCAGCCGGGTGCGAATGATCCCGGTGAGCAACCGCATGCTGGGCCGGGCGGCCAGCCTGGCGTCGCTGGTGGCCAGCTGGAAAGGGGAACTGCCCAAGTTGAGCCGCGATCGCGCCTTCTATCTGGCCCATCCCGATTGGGTGGCGCGTGGCGGCAACGCCCGGCTGGCGGCGATCTGGCAGCCGCAGATCAGCCTTGATGCCGGCATGGCCGATACCGTGCGCGATTATCGCCAGCGCGGTTGGCTGTAACGCCGGATCAGATCAGAAATTCCGACAGCAGCGCCGCCAGCGTGAGCACGATGCCCACGATGAAGATGCGATAGGCATAGCCCAGAAAGCGATATTTCTTGGTTTTCAGCACCAGGCCCTGCTGGTGCACATCGCGCAGCATGGCGTCATAAATGGCCACATCGCTGGCCATGACGCCGCGCATCTGCGCCCGGAAATCGGCCTCGGGCAGTTCGGCAAATACGCCGAAGAACAGCAGATTGGGGGTGAAATCCGGCTGCACCTTGCGTGTGGGCGAGCGGCCAACCGCCGGCAACACCGCGAGCATGCAACACAGCGCCGCCAGAAAGGCAGTGATGGTGAGGATCAGCAGCGGCGGCTTGAGATTGACCAGAGTGCCGTTGCGCACCACCAGCGCCAGCATCACCGACGCCACCGCCATCAGCATGCTGGCCTTCTGATCGGCAATGGCCGACAGCGTCATGTGCTGCTGCTGCATGGTCCGCAACAGATAGATGCTGTGCGAATGGGTCTGGCTGGCCGGGTGAGAAGCTGTTTCGCTGTCCATGCCGGCCTCTTGCGCTACTTCTGTGACGAAATGATTGCAGACATGCGACAGGAGCCCAGGCTTGGCTGGCGCGGCTGGCTATAGCTTGAGCAGGGTCTGGACCAGAAACACCGCAAAGGTGGCGATCAGGCCGCCGATGAACACGCGATAGCCCCAGCCGAGATATTTATACTTCTTGTTCGCCAGCACCTGGCCCAGCTGGTAGATATCGCGGGCCATGGCTTGCTGGATGGCCAGATCATTGCTGTTGGTGCGCTCCAGCCAGTCGATCCACTCGGCCTCGCTCAATTGCGTGAAGCCGGCAAAGAACATGAGATTGGGCGGCGGCAGCGGCCCCTTGCCGCGGCCACCGATCGACGGCACCACCGCCAGCATGCACAGCACAGCCGCCAGCGCCGATGACGACGCCAGCACCAGCAGCGCCGGATTCTGGGCGGCCTCCTTCACCACCAGCGCGAAGATCACCGAATTCACCCCGATGATGATGTTGGCCTTCTGATCGGCCATGGCCGAAAGCGTGACATGATGCGCCTGCATGGTGCGGATCAGGTGGATGGCATTGGGATGGCTGGTGCCCGGCCCGGCCAACACCTGGCCTTCGCTGGCCGTGTCCATGCTGATGTCGGTCATGTCCCCCATGCGCGGCATGATGGCACCATCAACGCCGTTCCGCAATTTGGCCATGATGTGAGGGCAAGGGGCCCAAATCACAGTTGAACGGAGCCACCATGACCGATCGCGCCGGGGTTTTCGCCCGCATCCTTGAATTGATCGAGCCGCTGAACCCCAAGAAGGTGCCGCTCACCGAAAACACCAGCTTTGCCGGCGACATGGAAATGGATTCGCTCACCGTGATGGATCTGGTGGCCAGCATGGAAGATGAGTGGGACATCATGATCCCCCTGAACATGTTGCCCGATCTGGAAACCATCGGCCAGGTGGCCGATGCGGTGGCCGGCCTGGTGGCCAAGAAGGGCTGAAACGATGCCAAATCTTCCCGTCACTGATCTGCTTGCCAAATATGATCCGCTGATCGCCGAGCACGCCGGCCTGCTGTCCACCGGCATCCGCGACCCATTCGGCATCGTGATGGACAAGGTGCTTTCCCCCACCGAAGCCATCATCAAGGGCCAGCACACCATCCTGCTTGGCACCTATAATTATATGGGGATGACCTTTGACCCCGATGTGATCGCCTCGGGCCAGGCCGCCATCCGTGATTTCGGCGCCGGCACCACCGGCAGCCGCGTGCTCAACGGCACCTATCAGACGCACAAGGAGTGCGAGGACGCGCTGAAAGACTTTTACGGCATGAGCCATGCCATGGTGTTTTCCACCGGCTATCAGGCCAATCTGGGCATGGTCTCCACGCTGGCGGGCAAGGGCGATTTCATCATCCTCGATGCCGACAGTCATGCCAGCATCTATGATGGCTGCAAGATGTCCAACGCCGATATCGTGCGCTTCCGCCACAATGATGCCGCCGATCTGGAAAAGCGGTTGAAGCGCCTGCCGGCCGAAGCCGGCAAGCTGGTGGTGCTGGAAGGCGTCTATTCGATGCTGGGCGATGTCGCGCCGCTGCCGGAGCTTGTGGCCATCGCCAAGGCGCACGGCTGCATGGTGCTGGTGGACGAAGCCCATGGGATGGGCTTCTTCGGCGAACATGGCCGCGGCGTTTATGAAGAGCAGGGCGTGGCCGACGACGTGGATTTCGTTGTCGGCACCTTCTCGAAATCGGTGGGCACGGTAGGCGGCTTCTGCGTCTCGAATCACCCCAAGTTCGAGATTCTGCGCCTGGTCTGCCGGCCCTATACCTTCACCGCCTCGTTGCCGCCCGCCGTGGTGGCGAGCGCCGCGACATCCATCCGCAAGCTGATGACCGCGCATGCCAAGCGCGACCGGCTGTGGGAAGCCACCCGCCGCCTGCACGGCGGTCTGAAATCGCGCGGCTTCAAGCTCGCCACCGACACGCCGGAAAGCGCCATTGTCTCCGTGCTGATGCCGGATCAGGAAACCACCGCGCTGATGTGGTCCACGCTGATCAATCTGGGCGTCTATGTGAACATGAGCCGGCCGCCCGCCACACCCGCCGGCGTGTTCCTGCTGCGCTGTTCCATCTGCGCGCTGCACAGCAACGAACAGATCGACATCGTGCTGGGCAAGTTCGAACAGGCAGCGCAGATGGTCAATCTCGCCCTGCACGAACCTGCCTGATTTGTTCATGACGCGGCCACATCGGGCGGCTATATGATAGGGCTCGGACGCCGTCGCGGCCGGATCTTGAGGCCTGTTGGGGACCTTGTTCGGCGTGACCAAGCGCATTGATCGTTACCTGTTTGGCCTGATCCTGGTGCCGCTGATCGGCACGCTGGTGGTGGCGGCGATGCTGCTGGTGCTGGATCGCATGCTGCGGCTGTTCGATTTCGTCATCAACGAAGGCGGGCCGGTCAATGTGGTCTGGCGCATGCTGGGCAATCTGCTGCCGGAATATCTGGCCCTGGGCATTCCGATCGGCGTGATGCTCGGCACGCTACTGGCCTTCCGCCGGCTGGCGCTGTCATCGGAACTGGATGCGCTGCTCGCGGTGGGCATTTCCTATTGGCGGCTGCTGCGCGTGCCGTTCATCTTTGCCGTGGTGTTTGCGCTGGTGAATTTCGGCATCGTTGGCTGGCTGCAGCCGGTCACCCGCTATGCCTATGAAAATCTGCGCTTTGAGCTGCGCTCGGGCGCGCTGGGCGCATCGATCAAGGTGGGCGAATTTGCCGATCTGGGCGGCGGCATGACGCTGCGGGTGGAGGAATCCCGTGCCCAGGGCGCCGATCTGCGCGGCCTGTTCGTGCGCGGCAGCAAGAATGGCCAGACCATTGCCGCCACCGCGGCGCGCGGCAGCTTCCTGGCCACCGATGATCCCGAAACCATCCTGCTGCGCCTGGTGGATGGCACGTTGGTGCACAGCCCTGCGCCCGGCGCCACACCGCGCGTCCTGTCCTTCTCGCAACATGATGTGCCGATTCCGCTACCGGAAATGGTGACGTTCCGCAAACGCGGCGAGGGCAATCTGGAGGCCACGCTGCCCGAATTGCTGCGCTCCATGCTGAGCGGTGACACGCCCGCCGTGCGCCGCAGCGCCGCCGCCAGCTTCCACCGTCGGCTGGTGCAGTGCGGGATCATGTTCGTGCTGCCCTTCCTCGCCGTGGCGATGGCGGTGCCGCCGAAACGCTCCACCTCGGCGCTGGGCGTCTTCCTGTCGATCATCGCGCTCGTCACCTTCCACAAGCTCACCGAATATGGCGAACGCATGGCCGCGCTGGACCGGGTGGACCCGCTGCTGGCGCAATGGGTGCCCTTCACCATCTTCATGGGCCTGGCGCTGTGGATGTTCCGCGTGCTCAGCCGCCCCGGCGGCCAGCCGATCGGCGCGCTGGATCGCTGGTTTGGCCTGATCACCTCGGCCGTGGCGGGCCTGGCCGGCAAGCTGGTCCGCCGCCAGGGCTGGTCCGATGATGTGCTGTCGGCGGGGTAGGCACGATGTCGCTGTTCCCCTCGCGCACCATCGCCTGGTACACCGCCCGCATGTTTCTGGTGCGGGTGGCGGCCTTCATCATCGGCCTCACCATCATACTGCAATCGCTGGATCTCCTGTCGGAATCCGGCAAGGTGCTCGCCGCGCCCGGCAACACCGAGGCTGATCTGTGGGTCTATGTCTCCCTGCGCGCGCCGCAGATCATTCAACTGTTCCTGCCGTTTTCGGTGCTGCTCGCCACGCTGGTCACGCTGGCCACGCTGAACCAGAACAGCGAGGTGGTGATCTTCAAGGCAGCGGGCCTGTCAGCCCACCATATCTTGGCGCCGCTGATGCTGGCGGCGCTGGGCGTGGCGGCGGCCAATTTCGTCTGGAACGAGCGCATCGCCACCAGATCAAGCGCCACGCTGAAAGCCTGGGCCGACAATGAATTCCGCAAGCTGCCCGAAACCGTGGTGCCGCGCGTACAGACCTGGGTGCGCGGCGGCGATGATCTGTTCCACGCCGAACAGGTGAGCGGCAGCGGCGCGGCCACGCGGCTGGGCGATGTCACCATCTATGATCGGCGCGGCAACCGGCTGGTGCAGGTGGTGATGGCCGCCAGCGCCACCCCGGTGGCCGGCGGCTGGGCCCTCAACAAGGTGCAGTTGTTCGATGTTGCCAGCGGCGGCCTGGAGCGGCGTGAGCAGCTGACCTTTGCCACCGATGTGGTGGCGCGCCAGTTCACCACGGTGACCATCAATCCCAATTTCATCGCGCTGTGGGATTTGTGGCCGCAGATCGCCGAACAAAAGGCCGCTGGCAAATCCACCGACGTGCTGGAAGCGGCAGCCTGGCACAAGATTTCCGGGCCGATGTCGGCCGTGCTGATGCCGTTGCTGGGTGCGGTGGCAGCCTTTGGGCTGGCGCGATCGGGCCGGCTGTTCGTGCGCGCGGTGATCGGCATGGCGCTGGGCTTTGCATTTTTCGTGGCCGACAATTTCATGCTGGCGATGGGCAATTTCGGCACGGTGCCGCCGCTGATGGCCGCCTGGGCGCCCTTTGTGCTGTTCCTGCTGATTGGTGAGGCCGTGCTGATCCGCACGGAAGAATGATCGCCGCCAATTTGCCTTGATTGGCCCTTATCACCGCCGGCGATGAGCAAGATCACCCTGAAACGCGTTGAAACCGCCGCCGATCGCAAGGCCTTCGTCAACCTGCCGTGGCGGCTTTATGCCGATGATCCCCACTGGGTGCCGCCGCTGAAAGGCGAGATGCTCGGCCTGATTGGCGGCATCAAGACCAACCCGTGGTTCGGCCATGCCGAAGCCGCCTTCTGGCTGGCCCTGCGGGACGGCCAAGTGGTCGGCCGCATTTCGGCGCAGGTCGATCAACTGGTGATCGCGCCCACTGCCCCCGGTGGCGGCCCCGGCACCGGACATTGGGGCATGTTCGAATGCATCGATGATCAGGCGGTTGCCGATGCCCTGTTCACCGCGGCGGAAGACTGGCTGAAGGCCAAGGGCATGACCCGCGCCCTCGGCCCGTTCAGCCTGTCGATCTGGGACGAACCCGGCCTGCTGGTGCAGGGATTCGAAGGCCCGCCCACCGTGATGATGGGCCACCACCGGCCCTATTATGAACGGCAGATCGCAGCGCGCGGCTATCAGGGCATCAAGGATCTGCACGCCTGGTCGCTGCCGATCGCCGGCGCGTTCCCGGAAATGGTGCAGCGCATCGTGGCCTTCAGCGAACGCAATGCCAAGCTGGTCACCCGCCCGGTGAACAAGGCGAAATTTGATCAGGAAGCCGCGCTGATCCTCGATATCCTCAACGATGCCTGGTCCGACAATTGGGGCTTCGTGCCGTTGACCGATGCCGAGATCGCCTATGTCGGCAAGAAGCTGAAGCCCATCATCTTTGAAAATCTGGTGCGCATCGCCGAATATGAGGGCGTGGCGGTGGGCTTCATGATCACCCTGCCCGATATCAACGAGCTCACCCGCGATCTGAACGGCAATCTGTTCCCCTTCGGTTGGGCCAAGCTGTTGTGGCGGCTGCGCGCGCCGAAGGTGAAGCGGATGCGCGTGCCGCTGATGGGCATCAGGAAATCGCTGCAGGGCCACCGCGTCGCCAGCCTGATGGCCTTCCAGATGATCGAATATATCCGCCGCCATGCCGTGGAGGAATTTGGCGCCAGCGAAGGCGAAATCGGCTGGATCCTCGATGACAACGGCCCGATGCGCTCCATCGCCGACGCCATCGACAGCCATGTCACCCGCACCTACCGCGTGTTTGAACGGGCGCT
>JAIXQY010000156.1 GCA_027485485.1 Sphingomonadales bacterium | reverse complement strand
CGGGGCAGCAGCGCATCGGGCAGCGGCAGCAGCGGGAAGCTGGCGGCCAGCATCGACAGTTCGGCGGTGCCGCGCACCGCCTTGCCGGCATGCACCCCGGCATCGGGCCGGGCGAGCGGGCCGGCGAGGCCGGCGACCAGCCGCGCCTGCTCCGGGCTTTGGGCGCTGTCGGCCAATTGTTTCAGAAAGATCGTCTGCCGCGCCCGGTCAACATCGGCGAGCGCGAAGATCGCCCGCACCCGGCTGCTGGCGCGGAAATTGGCGGCCACCGTGGCATCAGGCACGGGCAGGGGCGTGGCGCTCAGCGCCAGCGGCTGGCCCAACCGCTCGGCGGCCAATTGGCCATAGAAATAATCCGGATGGCGGGCAGCGGCAGCGAAATACTGGCGCGCCTGCGCCGGCTGGCCCGCCGCATCGGCAGCGCGGCCGGCCCAATAATCGGCGCGGGCCTGGCTGATCGGCGCCTGTGCCACGGCGCGTGCGGCGCGGAAATGCGCCAGCGCCGTTGCCGGCTGGTTCAGCGTGCGCAAAGCCAGCCAGCCGGCCAGCCACTCGCTGTCCAGAAACAGGCCGCGTTCGGCCAGCGGCTGGCGCAACATGGCGCTGGCATCGAGGCCGTGGCCAGCCAATAGCTGCCGGGCGAGATCGGGCTTGCCGGCGCGCCACAGGCTGCGGCCGATGTCCAGTCGCGCCTTCAGCCAGCTTTCGCTGCCAACGCCGGCCAGGCCGGGCACCCGCGCCAGCGCGCCGCCAGCGGCCAGCAATTCATGGCCCTGCGCCGCGCGGCCAGCCCGGATCAGCCATTGCGCCTCGTCCAGCATCAGGCCGGCTTCGCGCCGCAACCGCGCCGGCACCACGCCCATTCGCGCCTGCACATCGGGGGCACCGCGCTGCAGGGCGATGCGGGCCAGCGCCCACAGGCGGGTATCCACATCCACCCGCGGCAGCATGCGCGCCGCCGGCGTGATGCGGCCGGCCCACAACAGCCGGTCCATGCGGCTGGCGTGATCGGCCGGGGTGAAGCGATCGCCAAAGCGGGCCATCAGGGCGGCTTCCTGGGCTTCGTCCAGCCCCGCACTGTCCCACGCGTCGCGGGCCCAGCTGGCGGCCGCCGTCTGGCCGGCGCTGGCCAGCGCCATGGCGTGGCGATATTTGCCCTCGGCGGTGATCGGGGCCAGCCGGGTGAAATGGCGGATGATGGCATCGGCCGGCGTGTCATCGGCGATGCTGCGCTCGGCCAGGCGGCGAATGGTGGTGGCCGCCGGCCAATCGGCATGGCCGGCCAGGAAGGCGGCATATTCGGCAAAGCTGGCCTTGTATCCCTCCCGCCGCAACTGGTCCCAGCGCACCACATCCTCCAGGATGGGCACCGCGTCGCCGGCAGGCAGGGGCGAGGCCGGCAGCAGCGAAAACTGCCCGGCTTCGTTGCTGGCCAGCCGGGCACGATAGCGGGCGATGCTGGCGGCATCCAGCGCCTGGGCGGCCAAGGGGGCAGCCAGCATCAGGGTTGCGGCCACCATGATGCTGGACAGGGCCGCCCGGGCGCTTCTATCACACGCTTTTTTCATGGACCGGTGATAGAGCGGTCCAAAGGAACGGGCAATGAACGACGGGATGTTCACGGGATCGATGCCGGCGCTGGTGACGCCGTTCAAGCCGGATGATCTGTCGGTTGATCTGGATGCGTTCGCCGCGCACGTGGAATGGCAGATTGGCGAGGGCAGCCATGGCCTGGTGCCGGTGGGCACCACGGGCGAATCGCCCACGTTGAGCCATGAGGAACATTATCAGGTGATCACCACCTGTGTGGAGGTGGCGGGCAAGCGCGTGCCGGTGATCGCCGGCTGCGGCAGCAACGACACGCGCACCGCCATCGCCCACCTGGCCCATGCGCAAAGGGTGGGCGCCGATGCCGCCCTGATCGTGGTGCCTTATTACAACAAGCCGAGCCAGGCCGGCCTGATCGCGCATTTCACCGCCCTGCACGATGCGACGACGCTGCCGATCATCATCTACAACATCCCCGGCCGCAGCGTGGCAGACATGAGCGTGGAGACGATGGCGGTGCTGGCCAGGCTGCCGCGCATCATCGGCGTGAAGGATGCCACCGGCAATATCGCCCGCGTGGCGCAGCAGCGGCTGGCCTGTGGGGCGGATTTCATTCAGCTGTCCGGCAATGACGACATGGCCCTGGGCTTCAATGCGCAGGGCGGGGTGGGGGCGATTTCCGTCACCGCCAACGTGGCGCCGCGCCTGTGTGCGCAGCTGCAGAAGGCGACACTGAAGGGCGATTATGCCGCCGCGCTGGCCATCAATGACCGGCTGCAACCGCTGCACGCCGCACTGTTTGCCGACACCTCGCCGGGGCCGACCAAATATGCCCTGAACCGCCTGGGCCGCATGGGCGGCGATGTGCGCCTGCCGATCAGTGCCCCATCCGATGCGGCGAAGGCGGCGGTGGACTCGGCGCTCGCGCATGCCGGGTTGATCTGATGGTGCGGCCCAAGCCAGAAATTGGCGTTAAGGTGAAGACGGTCGCGGAGAACCGGCGGGCGCGCTTTGAATATTTCATCGAGGATGTGGTGGAAGCCGGCATCATGCTCACCGGCACCGAAGTGAAATCCCTGCGCAAGGGCCAGGCCAGCATCGCCGAAAGCTTTGCCGAGGTGAAGGATGGCCAGATGTGGCTGATCAACGCCACGATCCAGGAATTCTCGCACGGCAATATCTTCAACCACGAACCCAAGCGCCCGCGCAAATTGCTGCTGCACGGCCGCCAGATCGAAAAGATGGAAACCGCCGTCAACCGCCAGGGCATGACGATCGTGCCGCTGACCATCTATTTCAACGGCACCGGCCGTGCCAAGATCGAGATCGCGCTGGGCAAGGGCAAGAAGCTGCACGACAAGCGCGAAACCTCAAAGGAACGGGACTGGCAGCGCGACAAGGCCCGGCTGATGCGGGATCGCGGCTGATGGCAGGCGGCATCAAGGATCGGCTTATCGCCATCAAGCAGGCCTGGGCGCAGAGTGGCCGGCTGCTCACCGGCCAGGCCGATCCGGGGCACGAGAACCGGCTGCCGCCCGGCCAGCGCCTGGTCACCAACTGGCCGGTGCTCGATCTGGGCATCAAGCCTGATATCAGCAAGGCCGAATGGCGGCTGGCGGTGGATGGCGCGGTGGCCAATCCGGTGATCTGGGACTGGGCCGACTATCAGGCGCAGCCGCAAGTGGAAGACGTGTCCGACATTCACTGCGTCACCCAATGGTCGCGCTTTGACAATCGGTGGAGCGGGGTGGCCACCAGCCAGTTGCTCAGCGTGGTGCAGCCGCTGCCGGACGCCAATGTCGTGGTGCTGCACGGCGCCGATGGCTATACCACCAATGTCACGCTTGAGCGCTTTGCCGGCGATGATTGCCTGATTGCCCATGCCCATGATGGCGTGCCGCTCAGCCGTGACCATGGCGGGCCGGTGCGGGCGATCATCCCGCGCTGGTATTTCTGGAAATCGGCCAAATGGCTGGTGCGCATCGAAGTGCTGGCGGTGGACAAGCCGGGTTTCTGGGAAGTGCGCGGCTACCACAATGAAGGCGATCCCTGGACGGAGCAGCGTTATTCCTGAAGATATTCCTCCCGCCGCCGTTGAGGACTGGGTGAATTTCAGCCCGGTTCCAGCCTCTTGGCCGGCGCCTTATGCCGAGGGCGCCAGCAGCCCCGGCTTTGCGCCGTTGATGGATGGCATCCCGATGGCGCTGGCGCTGCTCGATTCGTCGGGCCGGATGTTTGCCGGCAACGAAGCGCTGGCAGCCACCGCCGGCGATGCGTGGCGGCCCGGCATGCGCCCGCACGAAATGGCCGTGGCCGATAATCAGGCCACGGTTCGGCAGGCGGTGGCCGATGCCATGCAGTCCCGTCAGGGGCGCACGGTGCGCATGGCCCTGCTCAACCGGCCCGAGGAGGTGCAGGATGTGCGCATCATCCCGTTCCCGCCCGGCCTGGGTGCCGCGGCGATGTTTGCCATGCGCGATATCCGGGAACAGGTGCGGCTGGAACGCCAGGTTGCCGCCGCCACCCGCATGCAGGCGGTGGGCCAGCTGGCCGGCGGCGTGGCGCATGACTTCAACAATCTGCTCACCGGCATATTGGGCCTGGTCGATCAGATGCTTGAGGCTGATCGCGGGGCCCCGGCCGATCGCGGCGCACTGGAGGAAATCCGCCGCAACGGCCAGCGCGGCGCCCGGCTGGTGGCGCAATTGCTGGCCTTTGCCCGCCAGCAGCCGCAGCGCCGCCACCTGTTCTGCGTGCGCGATCTGATCAATGATCTGCGGCCGCTGCTGCTGAAACTGCTGGGCCCGGCGGTGGAATTGCATGTCGATGGCCGGCAGGGCCTGCTCTATGTGCGGGCCGATCCGGGCCAGGTGGAGCAGGTGATCGTCAATCTGGCCGTCAACGCGCGCGACGCGATGAACGGCAATGGCCGGCTTTCAATCCGGATTTTCGATGTGGCCGGTGCCGATGTGCCAGCCCTTGGCCATCAGATCATGCCCAACAGCGACCATGTCGGCATCGAGGTAACGGACACCGGCACCGGCATCCGGCCCGAAATCATGGGCAAGATTTTCGAGCCATTCTTCACCACCAAGCCGATGGGGCAAGGGACCGGGCTGGGCCTGTCCACCGCCTATGGTATCGTCAAGCAATCGCATGGCTATATCTTCGCGGCCCCCGGCCCTGGTGGGCGCGGCACCAGCTTCACCGTCTTTCTGCCCGGCCACGCCGCCGATGACACTGTGGCGAGGCCATCGCCGCCGCCGCCGCCGCCCACCGCACTGGACGGGCCGTGCAAGGTGCTGCTGGTGGAGGATGAACCCTCGGTCCGGGCGGTGCTGGCGCGCGGGCTGGAGCGCAAGGGCTGCATCGTGACCACGGCCGAAGATGCCAGTGCCGCGCTGGTGGTGCTCAATTCGGGCGCGGCGGTGGATGTGCTGCTGTCAGACGTGATGATGCCGGGCATGGACGGGGTGGAACTGGCCTTCAAGACGGTGAGAATGCGGCCGGGCATCGGCCTGGTGCTGATGTCGGGCTATGCCGAACTGCCGCGCCACCGCGAGGCCGAGGCGCTGGGCATCAGCTTCCTCACCAAGCCGTTCACCATGAGCGATCTGCTGGAGGCCTTGGCCAAGGCGCGCACCGCAGGCTGAAATTTCTCTCTGTTCCCCTCTTGTTCCACCAGAACAATTGCGGTACATCAAAAGCCGTTGACGAACGCACCCCACCGCTTCACGAAAGGAACGGGTCATGGCATCGGCGCTCAAATTGGTGGAAACGGGAATGGATCGGCAAAAGGCCCTCGAAGCAGCTCTGGCCCAGATTGATCGGGCCTTCGGCAAGGGTTCGGTGATGAAGCTGGGCCAACGCGACGCGATGGAGGTGGAGGCGATCTCCACCGGTTCGCTCGGGCTCGACATCGCGCTTGGTATCGGCGGCCTGCCGCGCGGCCGCGTCGTGGAAATCTATGGCCCGGAAAGCTCCGGCAAGACGACGCTGGCCCTGCACGTGATTGCCGAGGCGCAGCGGCACGGCGGCACGGCGGCCTTTGTCGATGCCGAACATGCGCTTGATCCGGTCTATGCCAAGAAGCTGGGCGTCAACATCGATGAACTCATCGTGTCGCAGCCTGACACGGGCGAACAGGCGCTGGAGATTGTCGACACGCTGGTGCGTTCCAACGCCATCGATGTGCTGGTGGTCGATTCGGTAGCCGCCCTGGTGCCGCGGGCCGAAATCGAAGGCGAAATGGGCGACAGCCATGTTGGCCTGCAGGCCCGTCTGATGAGCCAGAGCCTGCGCAAGCTGACCGGTTCGATCAGCCGGTCGCGCTGCATCGTCATATTCATCAACCAGCTGCGCATGAAGATCGGCGTGATGTATGGCAACCCGGAAACCACCACGGGCGGCAATGCGCTGAAATTCTATGCCTCCGTCCGGCTCGACATCCGCCGCACCGGGCAGATCAAGGATCGCGATGATATCGTGGGCAATACCACCCGCGTGAAGGTGGTGAAGAACAAGGTGGCGCCGCCGTTCAAGCAGGTCGAATTCGACATCATGTATGGCGAGGGCATTTCCAAGATCGGGGAGATTCTCGATCTGGGCGTGAAGGCCGGGGTGATTGAAAAGTCCGGCGCCTGGTTCAGCCACGACAGCATCCGCATCGGCCAGGGCCGGGAAAATTCCAAGAAATATCTGAAGGAAAACACCGAGATCACGGCCAAGATCGAAAAGATCATCCGTGACAATGCCGCCGGTATTTCCGACGCGCTGATGGTTGGCCCGTCGGCCGATGATGACGCGGGTGACGGCGAGATGTGATCGTCGGCCCGGCAAGCGTTCAGGAAAGGGGCGGTCCACCACAGGCCGCCCTTTTTTATTTGGGCGGCGGCCCGGCGGCCTTCACGGCTTCATCGGCGATATAGCCGGCCATGGCGGCCCGCTGCTGCGCCCCGCCCAGATTGTCCCTGGTGCGATAGAGGCTTTCGATGAACAGCTCATCCTGCGGCGAGAAGCCAGCAATCGCCGCCCCGCCGGGATCGAACAATTGCATGATGCTGGGCGTGGGCCGGCCCGCCGGGTTCATCCGCATCCGGCTCAGCCCCACCAGCGCGATATAATCCGACAGGGCCGCCGGCGTGACCTTGCCGACCAGCTTCGCATCCACCACCACCACCGCCCCGGTGATGGCGACGCGCGTCGGTTCATCAATGCGGGAGGCCCGGGCATAATTGTTGTAGGTGGCGTCGCCTGCAACGCCTGCACCGATGCCGAACCCGGCCGGCGCGAACTGGCGGCCATCGCTGGCTTCGGGCGCGCTGTGATGCCACCAGCGCACCGGCAGATCGGGGCGGTTCAACAGGGCCCGGTCCGCCCCCGGCAATCCCTCCAGCGCGCGGCCATTGCGCTTGGCCACCGCCTTGATCAATTGCGCGGCGTCGCTGGTGAACACGATCATCAGATTGGGGTCACAGCCGGGCTTGGCCAGTTCCAGGCCAACATGCTTGGCAACTTCGGCCACGCGGTTGGTGAAGATGGCACCCACTTGGGCCGTCACGCCGATGCTTTCGACGCACAGCGGTTTCAGCCAGCGGGCATTCTGGCCATTGCGCGGATCGGCCATGGCCTTGCGCACGAATTTCTCGGCTTCGGCCCGCAACGCGCCGCGGCTCAACCGCTCGGCGGTCACGGCAATCTCATCCTCCACCGGCTTGGCCAAGGCCGCCCCGGCCAGTGCCAGCGCCATGATTGCCACCATCATCCGCATCAGCCCGCCTCCGCCAATACTGCAAGGTCAGTTGCCACCGCCGCCAGCAACCGGTCAACCATCGCCACTCGGTTGGCCAGGTTCAGTCCGCCATGCACCAGCATCCGGTGCCGGCGCACCCGTGTGGCCACCCCGGCGGCGGCCAGCCCGTTGGCCAGCGCCTGCGCGCCCGGCGCCACCGGATCCAACCCGGCGCCCCACAGCAGGGCGCTCGGCGGCGCCTTCGCCAGATCCAGCCCCAGCAACGAAGGATAGGCCCCGCCCAATGCCGCCCGCATCACCGCCACCGCTGGCCGGGCATAGCCCAGCAGCGTATCGGGCTGCGCATCCAGATCGATGAAGGGATAGAGCAACAGCGCGGCGGCAAAGCGGCCGGGCCGGGTTTCGTGCACGGCCAGCGCGCAGCGCAGCGCCAGCCAGGCCCCGGCCGAATCACCGCCGATCAGCAATGGCCCCGGCGCCGCCGCCAGCGCTTGCGCCACCGCCAGCGCGTCGTCAAACTGGGCCGGGGCGGGATGTTCCGGCGCCAGCCGGTAACTGGCCGAAACAAGCTCCATGCCGGTTTGGGCCGCCAGCCGGCTGCACAGGCCATGGTGGCTGTCGATGCTGCCGCTGATGAAACCGCCGCCGTGGAAATAGAGCAGGCGCGCTGGTGCCGGGGCTGTTTCCGGCAGGAAATGCCGCACCGGCCGGCCGGCAACCACGGCATCGCGCGCCGCCACCCCATCGGCATCGCTGCGCTTGCCAATCAGCCGCTGGGTGGTGGCGCGCAGACCGCGCACGGTGGGGAACAGCCAATCCGTCATCAGCACGTCCGCTATGTCATGATTGACCTTGGCCGGGAAGCGCCGCAATCAACGCAGCGGAAGGATGAAGCATGTCGAACGCCGAACAGATTGACTATTGGAACGGCAAGGTGGGGGAGACCTGGGTGCTGATGCAGGAGCGCATGGACACCGCGCTCACGCCGGTCACCACCGCGCTGCTGGCCGCGGCCAATCCCCAGGCCGGCGAATATGTGCTCGATATCGGTTGCGGCGCGGGTGAGACCACGCTGGCGGTGGATGCCGCCGTGGGCGAAACCGGCCACGCCATTGGGCTCGACATTTCCGAACCCCTGCTGGCCCGCGCCCGCCAGCGCGGCGAAGCCCTGCTGAGCGAGGCCGAGTTCATTGCCGCCGATGCCTCCACCTGGGCCGACGAACAGGGCTTTGATCTGATCATGTCGCGCTTTGGCGTGATGTTCTTTGCCGATCCGCTGGCCGCCTTCGCCCATCTCCACGGCCTCGCCGCGCCCACCGGCCGCCTGGTGTTTGCCTGCTGGCAACCGGCGGCGCGCAATTTGTGGGCGACCTTGCCGCTCACCGCGCTTGCCGATCTGCTGCCGGCACCAGCTCCGGCCGATCCCTATGCCCCCGGACCGTTCGCCTTCGCCGATGCGGCACGGCTGGCGACGATCCTCGAAACCGCCGGCTGGCACGATGTCGCCTGCCACAGCCTGCCGTTTGCCATGCAGATTGGCGAAGGCGATGATCCGATTGCCAGCGCGATCCAGTTCAACCTGCGCATCGGCCCGGCCGCCAAGGCGGTGCGCGAGGCCGGCATCGGCGATGCGGCCAAATCGGTGCTGGCCGCCGCGCTCGCCGATCATGTCGCCGATGGCGTTGTCAGCCTGCCTGGGGCGATATGGCTGGTGACGGCGCGGGCCTGATCGCGGCGGCCGCCCTTTACGCTGGCGCGTCACGGCGGTAAGCGCTGGGGCATGATCTCGACGAACGACATCCGCCGCAGCTTCCTCGATCATTTCGGCAAGGCCGGGCACACGCTCGTGCCGTCGGCGCCGCTGGTGCCGCAGAATGATCCCACGCTGATGTTCACCAACGCCGGCATGGTGCCGTTCAAGAATGTCTTCACCGGGCTGGAATCCCGGCCTTACACCCAGGCCGCCAGCAGCCAGAAATGCGTGCGCGCCGGCGGCAAGCACAATGATCTCGACAATGTGGGCTATACCGCCCGCCACCACACCTTCTTCGAAATGCTGGGCAATTTCTCGTTCGGCGATTATTTCAAGGAACAGGCGATCACCCTGGCCTGGGATCTGCTCACCCGCGAATGGGGCCTGGACAAGAACCGGCTGTGCGTCACCGTCTATCACACCGATGATGAGGCAGCCTCGCTGTGGAAGACGATCGCCGGGCTGAGCGACGACAAGATCATCCGCATCGACACCAACGACAATTTCTGGTCGATGGGTGACACCGGGCCGTGCGGGCCGTGCTCCGAGATTTTTTACGATCATGGCGATCATATCTTCGGCGGCCCGCCCGGCAGCCCGGATCAGGATGGCGACCGTTTTGTCGAGATCTGGAACCTGGTGTTCATGCAATATGAACAGGTTGATCGCGACACCCGTCTGAACCTGCCGCGCCCCAGCATCGATACCGGCATGGGCCTGGAGCGCATCGCCGCCGTGCTGCAGGGCGTGCACGACAATTATGACACCGACACGTTCAAGACGCTGATCGCCGCCAGCGAGGACAAGGTGGGCAAGGCGGTTTCGGCCGAAGCCCGCGCCTCGCATCGGGTGATTGCCGATCATCTGCGCTCGGCGGGCTTTCTGGTGGCTGATGGCGTGCTGCCGGCCAACGAGGGCCGCGGCTATGTGCTGCGCCGCATCATGCGCCGCGCCATGCGCCATGCCCATCTGCTCGGCGCCGCGGAACCCTTGATGCACCAATTGGTGCCGGCGCTGATGGCGACCATGGGCCAGGCCTTCCCCGAGCTCGGCCGGGCGCAGGCCCTGATCGAAGAGACGCTGAAGCTGGAAGAGACCCGCTTCCGCCAGACGCTGGAGCGCGGGCTGGGCCTGCTGGATGAAGCCAGCGGCAAGCTGTCGGCTGGCGGCACGCTGTCGGGTGATGTGGCGTTCAAACTCTATGACACGTTCGGTTTCCCGTATGACCTGACCGAGGATGCATTGCGGGCGCGCGGCATTGCCGTGGATCGGGCCGGCTTTGATGCCGCCATGGCCGAACAGAAGCGCCTGGCCCGCGCCGCCTGGAGCGGCTCCGGCGAGGCCAAGGATGCCGCCGTGTGGTTCGACATTGTCGAAGCCGAGGGCGCCAGCGAGTTTACCGGCTACACCAGCCTCACCGGCGAGGCCAAGGTGGTGGCGCTGGTGCAGGACGGCAAGCAGATCGCGACCGCAAACGCCGGTGACAAGATCGTGGTCGTCACCAACCAGACGCCCTTCTATGCCGAAAGCGGCGGCCAGGCCGGCGACGGCGGCAGCATCAGCTGGGGCGAGGGGCTGACATCGCGGGTGGCCGATACGCGCAAGGCGCTGGGCAAGCTGCACCTGCATGATGTGACGCTGACGGCCGGGCCGCTGAGCGTGGGCGATGTGGTGAAGCTGGATGTGGATGCGCCGCAGCGGGGCAGCCACCGCCGCGCCCATAGCGCCACCCACCTGCTGCACGCCGCGCTGCGCCGCCGCCTGGGCACGCATGTGACGCAGAAGGGCAGCTATGTTGGCGAGGATTATCTGCGCTTCGATTTCTCGCACCAGAAGGCGATGACCGCGGCCGAGCTGGCGCAGGTGGAAGCCGATGTTAACGCGCAGATCCTGGGCAACCGCGATGTTTCGACCAAGCTGATGACGCCGGATGCCGCCATCGAAGCCGGCGCCATGGCGCTGTTTGGCGAGAAATATGGCGAGGAAGTGCGGGTGCTGTCGATGGGCGCCGATGATGGCGGCGACACCTATAGCGTTGAACTGTGCGGCGGCACGCACGTGGGCGCGCTGGGCGATATCGGCCTGTTGAAGATCACCGCCGAAAGCGCTGTGGCCAGTGGCGTGCGCCGCATCGAGGGCAAGACCGGCATCGCCGCGCGCGAATGGCTGAACGGCCGCGAAGCACTGCTGCTGGAAGCCGCCGGTGCGATGAAGGCCCGGCCCGAAGAGCTGCCGGCCCGCGTTGCCGCCCTTATGGACGATCGCAAACGGCTGGAACGCGAACTGGCCGATGCCAAGAAGGCGCTGGCGCTGGCGGGCCCCGCCGGCGCCAAGGCCGGCCCCGAGATGGTGAACGGCATGGCCTTCCAGGGCCAGGTGCTGGACGGGCTGGAAGCCAAGGCGCTGCGCGGGCTGGTGGATGAGGCCAAGCAGGCGCTGGGCAGCGGCATCGTGGCGATCGTGGCGGTGAACGATGGCCGCGCCAGCGTGGCGGTGGGCGTGACCGACGATCTGATCGGCCAGCGCTCTGCCGTTGATCTGGTGCGTGTGGCTGCGGCCGCGCTGGGCGGGCAGGGCGGCGGCGGCCGGCCGGACATGGCCCAGGCCGGCGGCCCGGATGCCGACAAGGCCGCCGATGCGATTGCGGCGGTGAAAGCCGCGCTGGCCGGCTGATCCGCCGGCCAGCGCGCGGCCTCAGTTGATCCGCGCCTTGAACACGTGCCAGCTCTTGTCCTGGCACATGGCGCAATCACTGCCGGTGAACATGCGCCCGGCGCGGTTATCACCCTTCAGCTGCCAATCCAGCCAGGCCACCCCCAGCGTGCCGAAAAAGCCGCCATTGGCCTGACCATAGGTGCCAAGATGGGTCATGCCATCCTGCCAGGCCTGGAACACCGGCACCTTGGCCAGCGTGCGGGCGTTTGATTCGGCGGCATAAAAGGCCACATCCGTCTGGGCATCGCCGTGGATGAAGGCGACAGGCGTGTGGATGCTGGCCAGAAGGGTGGCAGGATCGACCGGATTGTTGCGCATCATGCCGGCGCCGCTGTTCCACACGACGATGGTGGAAATGCGCGGGTCGGCCGCGACGCGCAGGGTCTGCATGCCGCCACAGCTTTGGCCCATCACGGCCACCTTGCCCGTATCGATGCGGCCGAACAGCGGGCTGCCCGGCCGGGCATTTTCGGCGATGGCCCAATCGATCGATTCGATCAGTTGTTCGGGCGTGGTGGTGCCCGGCGCGCGCTCTGGCGCATTCGGATCACGCGGCGGCGGTGGCGGCGGCGGCGGGCTGCCGGGCGGGCGCACGGCCGGGTTCTCCTGCGGCCCCACTTCCAGCGCCGGATTGGCCATCACGCCATTGGCCAGCACCAGATAGCCATGGCTGGCGACTTCGGTCAGGAAATAGCGGAAACGGTTGCCGGCGTTGATGCAGGCGCCATTGCCCCAGGCCACGATCGGCAGTTTGCCCGCCCTGGGTAGATCGGCCGGGTGATAGATCACATGGGCGGGCAGGCTTGCAGCCGTGGCCATGATCGCCTTGTGAGGGCCGGAACCGGCCGGCGTGTCGGGCGGCAGCCGGGATTGGCGGCCAAAGGGCAGCGGCCGGCCATCAATATCCTTGTCCGGACCGATTTGCGGTGCGGGCGGCAGCGGCGCCGCCAGCAGGCTGCTGCTGAACAGGGTGGCCATTATGGCCACAGACATCGTGCGCATCGTCTCTCTCCCCCAAGTCTGGTTATATGTACCAGTTCGTACATACGCGGCGCAAGCCCCGATCCCCCCGTCTTGCCCCCGCCTGGCTGTGCCTTGACCCCGCCAGCCGGATTGGCCATTGCCCCAGGATGAGCAGCGGTTGGGATGCATCGGCACAGGCATGGATCGCCATCCAGGGGGATGAAGGCGATTTTGGCCGCGTGCATGTGCTGGATGCGCCGATGCTGGCGCTGGTGGCGCGCCATGCCCCGGCGCGGGTGCTGGATGTGGGCTGCGGGGAAGGGCGCTTCTGCCGGATGCTGGCGGCGCGTGGGCTGGCCACCACCGGCGTTGATCCGGCCGCCGCCCTGATTGCCCGGGCGCAGGACCTGCATCCGCACGGCGATTACCGGGTGGAAGCCGCCGAGGCGATGGCGGTTGAACCGTGCGGTTATGACATGGCGGTCTGCTATCTGTCGCTGATCGACATGCCTGATCTGGATGCCGCGCTGGCCCGCATCGTGGCGGCGGTTCGCCCCGGCGGACATCTGCTCATTGCCAATCTCACCGCCTTCAACACCGCGGCCGTGCATCTGGGCTGGGTGAAGCCGCTGATCGGCGAACCCAGTTTTCCCATCGATCATTATCTCGAGGAACGCCCACGCCGCACCGCCTGGCGCGGGGTCGACATCATCAACCATCACCGCCCGCTCAAGCGGTATATGCAGGCCCTGTTGGGCCACGGCCTGCTGCTCAGCCATTTTGACGAGCCGCCCGCCACCGGCGGCCCGGCCGACAAGCGCGACCGCTATAACCGCGTGCCCAATTTCCACATCATGGCCTGGCAAAAGCCGGCCTGATTGCTCACCGGCGCAGGGTGCGCAGCGGCGGGCGCTTGGGGCCGCTGCCGCTGCCCTTCATCTGCCCACGCAGTTCGTCGCGTTTTTCGTGGATCGAGGCGATCACCGGCCCCATCGGCACGCCAAGATCGACCAGCACCGCTTCGGCCAGTTGCAGGCTGCTTTCCACGGTTTCGGGCACGGCATCGGTGGCACCCGCGGTGTAGAGCGTGCCGGCATGTTGGGCATCGCGGGCGCGCGCCACGATGCACAGATCGGGATGGCGTTCGCGGATGCGCTTGGTGAGCAGATCGAGCATGCGCATGTCATCAATGGTCAGCACCACGGCGCGGGCCTGATCCAGTTTCAGCTTGTCGAGCAATTCCGGCCGGCGGGCATCGCCATAGACCACCGGCTTGCCGGCGCGGCGATAGCGCTGCACCTCATCCGGATCGCTGTCCACCGCCAGCCAGGCCTGGCCGTGCATGTCGAGCATCTGGGCCACCAGCCGGCCCACCCGGCCAAAGCCGATGATCACCGTCTGCCCGGTGGCCGGATCGGCCTGCGGCTCTTCCCGATCCTCCTTGGCGCTGGCTTCCAGCCGGGCCCCGGCCAGCCCGAGCAGCGGCGCCAGCGCCAGGGTGAGCGAGGCCACCGCCACCGCCATTTCGGCCAGATGCCCGCCGATCAACCGCGCCGTGGTGGCCGCCGCCAGCACGATCAGGCTGGTTTCGGACGGGCTGGCCAGCAGCAGGGCAACATGGCCGGCCACGCCGCGCCGCGTGCCGCGCCAGCGCAACAGGCCATAAACGGCGGCCGCCTTCACGCCCAGCACCGCCGCCGTGCCGGCCAGCACCGGCCATGGATCAGCCGCAATCGCCGCCAGATCCAGGCCACTGCCCACCCAGATCAGGAACACGCCGAGCAACAGGCCCTCGAACGGCTGCACCGCCGCTTCGATCTGGCGGCGATAATCGCTGGTGGACAGCATCAACCCGGCCATCAGCGCGCCCACCGCCGGCGACAGGCCAGCCAGCGCCGCCGTGCCGGCCGAGGCAATCAGCACCACCAGCGCGGCGGCCAGAAACAGTTCGGATCGCCTTGTGCGGGCGGCCTGCAGGAACAGCGGCGGCACCATGTGGCGGGCAAACAAGGCGATGCCGATCAGCGCGGCGATGCCGATGGCCAGACTGCGGCCGAAACTGCCCCCGCCGCCAGCCGCCCCGATGAGCAGCAGCATCGGTGCCAGCGCCAGATCCTGGAACAACAGCACGCCCACCGCCTTGCGCCCGGCCTGGCTGTTGATATGGCCGCTCGCCGACAGCAATTGCAGGCTGACGGCCGTGGACGACAGCGCCATCGCCCCGCCAATCACCAGCACCGCCATCAGGGGCTCACCCAGCAGCAGCAGGCCGGCCACCAGCAGCCCGGCGCAGATCAGCAATTGCTGGCTGCCCAGGCCAAAGATCAGGCTGCGCATGGTTCGGATTCGATCAAGGCTGAGTTCCAGCCCCAGCGCGAACAGCAGCAGCGCCACGCCCAGTTCGGCCGGCGCCGCCAGCGCCTCCGGGCTGGACAATTGCAGCCAGGCGAGGCCCGGCACCTGGCCCAGCCCGAACGGCCCGGCTGCCACGCCGATCAGGATGAAGCCGATGACGGGCGAAATGCGCAGCGCGGCAAAGGCCGGAATCACCAGGCCAGCCGCGCCCAGCACCAGCATCATGTCCTTGAAGGCAGTGGATTCCAGATTCAGGGCCATGGCCGCACCTTGGCGGCTGCGGCGCTGGATGTCACGTGCTGCGGGGTGTGATGGAGGGCGAACCCACCCCCGACCCCTCCCGCAGGCGGGAGGGGAGTAGAGTGAGCGGGAACGAAAGCCTCCCCTCCCGCAGCCAAGAGGGGCCGGGGGTGGGCAATGATCACGCCCGCCGCAACGCCTCCCGTTCCAGCAGCACCAGTGGCATCGCGCCCAGCCGCAATATCTCGTGGAACTGGCGGATATCGAACGCCTTGCCCTGCTTGGCCTTCACCGCCTCGCGCACCGCCAGCCATTTGGTGTGGCCGATCTTGTAGCTGAGCGCCTGGCCCGGCGCAGCGGCATAGCGCACGATCTCGCGGGTGGTGCGGCCCTTGGCAAAGCCGGTGGCGGCCACCATCCAGTCGATCGTGGCATCCTTGGTCCAGCGCTTGTGGTGCAGGCCGGTATCCACCACCAGCCTTGTGGCGCGGAACAACAGGCTTTGCAGATAGCCGATGCGGCCCAACGGGTTGCCGTCATAGGTGCCGATCTCGTCGGCCAGGGTTTCGGCATAGAGCGCCCAGCCTTCGGTATAGGCGCTGTATCCGGCGCGACGGCGGATCGGCGGCACATCCGGGCTTTCCAGCGCCAGCATCACCTGGAAATGATGGCCCGGCACGCCTTCGTGGAAGGTGACGGTGGGCAGGCCAAACTTCGGTCGGTCGAAACTGTCGGTCAGGTTGATGAAGAAGGTGCCGTTGCGCGTCCCGTCCACCGCGCCGGCGTTGTAATAGGCGCCGGCGCCGCCTTCCTGGATGGCCGGCGGCACGCGCTTCACGTCCAGCTTCGAACGCGGCTGGCTGATGAACAGCCTGTCCAGCTTCGGATACATCGCGGCGGCATGGCCGCGCAGTTCGGTTAGCAGTTCCTCCTTGCCCGCATCCGTGTTGGCAAACAGCTGATCGGCCCGCTCGTTCAGCGCCACCAGGCGTTGGCCCACCGTGCCTTGCGTGAGGCCCTGGCCCTTCAGCAGCACATCGAGTTGCGCCGAAATTTCCGCCACTTGCGCCAGGCCAAGCTGGTGCACCTCTTCGGCGGTGTAATTGGTGGTGGTCGATGATTTCACCGCCGCATCATAATAAGCCGCGCCGTCGGGCAGCTTCCACACGCCGGCATCCATGCTGGCTTGGCCGCGCAGGGCCTGCACGGCGGCGATCTGGCGATCCAGCGCCGGCTGCACCTGGCTTGTCACCAACGCTGTGGCGCGCGCCGCCCAATCGCCGGGCAACCCGGCGGCGGCGGCCTTGGCAGCCAGCGCGGTGGTCAGCACGGATTGATCGGCCGGCGTGTCGCGCAGGCGGCGCATCTGCGGCAGCGCGAGATCGAGCAGGAAGGCCGGCGGTACCACGCCCATGGCCGCCTCTTCGCGCAGCCGCTCGCTGTTCTGATCGAGCGCGCCGGCAAAGGCCGACAGGCGCGACAGCCAGGCCTCGGCATCATCCGCCGTCCGGATGCGGTGCTGATTCTCCAGAAAGCCCGGCACCTCGCGATAGGCGCCTTCGCTGTGGGTCAGCACATAGGGCGAAAAATTGCCGCCGGCGCTGCCAAAGCCGAAGCGCCGTTCGTTGGCGACCCGGCGCGACAGATCATATTCCACCACATCCTTGTCGAGCTGGCGCGGCGGGCTGAGCCCGGCGCCAATGCCGCGCAGGCGATCGAGCTGGCTGGCAGCGCGGGCCAGCGCCTTGTCGCGCCCGGCACGGCTGTAATCCGACAGCCGGGACTTCAGATCGGCGTTGGCGCCAACATCAAGGCCCAGCGTGCTGGCGCGCTCGGGGGAGGCGGCGACGTCTTCGGCATACATCGTGTCGAACAGGCGCAGCAGCGCGGAGTCGGCCGGGTTTGCCGGCGTGGTGCCCTGCGCCAATGCCGTTCCGGCAACCGCCATCGCGGCCGTGCCGGCCAGCAGCTGGCGGCGACTGAAGACATCATCCTGCAAGCCAAGCGCGATATGGGCTTTCAGGTCAAAATTCATCATCAAATCCTCGTCATGCTGAACTTGTTTCAGCATCCATGGGACCACGGCTGCCAAAGGCACGCATCATGGGGCACCCGCACCATGGATGCTGAAACAAGTTCAGCATGACGAGGGCTTTCTTTGGGAATTCGGCGGCCAAGCCCCCGGTTAAAGGCCCTTGGCGATGGCGGCATCCAGATTGGCGCGGACGGCTTCGAAGAATTTCTCCGTCGTCATCCAGGCCTGATCCGGGCCGACGAGCAGGGCCAGATCCTTGGTCATCGCGCCGGATTCCACCGTTTCCACGCACACACGTTCCAGCGTTTCGGCGAACTTGGTCACCAGCGGGGTGCCATCCAGCTTGCCGCGATGCTTGAGGCCGCCGGTCCAAGCGAAGATGCTGGCGATGGGGTTGGTGCTGGTCGGCTTGCCTTCCTGGTGCATGCGATAATGGCGCGTCACCGTGCCATGGGCGGCTTCGGCTTCCACCGTCTTTCCATCCGGCGTCATCAGGATGCTGGTCATCAGGCCGAGGCTGCCATAGCCTTGGGCGACCATGTCGGACTGCACATCGCCGTCATAATTCTTGCAGGCCCAGACGAACTTGCCCGACCATTTGAGGGCCGAAGCCACCAGATCATCGATCAGGCGATGTTCATAGACGATGCCAGCCTTGCGGAACTGCGCCTTGAAATCATTGGTGTAAACTTCTTCAAACAGATCCTTGAAGCGGCCATCATAGGCTTTCAGGATGGTGTTCTTGGTGGACAGATACACCGGCCAGCCGCGATCCAGGCCATAGTTCAGGCAGGCGCGGGCGAAATCGCGGATGCTGTCATCAAGATTGTACATGCCCATGGCCACGCCGGCCGACGGGAATTCGAACACCTCTTCCTCGATCACGCTGCTGCCATCGTGGGCTTCCCAGCGCATGGTCAGCTTGCCGGGGCCGGGCACCTTGAAATCGGTGGCGCGATATTGATCGCCAAAGGCATGGCGGCCGATCACGATCGGATCGGTCCAGCCCGGCACCAGGCGGGGGACCGATTTGATCACGATGGGTTCGCGGAACACCACGCCGCCCAGGATGTTGCGGATGGTGCCGTTCGGCGATTTCCACATCCGCTTCAGGCCGAATTCCTTCACGCGGGCTTCGTCCGGCGTGATGGTGGCGCATTTCACGCCCACGCCATATTCGCGGATGGCATTGGCGGATTCCACGGTCACCTTGTCGTTGGTGTCGTCGCGGTTTTCCATGCCGAGGTCATAATATTTCAGATCGATGTCGAGATAGGGCAGGATCAGCTGTTCGCGGATCCAGGCCCAAATGATCCGGGTCATTTCGTCGCCGTCCAGCTCGACAACGGGGTTTTCGACCTTGATCTTCGGCATCATGCACTTCCTGTTTGTTCTGCGACGTAATGTAGCAGCCTTCTAGGGGGATGTGGCCGCTGTGGTCAATGGTGACGCAGCCCGCCGCCCCCAAGCTTTTCCGACAGGGTGGCCAGATTGTCCAGTGGCTCGGCCAGACGCGCCAGATGTGGCGGGCCAAAGCCAGCGGCGCCGATGTGCGCGAGCAGCGCCTCCAGCGGTGCCCAATAGCCATTTCCGCCCAGCAGCCAGATCGGCTTGTCGTGAATGCCAAGCTCACGCCAGGTCAGGCTTTCGAACAATTCGTCCAGCGTGCCGATGCTGCCGGGCAGGGCGATGATGGCATCAGACATTTGGTGCATCAGGGCCTTGCGCTCGTGCAGCGTCTCCACAACGTGCAGTTCGTCCAGCCCGTCCTGCGCCACTTCGGTCGTCATCAACAGGCGCGGGATGATGCCGATCACCCGGCCGCCATCGGCCTTGCAGGCCCGCGCCGCCACGCCCATCAGGCCCACCCGGCCACCACCATAGACCAGGGTGACGCCGCGCGCCGCACACAGGCGGCCCAGGCCCTCGGCCAGGTCGGCATGAGCGGGATCATGGCCGGCGCGGGAGCCACAGAACAGGAGCAGGGAGCGGATCATGGCCGCGCCTGTGGCCCAAAGCGGGCATCCACGCAATCAGGCCCCATTTGCCAAGCGGCGTTTCACCCGGCTAAAGCAGCAGGCATGAACGATCCTGAAACTCCGCCGCAGCCGCCACGCGTGGTTGAGCCCGATCTGGCCCCGATTGCGGCTGCCCCGCCGGCCAGCCTGCCCGAACCGCCGCCGCTGCCCCCGCCACTTCCGACGGGCCCGCTGCCGCTGGTGCCGGGTGAGACCGCCAAATACAACATCCCCGACATGCACCCCGAAGGCCGCAAGTTCCTCGGGATTGCCCTGGCCGCGGTGCTGGTGTCAGGCCTGTGGCTGCAATGGACGGCGCTCAGCTTTGTGCTGCTGGGCATCGCCATCTGGGTGGCGGCGTTTTTCCGCGATCCGGTGCGCGTCACGCCGCTCGGCGATGATCTGATCGTGTCGCCGGCCGATGGCCTGATCAGCCTGATCACCAATGTCGAGGTGCCGCGCCAGCTGGTGGGGGACGGCGGGCTGGAGCCGGGCCTGGTCACCCGCGTCACCGTGTTCATGAACGTGTTTGATGTGCACGTGAATCGCGCGCCGATCGCCGGGCGGCTGACACGGATCGTCTATGTGCCGGGCAAATTCCTCAATGCCGAGCTGGACAAGGCCAGCGAGGAGAATGAGCGGCAATATTTCGTGATCGAAAATCCCGCCGGCGAAAAGATCGCCTTCACCCAGATCGCCGGCCTGGTGGCGCGGCGCATCATGAAATGGGTGGCGGTGGGCCAGATGATGAAGGTGGGCGAACGCTTTGGTCTGATCCGTTTTGGCAGTCGGGTCGATGTGTTCCTGCCGGCCGGGTATGTGCCGGCGGTGGCGGTGGGGCAACGCGCCATCGCCGGGGAGACCATCCTGGCCGTGAAGGGCACGCCGCTGCTGATGGGCGCGCACAGCCAATAAGGCCGGCCACTTGCAACTTGCCCAGCGCACGCCGATTGTCAGGCCATGAACCAGGTTGATCCCCCGCGCCGCCGCGGCATCCCCTTGCGCGCCGTGGTGCCCAATGCGGTGACCGTGCTGGCCCTGAGCTTTGGTCTCACCGGCGTGCGCTTTGCCATTGGCGGCCAATGGGAACTGGCGGTGGCGGCAATCATCATTGCGGCGGTGCTGGATGGCATTGATGGCCGCATTGCCCGCCTGCTCAAGGCCAGCAGCCGCTTTGGCGCGGAGCTTGATTCGCTGTCGGATGTGACGGCCTTTGGCGTGGCGCCGACGTTGCTGATGTATCTGTGGGCGTTGCAGCATCTGCCCGGCCGGCTGGGCTGGGTGATTGCGCTGGCGCACGCCGTGGCCTGCGCGCTGCGGCTGGCGCGGTTCAACGCCCAGATTGATGCCGAGGATCAACCCCACAAGCGCCTGGGCTATCTCACCGGCATTCCGGCGCCGGCCGCGGCGGGGCTGACGCTCACGCCGCTCTATCTTCATTTCTGGCTGGAACCGGTCTGGCTGCAGGATCCGGCGGTGCGCGCCAGTATCGTGGCGGTGATCGCCCTGCTGGTCGCCTTCATGATGGTCTCGAATCTGCCAACCTACAGCTGGGGATCGGTGCGGCTGCGCCCGGCGTGGCGCTTGCCGGCATTGGCGGCGGCGGGTCTGATGGCCGGCGCATTGTTCACCAACCCCTGGGCCACGCTGACCATCATCAGCGCCGGCTATGCCATCACCATCCCGTTTGCCTTCCGCTCCTATGCCCGGGTCAAGGCGCGCGATGCGGAAGGCCGCCGCACCGGCACCGGCATCCAGGGTTGACGCGCATCACCGCGCAGGGCTTGCTGCAACCCGCGCCCGGCACCGCCCAGCATCACGGCCACCAGCAACCAGGCCGCAAAACACGCCACCAGCATCAGCATCATCGTCATCCCGCGTCTCCTGCCTGGGCGTTCGAATCACGCCTGTTCGTTTTTCGTTCTCTTTTATGTTCCACATTCGTTCTTTCTGTCAACGCCCTCTTTGCGGCGGCGGCGCGGGGCGTTATGAACCGCAAACAGGATCTTGGGAGAGACGCATGCACGGAACGATGCAGGATTGGCCGCTGCTGGTGAGCAAGCTGATCGATCACGCCGCCATCTATCATGGCCAGCGCGAGATCGTGTCGCTCAGTTGCGAAGGCCCCAAGCATCGCACCAACTGGGCCAGCGTGCGCGGCCGGGCCCGGCAGGTGGCGGGCGCGCTGCGCCGCTTGGACATGCAGCCCGGCGATCGCATCGCCACCCTGGCGTGGAACACCTGGCGGCACGTGGAAAGCTGGTATGGCATTTCCGGCATGGGCGGCGTGGCCCACACCATCAACCCGCGCCTGTTTGAAGAGCAGATCATCTATATCGCCAACCACGCCGAAGACCGGGTGCTGTTCTTCGATCTCACCTTTGTGAAGCTGGTCGAGAAGCTGGCGCCAAGCCTTTCAACCATCGAACATTATGTGCTGCTCACCGATCGCGCCCATATGCCGGCCGACTCCAGCCTGAACCTCTTGTGCTATGAGGAGCTGCTGGCTGGCGAAAGCGTGGACACGCCGTGGACCGAGGTGCCGGAAACCGCCCCCGCCGGCCTGTGTTACACCAGCGGCACCACCGGCAATCCCAAGGGCGTGCAATATAGCCACCGGTCCAACGTGCTGCACGCAATGGCCGCGAGCTCCACCGACACGTTCGGCATGGGCGCCGGCACCGTGGTGCTGCCGATTGCGCCCATGTATCACGCCAACGCCTGGTCCATCCCCTATGTCGCGGCCTGCACGGGGGCCAAGCTGGTGATGGGCGGCCCCAATTTCGATCCGCCCACGCTGCACAAATTGATCATCGAGGAAGAGGTTGATCTGGCGCTGGCGGTGCCCACCATCTGGCTGGGCATGATGCAATATCTGGAAAAGACCGGCCAGGGCATGGGCAAGCTGAACCGCACCGCCATCGGTGGTTCGGCGGTGCCGCGCGCCATGATCGAGGCTTATGACAAATTGGGCGTGAAGGTGCTGCAGTTGTGGGGGATGACCGAAATGTCCCCGCTGGGCACGGTGGGTGCCGGCATTCCGGAAACCGATGCCATGGCTTATCAGGATCAGCTTGATATCCGCATCAAGCAGGGCCGCGGCGTGTTCGGCGTCGAGATGAAGATTGTCGATGATGCTGGCCAGGAGCTGCCGCGCGACGGCAAGGCCTTCGGCCGCCTGCTGGTGCGCGGGCCGTGGACGGTGGGCAGTTATTTCAAGGGCGATGGTGCCAGCGCGTTCGAGGATGGCTGGTTCGATACCGGCGATGTCGCGACGCTGGATCCGCTGGGCTATATGCAGATCGTCGATCGCGCCAAGGATGTGATCAAATCGGGCGGCGAGTGGGTGTCGTCCATCGATCTGGAGAATGTCGCCGTGGGCGCGCCCGGCGTGGCGGAAGCCTGCGTGATCGGTGTGCATCACCCGAAATGGGATGAGCGCCCGCTGCTGCTGGTGGTGCCCAAGGACGGGGCCGAAGTGACGAAGGGCAGCGTGCTGGCCTATCTGGATGGCAAGATCGCCAAATGGTGGACGCCCGATGATGTGCTGGTGGTGCCCAGCCTGCCGCACACCGCCACCGGCAAGCTGCTGAAGGTGGCGCTGCGCGAGCAATACAAGGACTACAAGCTGCCAACTGCCTGAGTTGCAGGCGTTTGCAGAGGCGAGGGGGCCGGCCGTGAAGCGATTTGTCCTGATGGCGCTCCCGCTGCTGCTGGCCGCCTGTGCGTCCCGCCCGGTCACCCTGCCGTTTGCAGCGCCGGTGCTGGCGCGCACCGCCATTGTTTCGGCCGCCGATGCCGATGGCACGCCGCTGGGCGATCCGCCGCCGGTGCGCCAGCTGGGCAAGCGCCATGATGTGCTGCTGCTGTCGGGCGGCGGTTCGGTGGGGGCGTTTGGCGCCGGCGTGCTGGTGGGGTGGACGGAGGCCGGAACCCGTCCGCAATTTGATGTGGTCACCGGCATTTCCACCGGCGCCCTGATGGCCACGCTGGCCTTTCTGGGGCCGTCTCGCGATGCCGATCTGGCCCGCGTCTACACGCAGATTTCCACCAAGGAGGTGATGAAGCGGCGCGGCCTGATCGGCTTTGCCAAGCGCGCCTCGCTCTATGATCGCGCCCCGCTGGAACGGATGATCGCCGACATGGTGACCGAACAGCTGCTGGACGATGTGGCGGCCGAACATCGCAAGGGCCGGCGGCTGTATGTGGGCACCACCAATCTCGACAATGGCGTGGCCACCGTGTGGGACATGGGCCGCATTGCCGCGTCGGCCGATCCGGGCCGGGTGCAGCTGTATCGCCAGGTGCTGCTGGCATCGGCAGCGATCCCCGGCCTGTTCTCGCCAGTGTATATCAGCCAGTCGGATGGGCCGCCGGCCATGCATGTGGATGGCGGCATCAAGCAGGCGCTGTTGTTCAAGAGTTACATGATCGATCCGCGCGGCGGTGATGAACATGTGTGGACGCTGGTCAATGGCCGCGTCAGCTATATCGGCAACACCAGCCTGTCGGGCAGCAACACCGGCAGCATCATCGGCCGCAGCATCACCGAAATGCTGCGCAGCCTGACCTATCGATCAGTGGAGCGCGTCTATACCATGGCCCGCAACGCCCGCGCCCAATATCATCTGGCCTTTCTGCCCGATGCAGAGGCGGAACCCAGCCCGTTGCTGTTCGATCCCGCCACCATGCAGCGCCTGTTCGCCGCCGGCCGCGCCATTGGCGCCAAGGGCCAGTGGCAAACCGAACCGCCGCGGCTGGAGCGTTATGAGCGGATCGAGCATTGATGTTGCCAGACACCGCCGTCCTTCGTGACTGTATGGTAAGGTTTACAGTCAGAATGAATAACAGAGTATTAATCGTTTAAACTCAAAAGCTTGCGGGCATTGTTTTGGTTGGCATGGCTTTTGCATATAGTTTTTGTGTAACCGCCATCCACAGGAGACCCTGTCATGAAGCTTCGTATCGCCTCCGCCATCGCCGCTCTGGTCCTCGCCGCTGCCCCGGCCCAGGCCGTGATCACCAGCATCACTCTGTCGGGCGGCACCGCCTTCACCAACGGTGGCACCGGCCAGATCGTTGCTGCGCCGGCCGTCGCTTCGACCACCATCACCGGCAACAACATCTTCGGCTTCAATGAGCGGCAGAATGTGTCGCTCGGCGCGGCGCAGGGCACTCGTCCGCAGGCCTTCCTGTTTGCCACGGGCGCCAATGGCGTGGTTCCGCAGCTCCGCGTGTCCAGCCACGCCTTCATCTTCTTCCCGACCGCTGGCCGCTCCGCCACCGGCACCATCAGCTTCAACCAGAACGTGATCGCCATTCAGCGTGGCACTGGCCAGATCAACGCCGCTCGCAGCGATCAGCTGGAAACCGGCGCGACCGATTTCACCAGCATCGGTGGTCTTGAAGCCGGCGATATCATCACCCGCACCGGTGCCAAGACCATCAGCTTCAACCTGCAGGCCAGCGCCACCGGTCAGGACGTGTTCCGCGTCATCACTGCCGTGCCGGAAGCCTCCACCTGGGCCATGATGCTCACCGGCTTTGGCCTGGTGGGTGTCGGCGCCCGCCGCCGCCGCGCTGCGGTTGCCGCCTGATCTGATCAACCCAGAGTGACCGAACGGGCCGTTGGCGCATTGCCAGCGGCCCGTTTTCGTTCAGAACAGGCTGAGCTGCGCACCCGGCGGCCGAAACTGGCTGCAGTCCAGCGCCAGCCGCTCGCGGCTCAGGCCATGGGCGGCGCAGGCCTTGTGGAAGCGCTGCCGCATCAGGCCGGCATAGGGCCCCTCCGCCTGGAAGCGCGCGAAGAAGCGCGGATCATTGTCCCGCCCGCCGCGCATGGCGGTGATATGCTGCATCACCCGGGCGGCCCGATCAGGGAAGTGCATGGCCAGCCAGTCACGGAACAGCGGTGCCACTTCGTGCGGCAGGCGCACCGGGATGGAATAGGCGCCCACCGCGCCGGCATCGGCGGCGGCGGCCACGATGGCTTCGATCTCGTGATCATTGATCGCCGGGATCATCGGTGACAGCGAGACAAACACGGGCACACCGGCCGCGCTGAGCGCGCGCACGGCGGCCAGCCGGCGGGCCGG
>JAIXQY010000141.1 GCA_027485485.1 Sphingomonadales bacterium | reverse complement strand
TCCCGCGCGCCGACTCCGGCAAGCTCGGCCGGCGACCAAAAAAGGCGGCTCTCAAGCCGCCTTTTTCGTGTGTCGTCCGACGGCGTGGCTCCGCCACGCTCTCCCTCCCTCTTCCTTCCACCCCTCCAGCGGACTCGGCGGCTCCGCCGCCGGCCGCGCCCAACCGCACACGCCTTGAGTCCGTGCCGTGCCTCGACAAGCTCGGCATGAGCGAGCCTGTCCATATGCCCCCCGCGACCCTCCCCCCTCTCGACAATCCCCCCCGCCCGCGCCATGAAAATGCAACATGCGCGCAACCCCGATCATCGCCGCCCTGCTGGCCCTCACCACCACGGCGGCCCAGGCTGCCAAGCCGGTGCGCGCGCCTGATCCGGCGCTGCACGCCTATATGTTCAGCCGCTATGCCGTGCTCGACAAGGAGGTTGGGCTGGCGGCGAAACTGATGGAGGAGGTGCGCGCGGCCGATCCGGCGGCCAGTGGCGTGACCCGCCGCACCTGGGAACTGGCGATGGCCTCTGGCGATGCCAAGCGTGCCTTTCAACTGGCGCGCCAGTTGGGCACGGCCGGCGATGCCGATCCCACCGTGGCGATCACCCGGCTGGCCGATGCGGTGCTGCGCAAGGATGCGGCGGCGGTGACCCAGTTGCGCAAGGCGCTGGCCGGGCCGGGCTGGCCGATGGTGGCCGGGCCGATCATTGATGCCTGGGCGATGTTTGCCCGGGGTGAGCCGGAGGCGGCGCTGGCCGCGCTCGATCCGCAGCGCACCCAGGGGTTCATGCGCGCCTATGTGGCGGAACAGCGGGCGCATATGCTGGCCGAGCTGGGCCGCTGGGATCAGGCGGCGGCGGCCTATCGCCAGGCGCGGGCCGGCGGCGGGCCGGCCACGGCCGTGCTGCGCCAGGGTCAGGCCGATGCGCTGGCCATGGCCGGGCGGCGGGACGAGGCGCTGGCGGTGCTGTTCCCATCCGATCGGCAGACAGCGGTGGCGCGGCAGAAGCTGGAGGCCGGCAAGCGGCTGGGCCCGGTGGCGCCGGATGCCCGCACCGGGCTGGCGTGGATGTTCGTTCGGCTTTCGACCGATCTGGCGCGTGAGCGGGCCGAGCCGCTGGCGCTGCTGTTTGCCCGGCTGGCCAGCTTCATGGCGCCCGAACAGCCGCTGGCCTGGGTGACGGTGGGCGATCTTCTGGCGCGCAGCGGGCAGAATCAGGCGGCGCTGGCGGCCTTTGCCAAGGTGCCTGCCGGCTATGGGCTGGATGAGATGGTGCGCGGGCGGCAGGCCGATCTGTTCGAAGCCAGCGGGGAGGCCGAGGCGGCTGGCGCGCTGTTGCAGGCGGCCGCGGCGGCGCCGGGTGCCACGCCCGAGGATCTGGGCGGGCTGGCGGCCTGGCATCAGCGCAAGGGCCGCCATGCGCAGGCGGCGCTGGCCTATGGCCAGGCGATTGACCGTTTTGGCGCCGGCATGGGTGCTTCGGCGTGGAACCTGCATTTCCTGCGCGGCATGATGCGGGATCGTGCCGGCGATTGGGCGGGGGCTGAGGCCGATCTGAAAGCGGCACTGGCGTTGGTGCCCGAAGAGCCGGGCGTGCTGAATTATCTGGGCTACAGCCTGATGGAGCGCGGCGAACAGACGGAGGCGGCGCGCAGCATGATCGAGCGGGCGGCGGCCTTGCGCCCGGGCGACGGCGGCATCATCGACTCGCTGGGCTGGATGCAGGTAAAGCTGGGCCAGACCGATCAGGCGGTGGTGACGCTGGAACGCGCGCTGGCGCTGGAACCGGAAGACCCCACCATCACCAGCCATCTGGGCGATGCGCTGTGGGGCCAGGGCCGGCGCATCGAAGCGCGCTTCCGCTGGCGACAGGCGCTGGCCGTGGTTGGAACGGGGGCCAGCGATGCCGAAGAGCGCCGCCGGCTGCAGGCCCGGCTGGATTATGGCCTGGATGCAGCCCCGGCGATGCTGGCGCAGAAATAGCGGTTGAATGACCGGTTGGGCCGCTCCACAGGGCAAGGCCATGATGCACGAACCCGCCCCGGCCAAGATCAACCTGGCGCTGCACCTGCGCCGGCGGCGGCCTGATGGCTATCATGATCTGGAAAGCGTGTTCGCCTTCACCGAGTTTGGCGACACATTGTCTGGCGAGCTGGCCGACGGCCTGAGCCTGGCCCTGAGCGGGCCGACGGCGGCGGCGGCGGATGTGGGTGATGACAATCTGGTGCTGCGCGCCGCCCAGGCGCTGGCGGCGGCGGCTGGGATCACGCCCAATGCCCGCCTGCAGCTGGACAAGCAGATTCCGGTGGCGGCCGGGCTGGGCGGTGGTTCGGCCGATGCCGCGGCGGCGCTGCGGCTGCTCAACCGGCTGTGGGGCCTCAATTGGCCGCTGGAACGGCTGGCGGCGCTGGGCGAGCCGCTGGGCGCCGATGTGCCGGTGTGCGTGTTCAGCCAGACGATGCTGGGCGCGGGGAAGGGCGAGCAATTGTCGCCCTGGCCCGATACCATGGCCGGCACGCCGCTTCTGCTGGTCAATCCGCGCGTGGCGGTGCCCACCGGGCCGGTGTTTGCCGGCTGGGACCGGGTTGATCATGGCGGCATCGATCCCGCCACGCCGCTGGCCGATCTGCGCAACGACATGACGGCGGCGGCCGTGGCGATCCAGCCGGTGATTGCCGATGTGCTGGCGGCGCTGGCGGCCAGCGCGGCGCAACTGGTGCGCATGAGCGGTTCCGGGGCCACCTGCCTGGCCATGTTTGCCAGCGATGCGGCACGCGATGCCACCGCGCGGGCACTGGCCGGCAGCGGCTGGTGGTTGGCCGCCACCCGGGTGCGCTGAAGCGACTCAATCCTGAGTCGGGCTCACCTGAACATGAGTGCGACTCGAAATATCAGCTGAGTCGGGCTTGAAACGGCCGAAAAGCCAGTGCCGCAACGCCGCATTATCCCCTACGTCATTTTGCCAACACGTTGAAATCATTATGGTGCACTGCACCAAGCTGATTCACGCTCAAAATAACGGTTGACCAGCAACTGAGCCGCGCTTAAACCGGGGACAGTTGATTTGAGCAGCGCTCAGGCCGGCTCTAACCTCCCCCCTCGGGGCCGGTTGCCGCGGTTCAAATCAACCGAAATTTCAAGCAGGTGCAGCCCTTTCTTGCTGTAACAGGAGAAGACCCATGACCAACCGTATCATCGCTCTGCCGCTCGCCATCTTCGCCGCCGTCACCTTCGTTGGCGCCGCTGCTGCCCCGGCCACTGCCGCCACCGTCAGCTGCACCGCCACCCCGGCCCAGATCCGCACCCTGGCCGCCACCAAGACCGGTGAAGATGCCGCCAAGGCCGTCAAGCTGGTCGCCACTGGCGAAAAGCTGTGCGCTTCGGATGCCAAGTTCGAAGCCGGCAAGAAGTTCGCCGCCGCTGCCAAGCTGCTCGGCACCGAACTGGCTGCCCTGCCGACCGCCACCGCCGGTCAGTAAGCGGCTTCCCGGCCTGCCGGGACGATCTTTCCTCCCATCCTGAGCCCAGGATGACCTCTGGCCCGGCGGCCCCCCGCCGGGCCATTTTCTTATTCGCACCGCATGGCTATGAAAGGCCGATGCGATTGCCCGAAATCCTGCCCGGCACGGCCGACATTCTGTTGATCGCCGATCATGCCTCGGCAGACGTGCCGCCGGGTATCGATCTGGGCGTGCCCGCCGCGCTGCTGGCCGATCATGTTGCGGTGGATATCGGCTCCGATGCGCTCACCCGCCGGCTGGCCCGCGCACTGTCGGCCCCGGCGATCATTGCCACCGTCTCGCGGCTGGTGGTCGATCTAAACCGCGACCCCGCCGATCTGGGCGCCGTGCCGGCCAGCAGCGATGGCCATCTGATCCCCGGCAACTGGGATCTTCCGGTCGAGGAGCGGGAACTGCGGGTGAGCGCCATCCACGTGCCCTATCACGACGCCATCGCCGCCGAGATCGTGCGCGTGCGCCCGGCGCTGATCATCTCCATCCACAGCTTCACGCCGCGCCTGGCCACACGGCCCGATGAGCAGCGCCCCTGGCCGGTGGGCATCCTGTACAACATGGATGACCGCGCCGCCCGCTTGGGCCTCGTTGCGCTGGCCAGCCGCGGCCTGCACGTGGGGGACAACCAGCCTTACTCGGGCCGCGACCTCAACTACACGATGGACCGCCACGCCGAAGCGGCCCACATTCCCTATCTCGGCATCGAAGTGCGCAACGACGGGTTGCAGGACAAGACGGGCGTCGCCCGCTGGACCCATATCCTCGCTGATTGCATCGCAACGGTGCGGCGCGGGCTTTAGCGTTCAGCGCCTCATTTGCCGGCCGCAGCCCGGCGTTCGTAGGGCGCGCGCGCCTGGGCACGCAGGGCTGGCCAGTCTGATTCGGGGTTCAATTGCAGCGGGCCGGGCTTGCCTTCCATCGCGGCGGTCATCGCGGCCATGCCTGATCGGCACACCCACCACGGCTGGGTATCGGCGGGCAGGGTGGCTTCCTGGGCCAGGGCTGCCGCCATGAGCGGGGCACCCGGCAATCCGTTTGCGAACAGGAAGGCCATTTCACTTATGAACAGCTTGTCCCACGCGCCCAGGCTCTCGGTGGCGGCCGGATCGCTGCAGCGGCTGGAATCATAGGCCATGCGCATGCGGGCAACCAGATAGGTGATTGCGCTGCGGGCGGCATCCTTCGGGCCAAGCCGGCGCGCCAGTTCATACAGATAGGGGGTGGGCAGGGTGGATTTGCCGGCCTCAAGCCGAGCCAATGTTGCCGGATCATCAATCGGCGCATCGTGCACGGCCTGGAACGCCAGATCAAAGCCAAAGCCGGGCGGAATATCCGGATTGTCAAAGGTGCCATAGCGCACGGCCTTCACGTCGGCCGGGTTGGGCGCAGGGATCAACTGGAAATTCCGGATCTTGTCCTGCGCCTTGGCCAGCGCCGCATATTGCGCGGCACCGGGCACATTGGCGGCGGCGGCCGCATCCAGCCAGGCCTGGCCCTTGGCCGGATCCTTCGGCAACTGTTTGCCTGACAGATAGAGAATGCCAAGCCTGATGGCGGCCTGGGGGAAGCCATTGGCCGCCGCGCTTTCATAATAGCGCAACCCGCGCGGCACATCGCGCGGCGCGCCCTTGCCCAAAATCAGCAGGCCGGCCAGCAGATCGGCAGCGGCCGGATTGCCGCGATCGGCAGCGATGGTGAGATGGTGCACGGCCCGCCGATAATCAGGCTGCGCTTGCTGGCCGCTGCTCAGCACATTGCCCAGCAGATAATGCACAGCCGGACTGTCAGTCACGGCCACGGCATGTTCCAGAAGCTTGACCGCATCTGCCGCGCGGGCAGGAGCGGTGCCCAAGGTCCTGGCTGCGATTGCCAGCGCGGGCCCTGCTTCGCCCTTTGCCACGCGTGCTGCACAATTGGTATCGGTCTGCACAGTGTCCAGCGTGTAATCCCGGCAGGCAGGATCGAACTTCAGGGCGCCGCCATCCCATTTGAACTGGGCCGTTTCATCGGCGGGAACAACAATTGGCGCTTGCGATACTGCAGCAGCAAAAAACAGTTCAAGCAGCATGGACGCTCCGGACGATGGTGGCAGGTTCCTTGTGTATATCGGTGGGCCCATGTTCTATCAATGCGGTTCGCGCTCCACGATTGATGCTGGCCCGCGCCAGCTTGAAGGCGTGGCTTTGGTTCGGGCGCACTTGAAAACAGGCGTGGGATCAAACATCTAGGCGGGCGGCTGCCACAGTTCGATGGCATTGCCTTCCGGATCATGCAGCCGGGCAAAGCGGCCGGTTTCGGGCGCATCCCATTCGGCGCGGGTTTCCACTGCAATGCCACTGCCGCGCAAACCGGCAATCATATCGTCAATTCCCGACACGCGCAGGTTGATCATGAAGGCCTTGTCGGCAGCGAAGTAGCTGGTGTCGGCGGGGAAGGGGGCAAACACCACGGGCCCGGCCATCGTCATCCACGCCCATTCGTCCACTGGCCCCATGGCATCAGCGTTGCAGCCGGCCCCGATGTTCAGGTGCTGCTTGTACCAGGCGCTCAAACCCTCCGGGTCGTGCGCCCGGAAAAAGATGCCGCCAATGCCCTCCACCCCCATGTTCCGCTCCTGTCGTCTGTCCGGTGCAGCCTGCGCCTTGCCCGGCCTATCGGCAAGCGGGCGTCCTGTCCTACAGCGGCAAAGCCTGTCATGATGATGCCTGTCGCTGGATGATGGCGATAGGCGTGCAAAAACAAGGCTGAATCCCGCCGGATTCGTAACAAGTGTCAAAACTGGCCAGGCGGCCGCCGGCGGCGACAGCATGGCCCCACTCCACGCTTGACCGGTGCGCGCGGCTGAGGCAGGGCAATTTTGTTATTGATTGAGGCCCCAAAATGACAAGATTCGACAAGTCAAAGCTTCCCAGCCGCCATGTTTCGGTGGGTCCGGAGCGGGCACCGCATCGCAGCTATTATTATGCCATGGGGCTTTCGGAGGAAGAGATTGCCCGGCCGTTCGTGGGCATTGCCTCGGCCGGGAATGATTCGGCGCCGTGCAACACCACCCTGGATGCGCAGGCCGATGCGGCGCGGATTGGCGTGAACGAGGCGGGCGGGATGCCGCGCCGGTTCAACACCATCACCGTGACGGACGGTATTGCCATGGGCCACCAGGGCATGAAGGCCAGCCTGGTCTCGCGCGATTGCATCGCCGACAGCGTGGAGCTTTCGATGCGCGGCCATTGTTATGATGCGCTGATCGGCTTTGCCGGTTGTGACAAGTCACTGCCGGGCATGATGATGGCGATGCTGCGCCTGAATGTGCCCAGCATCTTCGTCTATGGCGGATCGATCCTGCCCGGCCGCTTTGAAGACAAGGACGTGACGGTGGTGGACGTGTTCGAGGCGGTGGGCGGCTTTGCCGCCGGCAACTGTCCGTTGGCGCGGCTGACGGCGCTGGAAAAGGTTGCCTGCCCCGGCCATGGCGCGTGTGGCGGCCAGTTCACGGCCAACACCATGGCGTGCGTGGGGGAGGCGATCGGGCTTTCGCTGCCCAACAGCAACATGACACCAGCACCTTATACCAGCCGGGCGGATATCGCGATCGCTGCCGGGCGGCAGATCATGACGCTGATCGAGAAGAATATCCGGCCGCGTGATCTGGCGACGCGGCTGGCGTTTGAAAATGCGGCGCGGATTGTGGCAGCGACCGGCGGATCGACCAATGCAGCGCTGCATTTGCCGGCGATGGCCAATGAATGCGGGGTGGATTTCGACCTGTTCGACATGGCCGAGATTTTCAAGACGACGCCCTATATTGCCGATCTGAAGCCGGGCGGGCGCTATGTGGCCAAAGACATGTATGACGCGGGCGGCGTCTATATGGCGTTGAAGGCGTTGTTTGATGCCGGTTTCCTGCATGGCGAATGCATGACGGTGACGGGCAAGACGCTGGCCGAGAATATCGACGAGGTGACCTGGAACCCCGATCAGAAGGTGATTTATTCGGTGCCCAACGCTTTGTCGCCCACCGGCGGCGTGGTTGGCCTGAAGGGCAATCTGGCCCCCGAAGGCGCCATCGTGAAGGTGGCGGGCATGAAGAATCTGGTGTTTTCCGGCCCGGCGCGGGTGTTTGATTGCGAGGAAGACGCCTTTGCCGTGGTGGAGGCGCGCGGGATTGTGCCGGGCTGTGTGATCGTGATCCGGTATGAAGGGCCCAAGGGCGGGCCGGGGATGCGCGAGATGCTGTCCACCACGGCGGCGCTTTATGGCCTGGGGCTGGGCGAGGATGTGGCGCTGATCACCGATGGGCGGTTTTCGGGCGCAACGCGCGGTTTCTGCATCGGGCATGTTGGGCCAGAGGCGGCGGAAGGCGGGCCGATTGCGCTGGTGGAGGATGGCGATATCATCACCATCGATGCGATTGCCGGCACCATCGATCTGGCGGTGGATGAAGCGGTATTGGCCGAGCGGCGGGCAAAGTGGGTGCCGCGCAGCACCAGTTATCAATCGGGCGCGATCTGGAAATTCGCGCAGACGGTGGGCCCGGCGAGGCTGGGCGCGGTGACGCATCCCGGTGCGGCGGCGGAAACCCACATGTTTGCCGACATTTAAAGCTTGTAGCGCTTTCTGATCCGGTCAACGGGCGTGCCGTCCTTCAGCGGCACGGCCGGCACCACTTCGTGATCGATGAAGCCCAGGCGGCTGTAAAAGGTGAGGCCGCCTTCATTGTCACCGCGGATGGTGGCGTTGATCGCCGCAAGACCCAGTTGCCGGGCCCGCGCCGTGGTGGCGGCGAACAACGCGGAGCCAACACCGGCCTGCGTGCCGCCCAGCCGGGTGAATGTGGCGATGTCGCCGATATCGGCCGGCAGGAAGCTTTGCGTGCCCAGTGTCTGAAAGCCGAGCAACTGGTCATCATCGTGGGCCACGAAACAGCAATGCACGGTGGGGCCGGTGAGATAGGCATGGTCAAGCCGGTCTGGCGTGAACGGCGTTTCAAAGGCGGTGGTGCCGCCGCGCGCGATGATGGCGTTGAGCAGATCGGCCAGTTCGGCGGCATCGCTGCTCGAAACCGGGCGGATGCTGATGGCGGCCATGTTCACTCCACTATCAGGTGCGGCACGAAACGCGCCAGATTGCCGGTGATCGGGCCATCTTCGCGGATGCCGATGCCGGCGGGTGCGCCGTCCACCGTCCAGCTACCGATCACCGGGCGCTGATCACCAACGCCAGGCAAGGGATAGAGCGCCTGATAGACGAGGCCTTCCCCGCCATAGGGCCCGTCACTCTGCGCATCGCCTTCGGCGCCGATGATCCGAACATTGGCGCCTTCGCGGCCCAGGATCGGCTTTGCCACCTGTGGCCCAGCCAGCGGCGTGCGGCGGGTTTCCAGCAGATTGGGGTGGCCGGGGAACAATTCCCACAAGATCGCCAGCATCGCCTTGTTGGACCAGAGCATTTTCCAGATCGGCTCCATCCACAAGGTGGACGACAGGCTTTCGATCACCTGCGCGCCAAAATCATCCTGCACCAGCCATTCCCATGGATAGAGCTTGCAGATGGCGCGCATGGCCCGGCCATCGAGATCGACGAAGTGGCGCAAGGCTGGATCCCAGCCGATATCATCGATGGCGATCAGGCTGGTTTCGATGCCGGCTTCGGCCGCGCAATCGGCGTGATAGGCGATGGTCACCGCGTCTTCGCCGCTGGCTTCGGCCATCGCCGCCAGATACAGGCGGCTGGTGCCCGGCGGCGGCGCAATCTCACGCCAGCGCGCCACCAACGCATCGTGCAGGCTGTTGAACTGGTCCGCCGCTGGGAACAAGGCCGCCTTCCAGTCCCATTGCACCACGGCGGCTTCCAGCAGGCTGGTGGGGGTATCGGCATTATATTCGAACAATTTGGGCGGGCCTTCGCCATTCCAGCCCAGATCAAACCGGCCCAGATTGAGCGCGCGCGGTTCGGCATCCCAGGCATCACGGATGGCCTGGTGGCAGCTGGCCGGAATGCCCAGTTCGCCCAGCCGGTCATGATCAATCACATGTTGGCCTGCGGCAAGATAAAGCCGGTAGAGCTCGACCGTGGCGGCTTCCAGTGTTTCCACCTGGCGCGGCGTGAAGGCCCAGGCGGCGCGCTCGTCCCAATAGGGGCTGCCATCGGGCCGGCTGTGCCACACCAGCCCCAATTGGCTGACCCGGGCCTGCCAATCGGGGCGCGGGGTGCAGGCGATGCGCCTCACGAGCCGGCGCTGCGATAGGCGGAGGTGCCAAGCCCGCCGCGCACCACCCGGCCTTCGGGGCTGCGCACCTCGCCAGGGCCGGGGCTGTCGCGATAGCCGCCAATGGCCTGTCCCACCGCCGGCACCGCCTGGCGATTGCTGATATAGGCATGGGAAAAGCCGCGGGCCGCGCTGCCGCTGCCGTTGCAATTGGCCTCGGCCACGCGGCGGCCCATGCTGTCCTTGCACAGGCGGGTAGTGGCATCGTCCGTATCGGGCGTGCAGCCGGCCACGAACGCGGCAGACACCAGGCCCACCATCGGCAAGGCGGGCGGGCAACGGAAAACAGTCGATCGGCGCATGGCGGCAATATAGGATGTGAACCGCCGGCCGCCAGAGGCTGACGCGCCAAAAGCGGAAAAATGCTTGCCACCCCCGCGCCGCTTTGCAAGGGGGAAGGGATGTTCCAGATTGCACCCGGCCATCCGCTGGTGACGGTTGACACCATGCGCGCGGCGGAAGCGGCGGTGATTGCCGCCGGCACGCCCGCTCTCACCCTGATGGAGCGGGCTGCCGATGGCGCAGCACGGGCCATATTGGCGCATCTGCCGACGCGGCGGGCGACGATCCTGTGCGGCACCGGCAACAATGGCGGCGATGGTTATGGCATTGCCCTGCGCCTGGCCGAAGCCGGCGTGGCGGTGACCGTGGCAACCGAAGGGCCGCCCACATCGGATACGGCCGCAGCCATGGCGGCGCGCTGGCAGGGGCCGGTGGTGGGTCTGCACGATGCCCCGGCGGCACCGGTGATGATTGATGCGCTGTTCGGGATCGGCTTGAACCGGCCGCTCGATGGCCATCATCAGGCCGCGATCGACCGGCTGCGCGGGCAGGGTCGGGTGGTGGCGATCGACATCGCCTCGGGCCTGAATGCCAATCTCGGCACGGCGCAAGGCCGGCCACTGGCCGCCGATCTCACCATTGCCTTTGCTGCGGCCAAGCTGGGCCATTTTCTGGGCGAGGGCCGCGCGCTGTCGGGCCGGGTGTGCGTGATCGACATCGGCGTGCCGGTGCAAACCAACAGCATCATGGTGGCGCGACCCAAATTGGTGGGCCCGGCGCATTCGGCGCACAAATATGATCGCGGCTGGGTGCTGACGGTGGAGGGCGAAACCGGCCATGGCGGCGCCGCCGGCCTCGCCAGCCTGGCCGCGATGCGATCGGGTGCCGGGTTGGTCACCATTGCGGGCGAAAGCGGCGAGTTGCCGGCGCTGGCGATGATGCGCCGCAATGATGAGGAAGCAGCCAGTTTGTTGAATGATCCCCGGCTGGGTTCGGTGATCATCGGGCCGGGCATGGCGACGGGCACGCGGGCGCGCGGCTGGTTGAAGCGGCTCACCTGGGCGGGCAAGCCGCTGGTGCTGGATGCCGGGATCTTGCGGATGCTGGCCGAAGGCCCCATCGGCGCGCCAGCGGTGCTGACGCCGCATGAAGGCGAATTTGCGCAATTGTTCGGGCCCATCGGGGAAGATCGCGTGGCCGCGGTGCAGGCGGCGGCGCGCACCGTTGATGCGGTTGTGCTGTTGAAAGGCCCGACCGCGGTGATCGCGGCGCCGGATGGGCGGGTTGCGCTGAATGTCCATTCCGCGCCCTGGCTGGCAACGGCAGGGTCAGGCGATGTGTTGTCGGGGATGGTGGCGGCCTTGCTGGCGCAGGGCTTGCCGTTGTTTGATGCGGCGTGCGGGGCGGCCTGGCTGCATGGCGATGCAGGGCAGCGGTTGGGGCCTGGCCGCATCGCCGATGATCTGGTGGCGCTGCTGCCCGAGGTGTTTGCCGGCTTGTGAATGGCCTTGTGCCCATTGTTCGGCTGGCGGCGCGCGGCGATGGAATCACCGCCGATGGCCGCTTCGTGCCGCTGGCGGCGATTGGTGACCAGGTTGATTTCGCCACCGATCCGCCCGGCATCATCCCCGGACCGCATCATGTTGCCCCGGCCTGCCGCCATTATCCGGCCTGCGGTGGCTGCCAGCTGCAGCATATGGACGATGCCGCCTATGGCGATTTCGTGGCTGATCGGTTGAGCCGGGTGATGCCGGGCGGCATGCCGGCCGATGTGCGGCCAATCGCGCTGTCCCCACCGCGCAGCCGCCGCCGCGCCAGCCTGAAGGCGCTGAAGCGCGGCGGCAAGCTGCTGCTGGGCTTTCACAGCGAGGGCACGCACGCATTGGTGGATGTGCAGGATTGCCCAGTGCTGGCGCCGGAACTGATGGCGGTGCTGGCGCCGCTGCGGGCATTGCTGCGGGCGCGGTTGAAAGACGGGCAGGGCGCAGGCATCGCGCTCACCCTGTGTGATGCCGGGGCGGATGTGCTGCTGGCCAATGTTTCGGCCGAAGGGCTGGCAGCGATCGAGGCACTGACGGATTTTGCGCAAAGCTGTGATCTGGCGCGGTTGAGCGTGGAAGGGCCGGGCGGCATCGACACGCTGGTGGAACGGCGGCCGCCGGTGTTGACCATGGGCGGCGTGGCCGTGCCGCTGCCGGTGGCGCCGTTCCTGCAGGCAACCCGCGAAGGCGAGGCGGCCCTGGTGGCGGCGGTGCTGGAGGCGGTGGGCGATGCGGGCAAGGTGGCCGATCTGTTCTGCGGGCTGGGCACTTTTGCCTTGCCGCTGTCGCAGCGCGCCGCTGTATTGGCCGTCGATGCGGCGGGGCCGGCCGTGATGGCGCTGGGGGCAGCCGCCCGCCGGGCCGGCCGCCGGGTGGAGGTGCAGCACCGCGACCTGTTCCGCCGGCCGCTGGCGGACAAGGAAATGGCCGGGCTGGACGCCGTGGTGTTCGATCCGCCGCGCGCCGGCGCGGAAGCACAGGCCAGGGCGCTGGCGGGATCAGCTGTGCCCGTGGTGGTGGCGGTGTCGTGCAATCCCAACACGTTTGGCCGGGATGCGAAGCTGTTGGTGGAGGGCGGCTATCGCCTCACCACATTGTGGCCGGTGGCGCAGTTCCGCTGGTCATCCCATGTCGAACTGGTGGCGCGGTTCGATCGGGGATAGAGTTGCACGCGGGGGAAGGCCTGCCATGCCGCTTGATGATCGCGTTACCGCCTATATTGACTGCAACCGCGAATTCGCACGGCCGATCCTGTACCACCTGCGCAACCTTGTTCACGCCCGCTTTCCCGAAGCGACCGAAACCATCAAGTGGAGCGTGCCATTCTTCGAGTGGAACGGCCGGCCGCTGGCGATGATGGCGGCGTTCAAGGCGCATGCCGGCTTCGGGATCTTCGATGGCAATCCCATGGCCAAAGGCAAGGGAATGGGCAACTTCGGAAAACTGGCCAGCCTTGCTGATCTGCCCTCCGATGCAGCCATCGTGCAGCAGCTTGAAAATGCGGCCGCACTGATTGCAGCGGGTGGCGGCGGCATGCGCACCTCAGCCCGTGTTTCGCGTGCACCAAAGGCCGATATTGCCATGCCAGACGATCTGGCGGCAGCGCTGGCCGCCATTCCCGCAGCGGAGACGAATTTTGCGGCGTTTTCGCCGGCGTGTCGCCGCGAGTATCTGGAGTGGGTGACCAGCGCCAAGCAACAATCCACTCGCACCCGGCGCATTGAGACGACGGTGGCTCAGGTTGCCGAAGCCAGGAAGCTCAATTCGCGATATGAAAAGTGCTGATCAAGCGCTGGCGATGCTGAGCGCCAGCGCGACCAACCCGAACAGACAGAGCGAGGCCAGCGCGAATACGCCGAAACGGACCACGACCCGGTTGGAGAGGATCTGCACCAGGCTGTGGACGATGCGCAGGCCAGCATAGCCCCAGGCGAGATTCACCGCCAGGCTGCCAGCTTCGCCCATCACCGCCAGCGCCAGCACCGTCGCGTAAAAGATCGTCGGCTGTTCCATCAGGTGGTTGTAGTTATCAGCCACCCAGCTGGCGCGCACCTCGCCGGCGGCGACGAGATCATCGCGCAGGCTTTTGCCGGTGCTGCCCACCATCTTCGCGCCATCGATGCCGGCGCGGCCCATGGCGGGCAGGCGGGTGGCATACATCCAGATCCACACGATCATCGTCCAGCCGGCCAGCACCAGCATCGGCACCAAGATTTCCTTGTTCATCAAAAAACCCTCCCCGATTGTGGCGGGGAGGGTTCTTCGTTTTTTCGTTGCCTGTCAATTCAGGCGAACAGCTTGCCCCCGTTCGCCATCAGGCGAAGAGCTTGCCCCAAGCGCGCTTGGCGCGGGTTTTCCAGTGGCCGCGGTGATAGGCGTCGCTGGCCAGCAACGGCATCACGCTGCCGGCTTCGGCGAACACCATCTGTTCGATGCCGGTGTTGACCTTGCCCCACGAGGCCGCTTCCTGCAGCGTGGAGGAGGAGCAGGCGCCGTCGCGCACGTCGGCCACCGTGATCTGCACAGCATATTTGTGCACTTCCACATCGTGATGGCCAAGGATTTCGGCGCACACCACCGTGTCCTGGATGAAGTTCTTCGGCACGCCGCCGCCGATCATCAGCAGGCCGGTGGTGCCGGCCTTGATCTTGATGTCGGTCAATTCGCGGAAATCGGCGATGGCATCGAGCATCATATAGGGCTGGCCGGCCTTGGCGCGGTCGACCTGGTGCTTGACGAGGCCGAAGCCGGCCGACGAGTCCACGAACGCCGGGCAGAAGATCGGCACGTCATGCTCATAGGCGAGCTTGACGAGGCTGTTGTCCTTCTTGCCGTGTTCGGCCAGATATTTGCCCATGGCACGGATGAACTCGCGGCTGGAATAGCCGCGCGGTTCCAACGTGTTGGCGATCTCATAGATGGTGTGATCGCAATCCTGCAGGGCTTCTTCGTCGATATAGGTGTCGTAGATGCGGTCGATCAGCAGCGAGCGGAGCGTGTCATCATCCGGCACTTCCAGCGCCTGATAATGCTTGTGGCCAAGGCCTTCGAAGAAATCCATGTCTACGATGCTGGCGCCGGTGGCGACGATGCCATCGACCATGTTGTTGGCAACCAGATCGGCATAGAGATCCATGCAACCGCCGGCGCTGGTCGATCCGGCGATGACCAGGAAGATGGTGCAATCGGGATCGCTGAGCATCTGGTTGTAGATGGCTGTGGCGCGGGCCAGATCGCGGCTGGTGAAGCTCATCTTGGCCATGCCGTCCACGATCGGGCGGGCGTCAAAGCTCTTGATGTCGATATGTTCGACAAGCGTGGACAGCAGCTCGGCCTTGCGCTGGCGCTCGGCCGGGGTGAGTTCGGTGACAACGTGGTTGAGGGTTTCGCTCATGGATTGCTCCCAGGATCAGACGATGGCCCGGCGTTCCACAGTGGAAACGCCGCCCGCGGCCGGGGGAGTCCGGCGCCGAGCGGGGAAGCGGCCCCCGCCGGCAAAGGCGGGGGCCTGAAAACTTACTTCGTGCGCAGCTGGATAATCTTGTCCGGTGACTCTTCCGTGACAGCATAGAGCGTGTCCATGGGATCGTCCGACACGATCACGGTTTCGCCGGCGGTGAAGCCATTGAACCCGGTGCGCATCGCCGCGCCATAGGCACCCAACATGCCGATCTCGATATAGTCACCGGCGGCGATATCTGCCGGCAACGGGAACGGGCCGCGCATGAAGTCCATGTCGTCGCAGGTCGGGCCCCAGAAGCTGAAATCCAGCAGCCGCGCCCGGCTGGGCGTTGCGGCCACCTGCTGCACCGGGAAGCGCCAATCGATGTGCGCCGCATCGAACAGGGCGCCATAGGCGCCATCGTTGATGTACAGCACATCGCCCTTGCGGGCCTCCACGCGGACCAGCACGGACGAATACTCCGCGCTCAGCGCCCGGCCGGGTTCGCACCACAGCTCGGCCGAATAGGAGATCGGCAGCGCTTCGAAGGCGCGGTGGATCACCTCGAAATAGGCTTCCAGTCGGCCCGGCTCCATGCCCGGATAGACGGACGGGAACCCGCCGCCCACATCGACAATGTCAACCGTCACGCCGGCCGCGACGATGGCAGCGCGCACCTGCGCCATGGCATCGCCATAGGCCTGCGGGCTCATCGCCTGGCTGCCGACATGGAAGCAGATGCCCAGTGCATCAGCGACCTGGCGGGCAGCCATCAGCACCGGCGCGGCTTCATCGGCCATCACGCCGAATTTCGACGCCAGGCTGAGCTTGGAGTGCAAGGACGAGACGCGCAGCCGCACGCACAAGGTGAGGTCGCTGGCCGGCACGCCGCCGGTCGCGGTGGCCGCCACGATCTTGTCCAGCTCGTCGATGCTATCGAGGCTGAACACCCGCACGCCGTGGCTGTGATAGGCCTCGGCAATGGCTTCGGGCGCCTTGATCGGGTGCATGAAGCACAGGGTGGCATTGGGCGCCACCTCGCGCACCAGCCGCGCTTCGGCGATGGAGGCGACGTCATAATGGGTCAGGCCCGCGTCCCACAGGGTGCGGATCAGATCGGCAGACGGGTTGGCCTTCACCGCATACATCGCGGTGCCCGGGAACTTCGACATGAAGAACCGGGCCGCGCGGCGGGCGGCTTCAGGGCGGACAAGGGTAACGGGCTGCGTTGGACGCAGGAGCCGCGCTACCGACAGCGCATCATGGTGCTTGAGCAACTCAAGGGACCTCCGGGTGGGCAAAGTATGACAATGCTGCGCGCTTGTCGGGATGATCCCTTGCGGAACCTTCTCGGCCGGTCGCCGGCATTGACACCAAAGCTGCCTTGCGGTGGAAGTCCCATGGGGCAGCGGCGCGCTACCTATGGTCTCTGCCCCCATGTGTAAAGAAGAAATTTGTTACAGTGGCAATGCTGGTTTTGGCTTGGCCTTTCAAAGGCTTGCCACAGTTGTGACAAATTTGTGAAAGGGCGCTTTTTCAATGACTTCGCCGATTCTGCATGACGATGTCCTGGCCGCGGCAAATCGCCTTGGCGCCTGGCCGGTGCGCACCCCGTTGATCAACAGCGCCGCGCTGGATGCGATCTGCGGCGGGCGCGTGTGGTTCAAGGCGGAGAATCTGCAACACACCGGCAGCTTCAAGTTTCGCGGCGCCATGAATCGCTTGCTGGCAATTCCGCCCGAAGGCCGGCTTGGTGGCGTGGTTGCCTATTCATCGGGCAATCATGCGCAGGGCGTGGCGAGGGCCGCCAGGCTGCTGGGCATGCCGGCGGTGATCGTGATGCCCGCCGATGCGCCGAAACTGAAGGTAGAACGCACCCGCGCCGATGGCGCCGAGGTGGTGTTCTATGACCGGCTGACCGAAGCCCGCGAGACCATTGCCGCCGGCATTGCCGAAGCGCGCGGCGCGATCATCGTGCCGCCCTTTGCCGATCCGCTCATCATCGCCGGCCAGGGAACGGCTGGGCTGGAGGCCGTGGAAGATCTGGCGGCCAAGGGGGAAACGGCGGACCTGGTGCTCACCTGCTGTGGCGGTGGCGGCCTGTCGGGCGGTTTTGCGGCGGGCAGCCAGTTGCCGATCGTGGTGGTGGAACCCGAAGGCTATGATGATGTCTGCCGCAGCCTGGCCGCCGGGCGCATATTGCCGGTCACCAATCCCGGCCCCACCCGCTGCGACGCGCTGCAAACGCTGGTGATGGCCGATATCACCTTTGAAACCCTGCGCCACCACGGCGCCACCGGTGTGGCGGTGAGTGAGGCGGAAGTGGCGCGGGCCGTGGCCTTTGCCTTCCGCGAACTGAAGCTGGTGGTGGAACCGGGCGGAAGCGTGACGCTGGCGGCGCTTCTGGCCGGCAAGCTGGACGTGGCGGGCAAGACGGTGATCGCCACATTGTCGGGCGGCAATATCGATCCTGAGGTGCTGCTCTCCTGCCTCACGGAGGCGGGCGCGCTTTGATCACGGCTTGCTGGTTGGCGTGATCTGCGTCACCATACCCGCCAACAGACGCCGAACAGGGCGAAGTTGGGGGGAGCGCGCCATGGCCATTGCCAAATCGCCAGCAGCCGCCGGCACGACACAGGCGTTGCAGCAGCAGGTCGCGACCAATCTTGGCCTGGCTGATCTGCAGGCCGCGCTGGCGGCAGGCTGGCGCGATTTCCGGGCCCATCCGGGCTTTGGCCTTGGCTTTGCGATGGTCTATGTCGTGGTTGGCCTGGCGTTGACCTGGGTGATGGCCGGCCGGGGCGACCTGTTTTCCCTCATCCCGGCGGCGGCCGGCTTTCCGTTGCTGGCGCCGTTTTGCGCCGTGGGCCTTTATGAGGTGAGCCGGCGGCGGCAGTGTGGGCTGGCCTTGCGGTGGCCGCCGGTGCTGGCGGCGGTGAAGGGCCGTGGTGATCAGCAGTTGCTGGCCATGGGGGTGGTGCTGTTTGTCGCCTTCGGCTTCTGGCTGATGATTGCCCACGGCATTTTTGCCGTCGCGATGGCCGAATCGACCGAGAAGCCTGAATCGCTGGCGTTTCTGTTCAGCCCGGCCGGCGCCACCATGCTGCTGATCGGCGGCGCGGTGGGCGGCATGATCGCGCTGGGCTTTTATGCTGCCACGGTGATCAGCCTGCCGATGCTGGTGGACCGCGACATCGATTTCCTGAGCGCCATTATCACCAGTTTTGCCGTGGTGAAGGCCAATGCGGCGGTGATGCTGGCCTGGGCGGTGCTGATATCGGTGGGCCTGTTTCTGGCCATGCTGCCGCTGTTTCTGGGCCTGCTGGTGGTGCTGCCGGTGCTGGGCCATGCCACCTGGCATCTGTATCGCCGCGCCGTGGCTGAACCCGGCCAATTTTGACACAATTGACGAATCCGGCGGGATTCAGCCTTGTTTTGACGCCGATTTTCAAAGAGCGATGCCAACATCATCGCCCGAAATGCCCCTGTAGGACAGGAAATTCAGTGCGGCGGCTGCCCCGGCGGCGCGCTGAAGCTGGCAATCGGCATCAGCGGGCGCCTCAGGCGATACCGGGTCGGGCAAAGCGGTGGCCGGCCGGGATCTCGGTGGCCGCCGCCGCATCTTCGCCAAACCAGCGGGCAACCTCACCCTGCGCCGCGGCATCCAGATGCAGGCCCAGCTTGGTGCGCCGCCACAGCACGTCAGCGCCGCTGGTGGCCCATTCCTGATCCCGGAAATAATCGAGCTCGGCTTCGAACACGCCGCCCAGATTGCGGCCAAGGCCGCCGGCCAGCAGGCCCTCGGTGGGCGCGCCGATGGTCATTGCCAGCCGCTTGATCAGCTTGGGATCATAATTGGCTTCGCGGCGCTGCAACTGTTCCAGCCAGCGCTTGAAGGCGGTCTGGCCATGCTCGCCGCGGTGGCGATCGATGGCGCCGCCGGGCAGGGGGGCGCTGCCGGTCCAGCCTTTGGAACGCGGCGCGATGCGGGCCAGCACATCTTCGGCCAGCACGCGATAGGTGGTGATCTTGCCGCCCACCACGGTCATCGCGTCCAGCCCGGCATGATCGACCAGCCGGTAATCGCGGGTGGTTTCCTTGTCGCCCTTGCCGGTTTCGAGGATCAGCGGGCGCACGCCAACAAAGCGGTGCACCACATCATCATGGCTGAGCGGCCGCGCCAAATAGCGGTTGGCGGCAGCCAACAGATAGCTCACCTCCGCATCACTCACCTTCGCATCCTCGGGGCGCTGCACATCGCCTTCGGTGGTGCCGATCAACGAATAGTCGCGCTCATAGGGGATGATGAAGATGATGCGGCCATCGGGCTGTTGCAGCATGAAGGCATCGCGGCCCAGATGCACCCGGCGGGTGACGATATGGCTGCCCTGCACCAGCCGCAGCGGCGGCGCATCGTTCAGCCCCATCACCCGGCGGGCCACATCTTCGGCCCAGGGCCCGGCGGCGTTGATCAGCCGGCGGGCGCGCAGCGTGCGGCCTTCGCCCAGCGTGAGCTGCCACAGCCCGTCCACCCGCTCGGCACGGGTCACCGGGGTGCGCGGCAGCACCAGCGCGCCCCGCGCCCGTGCATCCTTCAGATTTTCCACCACCAGCCGGGCATCATCCACCCAGCCATCCCAATAGCGGAAGGCGTTGCGATACTCGCTCGACAGCGCTCGGCCGGCGCGTTCCCGGCGTAGATCGATGCGTTCCGAACCCGGCATCACCTGGCGGCGGGCCAGATTGTCATACAGCAGGGTGCCCAGCCGCAGCAGCCATTCCGGCCGCATGCCCGGCGCGTGCGGCAGCACGAAGGGCTGCGGCCAGGTGATGTGCGGCGCGATATCCAGCAGCACCTCACGCTCGGCCAGCGCCTTGCGCACCAGCCCGAAGGCATAATATTCGAGATAGCGCAGGCCGCCGTGGATCAGCTTGGTGGAGGCTGATGAGGTGGCCCCACCGATATCGCCGCCATCCAGCACCGCCACCGACAGGCCGCGCCCGCTGGCATCCCGGGCGATGCCGGCGCCATTGATGCCGGCGCCGATGATGGCAAGATCAAATATGGTGTTGAGGTCGCTCACGCGCCTTCCCTAACGGCGTTTGCTGCCATAGAAAAGGCGACATGATAGACCAGATCCTGCTCGTGCTTGATGCCGGCACCACCTCCACCCGCGCCATCGCCTTTTCGGGCGAAGGCGAGATCATCGCCAGCGCCGGCCGCCCGATGACCCAGCATTATCCGGCCAACGGCTGGGTGGAGCATGATGCCGGCGAGATCTGGGAGCTGTCGCGCGCCTGCCTGGAAGAGGTGGTGGCCAGCGTGGGCGTGGCGCGCATCGCCGCCATCGGCATCACCAACCAGCGCGAAACCATCTGCTTCTGGGATCGCACCACGGGCGAACCCCTGAGCCACGCCATCGTGTGGCAAGACAGGCGCACCGCCGATTATTGCGCCGGCCTCAAGGCTGCTGATCCGGCGCTTGAGGCGCGCGTGCAGGCCAGGACCGGCCTGCTGCTCGATCCCTATTTCTCCGCCACCAAGATCCGCTGGGCGCTGGACAATTGGCCGGCGGTGGCCGACGCGGCGCGCGACGGCCGGCTGGCGGTGGGCACGGTGGAAAGCTGGCTGATCTGGAAATTGTCGGGCGGTGTTGCCCACGTCACCGATGCCACCAACGCCAGCCGCACCCTGTTGATGGATCTGGCCAGCTGCACCTGGGATGATGAGCTGATCGCACTGTTCGGTGTGCCGCGCGCCGCCCTGCCGGCCATCGTCGATTGTGCCGGCGCACTGGCCACCGCGACCATCGCCGGCCACAGCCTGCCAATCACCGGTGCCGCCGGCGATCAGCAAGCCGCCGCAATCGGCCAGGGCTGCCTTACGGCCGGCGCGCTGAAGGCCACTTATGGCACCGGCTGTTTCCTGCTGGCCCATGCCGGCGCCGTGGCCCCGATATCGACCAACCGTCTGCTCTCCACCGTGGCGTGGCGGCTGGATGGCAAGCCGGCTTATGCCCTGGAAGGCGCGATCTTTGTGGCGGGATCGGCGGTGCAATGGCTGCGCGACGGGCTTGGCATCATCGCCACCAGCGCCGAATCGGAAGCACTGGCGCAGAGCGTGGCCGACAATGGCGGCGTGAGTTTCGTGCCGGCGCTGGCCGGGCTGGGCGCACCCTATTGGGAACCCGATGCGCGCGGCGTGATCTGCGGCCTGTCGGGCGGCACCACCCGTGCCCACATCGTGCGCGCCGCGTTGGAAGCGCAGGGCCAGCAGACCGCCGATCTGGTGGATGCGCTGGCCGCCGATGGCGTGGCGGCAGCGCGGCTGCGCGTCGATGGCGGCATGGTGGCCAACAACTGGCTGTGCCAGGATCTGGCCGACAGCCTGGGCCTGGTGGTAGAACGGCCGCGGGTGATTGAAACCACGGCGATGGGCGCGGCGATGCTGGCCGGCGTGGGCGCCGGCGTGTTTGCCGATCTGGAGGCCGCCGCCGCGGCCATGGCCGCCGCCGATCGCAGCTTCCACCCCGCCACCGATGCCAGCACGCGCGGTGCGCGCCGCGCGCAGTGGCAGGCGGCGATCAAGCGCGCGTTGGTGTGATGCCGGGCGAGATCACCCCGATCACCGGGCTGGCGCTGGTGGCGGCGCTGGCGCTGGTGCTGGGCGGCGTGTGGCTGGCGCAGCAGCCGGGTGGTAACCGCACCAAGGCCATATTGATGGTGGTGGCCGGGCTGGTGGTGGCATTCAACGCCTGGGTGAACAGCCTGCCGCTGCCGGCCTAGCAGGGCTGATACAGCATCTGCTGGCAGGATTTTGCAATTTTCAGGCGGAGTTCCCGCGAAAATGACGCTGCCAACGCGCGATTGTGCGTTTTTTGCTGCCGCGATCTTGAAATTTCTCTCCGGATCTGCAACATTACGATGCAGTAATGATGGAAGGAAAGGATGTCGCGATGACCCGTCTTGCTCTCGCCGCTGTGCTGTGTGCCACGCTCGCCACGCCGGTGCTGGCCCAGCGCCACGCCGATATCGTGTATTTGCAGCAGGCCAAGGCCAAGGCGGCCCAGGCCAAGGCGATGGCTGCGGCGAAGGCCAAGCAGGAACAGGCGCAGCAGACTCCGGCCAAGCCCGCTGCTGCCCAGGCGACCAGCGGCACCAGCCAGTAAGCCGGGCGGCCGCCGCGCCCGCTCTGGTGGCGGGCCTGCGATAATATCAAGCTTGCAACATTCCCCCACACCCATAGTCTCTGTTTCAAAGACGTGTTGGGGAGAATATCATGCGCACAATGACTCTGGCCGTTGGCCTGTTGGCCACGGCAAGCCTGCTTGCCGGTGCCGGTGCCGTTTCTGGTGGCCCCGGCAGCGGTGTGCGCGGGGTGGATTCGCAGCGGCTGGCCAATGCCCGCAGCGAGCCGGGCAACTGGATGACGCACGGTGGCAGCTATGCCGAGCAGCGTTTTGCCGATCTCACCCAGATCAGCGCCGACAATGTGAAGCAGCTGGGCCTGGCCTGGTATGCCGATCTGCCCACCAACCGCGGCCAGGAAGCCACGCCGATCGTGGTGGATGGCACCATGTACACCAGCACCAGCTGGTCGAACGTGATGGCTTTGGATGCCGTCACCGGCAAGGTGAAGTGGCGCTTCGATCCCAAGGTGGACAAGGCGCGCGGCCACAGTGCCTGCTGTGATGTCGTCAATCGCGGTGTCGCGGTGTGGAACGGCCTGGTGTTTGTGGCGGCGCTGGATGGCCGGTTGATCGCGCTGGATGCCGATACCGGCAAGCAGAAATGGTCCACGCAAACCTTCACCGATACCACCAAGCCTTACACGATCACCGGCGCCCCGCGCGTGGTGAAGGGCATGGTGATCATCGGCAACGGCGGCGCCGAACTGGGTGTGCGCGGCTATGTCACCGCCTATGATGCGATGAGCGGCAAGAAGAAATGGCGCTTCTTCACGGTGCCGGGCAATCCGGCCAACGGCCCCGATGGCGAAGCATCAGACAGCGTGCTGGCCGGCAAGGCGGCACCCACCTGGTTTGGCGAATTCTGGAAGGGCGGCGCTGGCGGCACTGCCTGGGATGCCATCGTCTATGATCAGGAGCTGGATCAGCTCTATATCGGCGTGGGCAATGGCAGCCCGTGGAACCACATGATCCGCTCGGAAGGCAAGGGCGACAATCTCTTCCCGTCGTCGGTGCTGGCGCTCAAACCCGAAACAGGCGAATATCTCTGGCATTATCAGGGCACGCCGGGCGAGACCTGGGATTATACCGCCACCCAGCCCATCATCCTGTCGACGCTGATGATCGAAGGCAAGCCGCGCAAGGTGCTGATGCAGGCGCCGAAGAACGGCTTTTTCTATGTGATCGACCGTTCCAATGGCCAGCTGATTTCGGCCAAGAGCTTTGCCACCCAGACTTGGGCAACCGGCGTAGACCTGAAGACCGGCCGCCCGATCGAGGTGCCGGAAGCGCGCTTCCGAACCGCCGGCGCGCTGGTGATGCCGTCGCCGCTGGGCGCGCACAACTGGCATCCGATGAGCTTTTCCCCGCGCACCGGCCTCGTCTATCTGCCGGCGCAGGAAATCCCGCAGATGTATCTGGCGCAGGCCGGGTTTGAACGGCGCGAAGGCGCGTGGAACCTGGGCATCAACATCGATGCCGGTTCGGTGCCGGACGATCGGGCGCAGTTCAAGGCGATCAAGGCATCGTTGAAGGGCAAGCTGATCGCGTGGGATCCCGTGGCGCAGAAGCCGGCCTGGGAAGTCACCTATGATGGTCCGTGGAACGGCGGCACGCTGGCCACCGCCGGCAACCTGGTGTTCCAGGGCAATGGCGCCGGCGATTTCCAGGCCTTCAACGCCAGCACCGGCACCAAGCTGTGGAACTTCAAGGCGCAGACCGGCATCATCGCGCCGGCCATCAGCTATGCCGTGAAGGGCCAGCAATATGTGGCGATCATGGTTGGGTATGGCGGGGCCTTCCCGCTCACCGCGGCCTTTGATGATCCGCGCGACGCCCGCAATGGCCGGGTGCTGGTGTTCAAGCTGGGCGGCAAGGCGGCCCTGCCAAAGGCAACCGAACCGGTGTTTGCGGCAGCCAATCCGCCCAAGGACATGTTCACCCCGGCCCAGGTGAGTGAAGGCGCCGCCATCTACAGCGCCAACTGTGCCTTCTGCCATGGCCCCGATGCCCATGCCTCGGGCATATTGCCCGATCTGCGCCGCTCCGGCGTGTTGACCGATGCCGAAGCCTGGAAGGCCGTGGTGCATGATGGCGCGCTCAAGGCCAATGGCATGATCGCCTTCAGCCGCTGGTACAACCCGGCCCAGGTGGAAGCGGTGCGGGCCTATGTTGGCCAGCAGGCGGCGAAATTGCAGGCACTGGAAGCCGCTGGCGGGAAATGAGGCGGGGCGCTTGACCCGCTGCGTGCCGGACGCGGCATCCACGTCCTTGAACGTGGTGCCATAACCCGGCATTGCCTGTTTGCAGAGGAGCCTGCCCATGACCCGCCTGTTCATCATCGCCGCCCTGATCGCTGCGCCCGCCATCGCCGCGCCAGTGGTGCAGGCGCCGCCCAATGTGCCGGAAAAATCCCCGGCCTTTGCCGGCCAGACCCGCGCCGAGGCTGTGGTGTCAAAAACCCGCCTGGCGGTGACCGAACTGGCCAGCGGGCTCAACAAGCCATGGGGCATCGCGCTGCTGGACGGCGGGATGTTTCTGGTCAGCGAAAAGGCTGCCGGCCGGCTGACCATCGTTGGTACCAGCGGCATCAAGCAGGCGGTGACCGGCACGCCGGCCACCGACACCCGCAACCAGGGCGGCATGCTGGGCGTGGCCAATCCCGGCGACGGCTGGATCTATTGGAGCTATGCCGAGCCGCGTGAGGGCGGCAATGGCACTTCGGTGGCGCGCGGGCATCTGGTCGGCACCATGATGCGCGATGTGCAGGTGATTTTCCGGCAGCTGCCAACGCTGGACGCCACCCAGCATTATGGTGGCCGCATGCTGTTCCCCAGGGATGGCACGCTGATCATCACGCTGGGCGAACGCTCCATCCTGCCCGGCCGCATGCAGGCGCAAAAGCTTGACAGTCTGCTCGGCAAGATCGTGCGGATGAACCGGGATGGCTCGATCCCCAGCGACAATCCCTTCGTGGGCAAGCCCGGCGTGCGGCCGGAAATCTGGAGCTATGGCAACCGCAACGTGCAGGGCGCGGCGCTGGATGCCAGGGGCCGGCTGTGGGAAGTGGAGCACGGGCCCCAGGGCGGCGACGAGCTGAACCTGATCACCAAGGGCAAGGATTATGGCTGGCCCAGCATCACCTATGGCGAGGAGTATAGCGGCAAGCCGATTTCGGAGAGCGCGACCCAGGCCAAGGGCATGGAACAGCCGGTCTATTATTGGGACCCGGTGATCGCGCCGTCGGGCATGGTGTTTTACAGCGGCAAGGCGATGCCGGAATACAAGGGCAATATCCTGGTCGGCGGCCTGCGCTCCACCGCGCTGGTGCGGCTGGTGCTGAAGAATGACAAGGTGGTGGGCGAGGAGCGGCTGCTCACCGACCGCAAGGAGCGCATCCGCGACGTGGTCGAAGGCCCGGCCGGCGAGCTGTATCTGGTCACCGATGCGGTGGACGGCAAGCTGCTGAAGGTGATGCCAGCCAAATAGGCGCATTCTTCATCGCAAGCACCCGTCATGCTGAACTTGTTTCAGCATCCATGGGCGTTAGCACCACCCGGCTCACGCTGCGGGGCACAGGCGCGCCATGGATGCTGAAACAAGTTCAGCATGACGTGGCTCTTGTGGAAACGCCTTGCCCCGCTTGACGCCGCCGCCCCGCTTCGCTAAGCGCGCCACTCCCAAACCCCACGCGGGGGGACATATCCGGTGCCGGGCACTCATGCCTTGTCACTCCCCCGCGGCGGCTCAACCGGAGGTTAGATATCATGGCGGCTCCCGTCGTTACCATGGCGCAATTGCTTGAAGCCGGCGCCCATTTCGGCCACCAGACGCATCGCTGGAACCCGAAGATGAAGCCTTACATCTTTGGCGATCGCAACGGCGTCCACATCATCGATCTGTCGCAGACCGTGCCGCTGTTTGCCCGTGCGCTCGATTTCGTGCGCGCTTCGGTGCAGCATGGCGGCAAGGTGCTGTTTGTCGGCACCAAGCGCCAGGCGCAGGACCCGATCGCCGAAGCCGCCCGCCGCTGCGGCCAGCATTATGTCAACCACCGTTGGCTGGGCGGCATGCTCACCAACTGGAAGACCATCTCGGGCTCGATCCGCAAGTTCAAGCAGCTTGAGGAAACCCTGTCGGGTGACACCACCGGCTTCACCAAGAAGGAAGTGCTCAAGCTGACGCGTGAGCGCGACAAGTTCGAAGCCTCGCTGGGCGGCATCCGCGACATGGGCGGCCTGCCGGAAGTGATCTTCATCATCGACGTCAACAAGGAAGAACTGGCCGTCAAGGAAGCCAATGTGCTGGGTATCCCGGTGGTGGCCATCCTCGATTCCAACACCGATCCCAGCGGCATCGCCTTCCCGGTGCCGGGCAATGATGACGCCAGCCGCGCCATCCAGCTCTATGTCAACGCCATTGCCGATGCCGTGATCGATGCCCGCCAGGGCCGTGCGGCCGATATGGGCGTGGATCTGGGCGCGATGGACGAAGCGCCGGTCGAATTCCTGGCCGAGGCCCCGGTGGCTGAAGCCTTGGCGGAAGACGCCCAGCCCGCCGCCTGAGGCACTGGCCCCAATCAACGGGAGGCCGGGTGCGCTGCGCATCCGGCCTCTTGTCACAAGCATTTCACATTGGCGCGGCAAAGGCTGCCCAGTTCAACCCGAAAGGAACAGCCCATGGCTGATATCACCGCCGCTATGGTGAAGGATCTGCGCGACAAGACCGGCGCAGGCATGATGGATTGCAAGAAGGCCCTGGCCGAAACCGCTGGCGACATGGAAGCCGCGGTGGATTGGCTGCGCGCCAAGGGCCTGGCTTCGGCCGCCAAGAAGGCCGGCCGCACCGCCGCCGAAGGCCTGGTGGGCGTTGCCGTTGCCGGCACGCGCGGCGTGGCCGTGGAAGTGAACAGCGAAACCGATTTCGTCGCCAAGAACGAAACCTTCCAGTCGTTCGTCACCACCGTGACGGCGCTGGCGCTGGAAACCGGTGCCGATATCGCCGCGCTGGCCGCGCTGCCCTTCCCCGGCGGCGAAGGCACGGTGGCTGACAAGCTGACCACCAACATCGCCACCATCGGCGAGCAGCAGTCGCTGCGCCGCACCCAGACGCTGGCGGTGAGCGAGGGCGTGATCGCCTCTTATGTGCACAACGCCGTTGCCAGCGGCATCGGCCGCATCGGCGTGCTGGTTGGCCTGGAATCGGCCGCTCCCGCCGACGTGCTGGAACCGCTGGCCAAGCAGATCGCCATGCATGTGGCCGCGGCCAGCCCGCTGGCGCTGGACGAAGCCGGCCTGGATCCCACCCTGATCGAACGTGAGCGCGCCATTGCCCGTGAAAAGGCCGCCGGCAGCGGCAAGCCGGCCGAAATCATCGAAAAGATGATCGAAGGCGGCGTGCGCAAGTTCGCCCAGGAATCGACCCTGATGCATCAGGTGTTCGTGATCGACGGCAAGACCAAGGTTGGCGATGTGGTTGCCGCGGCTGCCAAGGCCGCCGGCACGCCCATCACGCTGAAGGGTTTTGTGCGCATGCAGCTGGGCGAAGGCATCGAGAAGCAGGCGAGCGATTTCGCCGCCGAAGTCGCTGCGGCCGCCGGCCTGTAATCGACCAAAGCCAAATGGGGCGGGCGCGGGGGCATCCTTGCGCCCGCCCTTTTTGTGGGTGGGTGATGGCGCCTGCGCTTTTTCATTCGCGCCGCTTGGCAGCGCCGCCACACACGGCTAGTGACCTAGCGGCAGCAGACGGCAGGACAATCGGGGGATCATGGCCAGTTTCAAGCGCATCCTGTTGAAGCTTTCCGGCGAGGCCGCCATGGGCGACCAATCGTTCGGCATCGATCCGGCGACGGTGGCGCGGGTGGCGGGCGAGGTGAAGGCGGCCAAGGATGCCGGGCATGAAATCTGCCTGGTGATTGGCGGCGGCAACATCTTTCGCGGCATGGCCGGTGCCGCCAAGGGCATGGATCGCGGCACCGCCGATTATATGGGCATGCTGGCCACGGTGATGAACGCGCTGGCCATGCAGGATGCGCTGGAAGCCATCGGGGTGTCCACCCGGGTGCAATCGGCCTTGCAGATGAACCAGGTGTGCGAACCCCTGATCCTGCGCCGGGCAAAGCGGCATCTGGAAAAGGGCCGGGTGGTGATTTTTGCCGCCGGCGTGGGTGCGCCCTATTTCACCACCGACAGTGGCGCAGCGCTGCGCGCATCGGAAATGAAATGCGATGTCCTGTTGAAGGGCACCAGCGTGGACGGCGTTTATGACAGCGACCCCAAGACCAACCCGGCCGCCACACGGTTCGACCGCATCGGCTATGACCGGGTGCTGGCCGACAATCTGAAGGTGATGGACGCGGCTGCCGTGTCCTTGTGCCGTGACAACAATATCCCCATCGTGGTGTTCAACATCCGGGAGCCCGGCAATCTGGCCCGCGTGCTGGCCGGGCAGGGCGTTTCAACGACGGTGGGTGGACATGAGGAAGGATTGACCCATGGCTGAATTCGAAGCCGGCCCGTTCAAGGCCGATCTGGAGCGCCGCACCACCGGCGCGATCGACGCGCTGAAGCATGATCTGTCCGGCCTGCGCACCGGCCGGGCCAACACCAGCATGCTCGATCCGGTGCAGGTGGAAATCTATGGCGCGCTGATGCCGCTGAACCAGGTGGCCACCGTCACGGCGCCGGAACCGCGCATGTTGTCGGTGCAGGTGTGGGACCGTTCATCGGTGACGCCGGTGGAAAAGGCCATCCGCTCCGCCGGGCTGGGCCTGAACCCGATCACCGATGGCCAGACCCTGCGTCTGCCGATCCCTGACATGACCGAGGATCGCCGCAAGGAAATGGTCAAGCTGGCCGGCACCTATGCCGAAAAGGCCAAGATTGCCGCCCGCAACGTGCGCCGCGACGGCATGGAAGCCCTGAAGACCGCCGAGAAGAAGGGCAAGATCAGCCAGGACGAGCAGAAGCGCCTGGAAACCGATGTGCAGAAGATCACCGACAAGGCGATGGTGGACATTGATGCCGCCGTGGCCGCCAAGGAAAAGGAAATCCTTGGCCGGTGACGGCAGCGGCCGCCCCGATGGCTGATGATGGCGCCGGCGCGTGCCGGCACCTGGCGATCATCATGGATGGCAATGGCCGCTGGGCCAAGGCCCGGCGCCTGCCGCGCATCGCCGGCCACCGCGAGGGCGTGGAAGCTGTGCGCCGCGTGGTGGAGGCCGCGCCCGGCCTCGGCATCGAAGTGCTCACGCTTTATGCCTTTTCCAGCGAGAACTGGAAGCGCCCGGCCGAAGAGGTGGGCGATCTGATGGGCTTGCTGAAACATTATGTGCAGCATGAGATCGACAATCTGCACCGCAACAATGTGCGGCTGGATTTCATCGGCGATTGGCGCGCGTTGAAGCCGGATCTGGTTGAACAGCTGGAACGGGCGCGGGAACGCACCGCCGGCAACCAGGGCCTGCGGCTGGTGATGGCGTTGAACTATGGCGGCCAGGCCGAACTGGCCCGCGCCGCGCGCAGCCTGGCCGAGGATGTGGTGGCCGGGCGGATGGCGGTGGACGGCATCACGCCGGCGGCCCTGGAAGCCCGGCTGGATACCGCCAGTCTGCCGTTGCCCGATGCCGTGCTGCGCACATCGGGCGAATTGCGGCTGTCCAACTTCCTGCTCTGGCAATCGGCCTATGCCGAATTTCTGGTGACGCAAACCCTGTGGCCGGATTTCGATGGCCCGGCGCTGGCCGCGGCCCTGGCGGAGTTTTCCCGCCGCGAACGCCGCTTCGGGGGTCGTTGATGGGCGAACTGCCAAAGCGGATCGTCACGGGCGTGGCTTTGGTGGCGCTGGCGGTCGCGGCGCTGTGGTTTGGCGGCATGGCCTTTGCCGCATTGGCAGCGGTGGCCGTGCTGTTGCTGTGGGTGGAATGGAGCAACATGCACCGCCTGCCGTTGCCGGTGCGCCGCATCGGCCTGGCCATGCTGGCGCTGACGCTGTGGATCACGGCGGTGCTGCAGAACCCCAACGAAGGCCTGATGCTGCTGGGCGGCGCGGCGGGGATATTGATGATCCTGGCCGGCAAGCTGGCGCGCGGTGCCGGCCGGCCGGCGGCGATCGGCCTGCTCTATTGCGGCCTGCCGGGCATCGCGCTGGTGTGGCTGCGCGGGCAGGGGTGGGGGCTTTATGCCACGCTGTTGCTGATGCTGGTGGTGTGGGGTGCCGATATCGCCGCCTATTTCACCGGGCGCGCCCTGGGCGGCCCCAAGCTGGCACCGGCGATCAGCCCGAACAAGACGTGGAGCGGTGCCATGGGCGGCCTGGTCGGCGCGCTGGCGGCGGCGCTGCTGCTGATGCTGTGGTGGCCCGGCTATGCCAACACAGCCGGCGCGCTGCGGCTGGCGCTGCTGGCCCTGCCGCTGGCGGTGGTGTCGATTTTGGGCGATCTGTATGAAAGCTGGCTCAAGCGCCGGTGCGGCGTGAAGGACAGCGGCACGATCCTGCCCGGCCATGGCGGGGTGATGGACCGGCTGGATGGCCTGGTGCCGGTGGCGGTGGCCGGGGCCGGCATTTTTGCAGCGACGGGATGGGCGGGATGACGCGCAGTCTGACGATCTTGGGCGCCACCGGATCGGTGGGCAGCCAGGCGCTGGATCTGGTGGCGCGCAACCCCGGCCGTTGGCAGGTGGAGGCGTTGACCGCCGGCAGCGATGTGGCCGCACTGGCTGCGGCAGCGCGGGCCTGTGGGGCGCGCTTTGCCGCCATTGCCGATGCCACGAAGGGCGATGCGCTGAAAGCCGCGCTGGCCGGCAGCGGGATTGACTCAGGCGCCGGGCCCGGCGCGCTGGTGGATGCGGCCGCCCGCGATGCCGAAATCGTGGTGACGGCCATTGTGGGCGCGGCGGGCCTGGCCCCCACCATGGCGGCGGTGCGGCGCGGCGCGCAGATCGGCATTGCCAACAAGGAGACGCTGGTTTGCGCCGGCCCGGTGGTGACCGCGGCGGCCAAGGCCCATGGCGCCACGCTGCTGCCGGTGGACAGCGAGCATAATGCGATTTTCCAGGTGTTCCCGCACGATGATCCGTCCCAGGTGGAGCGCGTGATCCTGACGGCCAGCGGCGGCCCGTTCCGCGCCCGCAGCCGCGAGGCGATGCGCGGCGTGAGCGTGGCCGATGCCTGCAAGCACCCCACATGGAGCATGGGCGCCAAGATCAGCATCGACAGCGCCACCTTGATGAACAAGGGGCTGGAACTGATCGAGGCGGCGCAATTGTTCCCGGTTTCGGTGGAACAGCTTGATGTGATCGTCCACCCGCAATCGGTGATCCATTCGATGGTGGAATATCGCGATGGCAGTGTGCTGGCGCAATTGGGCAGCCCCGACATGCGCATTCCCATCGCCTATGCCATGGGCTGGCCCGAACGCATCGCCACCCCGGCACAGCGGCTGGATTTCGCCGCCGTGGCCAATCTGAGCTTTGAAAAGCCCGATCTGGAGCGGTTCCCCTGCCTCGCCCTGGCCTGGGCGGCGATGCGGGCGGGCGGCAGCGCGCCGTGCATCCTGAACGCCGCCAATGAAATTGCCGTGGCGGCGTTCATCGCAGGGCAAGCCGGCTTCCTTGATATCGATGCGATCGTAGCGGAGACATTGGCGATGGTGCCATCGGGCCGGGTTGAAACATTGGAAGAGGTGGTGGCCGTTGATGCTGCCGCCCGCGATGTTGCGCGGTCGCTGGTGCAGGCGCGCGCCGCATGAACCCGTTGCCGATGCTGGAACAGCCGGGCCTGTTGTTCACCCTGGCCAGTTTCGTGGGCATGATCGCCCTGCTGGTGGTGGTGCACGAAGGCGGCCATTATCTGGCCGGGCGGTTTTTCAACACGAAGATCGAAGCCTTTGGCGTGGGCTTTGGCCGTGAGCTGCTGGGCTTCAC
>JAIXQY010000012.1 GCA_027485485.1 Sphingomonadales bacterium | reverse complement strand
GGCATGTTTGCCGAACGGCCGCCGCAGCTGCCGATGCAGGACGTGATCGCGCGGCTGAACCCGCTGCTGGCGGATCCGTCGCTGCTCAAGATCGGCCAGAATCTGAAATATGATCTGATCGTGCTCAAGCGCCACGGCGTGCCGGTGCTGGCGCCTTATGATGACACGATGCTCCTGAGCTATGCACTGGATGCCGGGCGCTGGAACCATGGCATGGATGATCTGTCCGCCCGCCATCTTGGCCACACGCCAATCGCCTACAAGGATGTCGCCAAGGGGCTGAAAAGCTTTGCCGAAGTCGATCTGCGCAAGGCCACCGACTATGCCGCCGAGGATGCCGACGTGACGCTGCGGCTGTGGCAGGGCTTCCGCCGCCGGCTGTGGCGCGAACAGGTGACCGCCATCCATGAACAGGTGGACCGGCCCTTGCTGCCGGTGATCGCGCAGATGGAAATGGCCGGCATCAAGGTGGACCGCGCCGAACTGGCCCGGCTGTCTTCGCTGTATGAAGTCGAGATCGCCCGGCTGGAGGGCGAGATTCACGAACTGGCCGGCGGCCCCTTCACCATCGGCAGCCCCAAGCAATTGGGCGAGATCCTGTTCGACCGGCTGGGCTATAAAGGCGGCAAGAAGGGCAAGACCGGGGCCTGGACCACCGACGCCAGCGAACTGGAACGGCTGGCGGAGGAGGGCGCGCCGATTGCCCAAAAGGTGATCGACTGGCGCCAGCATTCAAAGCTGAAATCCACCTACACCGATGCGCTGCAGGCCCAGATCAACCCGCAGACCGACCGGGTGCACACCAATTTCCACTTGGCCGCCACCTCCACCGGCCGGCTTTCGTCCAACGATCCCAATCTGCAGAATATCCCGATCCGCACCGAACTGGGCCGCCGCATCCGCCATGCCTTTGTGGCGGCGCCGGGCAATGTCATCATGGCGGCGGACTATAACCAGATCGAATTGCGGCTGGTGGCGCATATTGCCGATGTGCCGGAATTGAAGGCGGTCTATGCGGCGGGGGAGGATGTCCACGCGCTCACCGCCCGCGAGGTGTTCGGCCATGTCGACCGCGACACCCGCGCGCGGGCGAAGACGATCAACTTCTCGATCATCTACGGCATTTCCGCCTTCGGTCTGGCGGCGCGGCTGGGCATCGATCGCGGCGAGGCAGCGCGCTATATCGAGCTCTATTTCAGCCGCTTTCCCGGCATCCGAAACTACATGGCCGAGACGATTGCCTTTGCGAAGGAGGCCGGCTTTGTCACCACACTGTTCGGCCGCAAATGCCACGCGCCTTTGATCCTCTCCAAGAACCAGGGCGAGCGCGCCTTTTCCGAACGCGCCGTGGTCAACGCCCGCGTGCAGGGGACGGCGGCGGACATCATCAAGCGGGCCATGGTGCAGATGCCGGGCGCTTTGCGTGATGCGGGGCTATCAGACGTGAAGATGCTGCTGCAGGTGCACGACGAACTGGTGTTCGAAGTGCCGGAGGCGCAGGTGGAGGCCGCCAAGCCGGTGATCCGTGCCGTGATGGCGGGTGCGCACCGGCCGCTGGTTGACCTGTCCGTGCCGCTGGGTGTGGAGATTGGGCATGGCGCGTCTTGGGGGGATGCGCACTGATTTTCCCACCCCCACCCCCACCCCCAGCCCCTCCCGCAAGCGGGAGGGGAGCCGTGTGCGCCTGTTGATCTCTTCTCCCCTCCCGCTTGCGGGAGGGGTCGGGGGTGGGCCTCACCACAAGCGCCAGTCTCAGCCCGCCAACCCCTTCACCCCCAGCCAATCCAGCATCGCCGCATTCACCGCGTCCGGCGCTTCCTGCTGCACCCAGTGGCTCACGCCCGGAAAGCGCCGCAGCGTGAAATCCCGGACATGGCGGCCATAGCCTTCGGTCAGTTTCAGATCGAGCGCCTTGTCCTCCTCGCCCCATAGCATCAGCGTCGGCACGGTGATTTGCGGGGCGACCTCGTCCAGCAGGTCGAGATTGGCGCGGTAATAGTTGATCATCGCCGTCAGCGCGCCGGGGATCAGGGCGTTCTGGCGATAGACTTCGAGCACCTCGGGCGGAAACATCGCCTTGTTCACCGCCATGTTCAGAAAGGCGTTGGCGATGCCTTCGGCCCGGCGCTGGCGCAGCAGAAATTCCGGCAGGCCGGGGATCTGGAAGAAGGCGACATACCAGCTCTTCAGCCGCTGTCGCCAATAATGGGCGATCAGATCGCGAAACACCGTCGGGTGCGGCACGTTCATGATGATCAGGCCATCCAGCGGCACCGCGCGGCGCATCGCCACCACCCAGGCGATCACCGCGCCCCAATCATGCGCCACCAACAGCCGGCGCCGGGGTTTGAGTGCATCAAACATGCCGATCACATCATCGACGAGATGATCGATGTGATAGGCCGATTTGCCTTCAGGCCGGCTGGACCCGCCATAGCCGCGCAAATCCGGCGCCACCGCCCGCCAGCCTGCCTCGGCCAGCACCGGCAATTGATAGCGCCAGGAAAAGCGCGATTCGGGAAAGCCGTGCAGGCACAGCGCCACGTCCGGGCCGTCGCCCGCCACATCGCAGGCGAACTCCAGCCCGTTGGCGCTGAGCAGCATCAGGCGTTGTAATTCAGTTTCAGCCCCGGCCGTGGCCAGCGGCACTTGGCGAGCTTGCCGGTGGTCGACAGGCACACCCAGGCATCCATCATGTCCGCCCCGCCAAAGCAGATGTTGGTGGTGAGCAGATCGGGGAAGGGGAAATATTCCTGCGCGCCCGTCGTCGGATCGATGCTGGTGATGCCGGCGCTTTCGATCAGGGTGGCCTGCGCGATATTGCCATTGGCCTCGATCGCCAGCGAATCGAGATAGGTCTTGTTGGCCCACGTGGTGACAAAGCGGCCGGGCACCGCCGGCAGCGGTTCGGGTGCCAGCACGCCGGGCGACACGATATCAAAGGCCAGCACCACGCGCCGGCTGGTGGAGGCGGCATAGACGGTCTTGCCATCCGGGCTGAGGCCCACGCCGTTCAAGTCCGGCCCGTGGATCAGGCGGGTGATGCTGGACCCATCGGGCAGGGCATAGAAGAGCCCGCCGGCATCGGTGTGGTGATCGAAATGCTTGCCCAGATCGGTGAAATAGAAACCGCCAAGGGCATCGAACACGATATCGTTCGGGCCAGACAGCTGGTGGCCATCACAGCTGTCATAGAGGCGGGTGACCGCCCCGGTGGCGATGTCGATCCGCTCGATGCGGCCCGTGGTATAATCCTTGGCGGCATTGCCGGGCAGCAGGATGCCATCCTGTTCATACCATTCGAACCCACCGTTGTTGCACACATAGAGCGCGCCATCCGGCCCCACCGCCATGCCGTTCGGCCCGCCGCCGGGTTCGGCCACCGTCTCCGTGCGGCCATCTGGGTGGATGCGGGTGATGCGGCCGGGGCGGATTTCCACCACCAGCACGCTGCCATCGGCCATGGCCACCGGCCCTTCCGGAAAGCCCAGGCCTGTCGCCACGATGTCGTGCGGATATATGCCGGTCATGTTCATCCTCCCCTTTGGTTTTGCGCATCGTGGCCTGTCACCTTGCCGCTGGCAATCGCGGCAATATGGGAGGGGGCGAAGCCTTTCTTAACCGCCCGCGTGCCAAGTCTGGGCGCAGGAGGACCAGCATGCAGGCAGACAGGATCATCGGGCAGGTTGTCGCCGTCAGTGCCGGGCAGCTGCAGCTGGCCATCGATTCGGCGGCCGCCGCCCGGTTGAAGGGCGATGCCGATGGCGTGCTCGCCTCCACCGGCATGCTGGGCAGCCTGATCAAGGTGGAAAGCCAGGGTCTTTATGTCATCGGCACGCTGCGCACCATCGAACAACAGAGCGGCGTCGCTGTCGGCATGGTCGACATGGTGGGCGAAGCCGAAATCGATGACGATGGCCGCCTGTCCCGCTTCCGCCGCGGTGTTGGCACCTATCCGCGCGCCGGCGATCTGGCCCTGCCCACCGACAGCGTGGAAACCGCGCGGGTGTTTTCCGGCGATGAGCGACCGCATATCCAGGTGGGGATCGTCTACCCCACCGGGCAGGTGCGCGCCGCCGTTTATTATGATCTGTTCCTGTCAAAGAATTTTGCCATCGTGGGCTCCACCGGCACCGGCAAATCCACCGCCACCGCTCTGATTTTGCATCGTATCATCGAACAGGCGCCGGAAGGCCATGTGGTGATGATCGATCCGCACGGCGAATATGCCAAGGCCTTTGCCGATACCGGCATGGTGTTCAACGTGAACAATCTTGAGCTGCCCTATTGGCTGCTCAACTTCGAAGAACATTGCGAGGTGCTGCTCACCAGCGAAGGCGCCGCGCGCGAGATGGACCGGGATATCCTGTCCCGCTGCCTGCAGATTGCCCGGATGAAATCGGTTTATGCCCTCAGCTCCGTGGGCATCACCACCGATACGCCCATCCCCTATCTGCTGGCCGTGCTGGTCGATACGCTGAACAGCGAGATGGGCAAGATTTCCGAAAGCCAGAACGCCACCAACTATCTGCGCATCAAGGGCAAGCTGGAACAGATCATGCGCGATCCGCGCACCCAGTTCATGTTCGATCGCCGCTATTCCACCGACAATATGGCGGATTTCATCGGCCGCATCCTGCGCCTGCCGGTGGCGGGCAAGCCGATTTCGGTGATCGATCTGTCCGGCGTGCCCACATCGGTGGTGAGTGCCGTGGTGTCGGTGCTCAGCCGCATCGTGTTCGATTTCGCCGTATGGTCGCGCGATGAACGCCGCCGCCCGGTGGTGCTGGTGTGCGAGGAAGCCCACCGCTACATCCCCTCGCGCAGCATTTCCAAGCAAAGCCCGGTGCGCGACGTGCTGGAACGCATCGCCAAGGAAGGCCGCAAATATGGCGTGTCGCTGGGTCTGGTCACCCAGCGCCCATCTGATCTGGCCGAAGGCGCGCTGTCGCAATGCGGCACCATCGTCTCGCTGCGGCTGAACAACGAACGCGATCAGGCCTTTGTGCGCAACGCCCTGCCCGAAGGCGGCCGCAGCCTGCTGGAAGCTATTCCGGCGCTCAGGAACCGCGAGTGCATCATCTCCGGCGAAGGCGTCGCCGCCCCCATCCGCGTGCGGCTGGATGATCTGGAACCGCACAAACGCCCGATGAGCGACGATCCGGTGTTCAGCGAATTGTGGGTGAAGACCGGCGATGATGCGGAGATGCTGGAACGGGTGATCAAGCGCTGGCGGGCGAACACGCGGTAGTTTCTCCCCTCCCGCGTGCGGGAGGGGCTGGGGGTGGGTTTTCCTGATCCTCCCCTTCCGGGGGAGGTGCCGAGCGACGCGAGGCGGAGGGGGCGGGACGGGCGCAGACCTTGCGGATGGTGCCCGGCGGCCGCAGCCGGCGGCGGAGCCGCCGAGTCTGCTTGGGATGGAAAGGAAGGGAGAAGGAAGAGCGCGGCAAAGCCGCGCCGTCAGACGAGTCAAAAAGGGCGGGGAAGGCCCGCCCTTTTCGCTCGCTGGCCGTGCTTGCGCGAGTCGGCAAATAGCTGCGCTATTTGCGCGCCGCGCTACGCAGCAAACTGGTTCATCGTGTTGTGCGCGCCACCAGCCTTCAACGCCGCCTCGCCCGCGAAATACTCCTTGTGATCATCCCCAATGTCCGAACCCGACATGTTCTGATGCTTCACACAGGCAATGCCCTGGCGGATCTCGGCGCGCTGCACATTCTTCACATAGCCCAGCATGCCGGCCGCACCGAAATATTCCTTGGCCAGATTGTCGGTGGACAAGGCCGCGGTGTGATAGGTCGGCAGGGTGATCAGATGGTGGAAGATGCCGGCCTGGGCTGCGGCATCGCGCTGGAAGGTGCGGATGCGCTCATCGGCCTCAAGCGCCAGATCGGTGGCGTCATAATCCACGCTCATCAGGCGGGCGCGGTCATAGGCGCCCACATCCTGGCCTGCGGCGACCCAGGCATCATAAACCTGCTGGCGGAAATTCAGCGTCCAGTTGAAGCTGGGGCTGTTGTTATAGACCAGCTTGGCGCTGGGGATCACTTCGCGGATGCGGTTCACCATGCCGGCGATCTGGCCGATGTGGGGCTTTTCGGTTTCGATCCACAGCAGATCGGCGCCATTCTGCAGGCTGTTGATGCAATCCAGCACGCAGCGGTCCTCACCCGAACCGGCGCGGAACTGGAACAGGTTTGACGGCAGGCGCTTGGGCCGCAGCAGCTTGCCATCACGGCTGATCACCACGTCGCCATTGCCCACCTGGGTCACGTCGATCTCGTCGCAATCGAGGTAGCTGTTGTACTGGTCACCAATGTCGCCCGGCGTGGTGCTGAAGGCGATCTGCTTGGTCAGGCCGGCGCCCAGCGAATCGGTGCGGGCAACGATGATGCCGTCTTCCACGCCCAGTTCCAGGAAGGCGTAACGAATGGCGCGGATCTTGGCGACGAAGTCCTCATGCGGCACCGTCACCTTGCCGTCCTGGTGGCCGCACTGCTTCTCGTCAGACACCTGGTTCTCGATCTGCAGGGCACAGGCGCCGGCCTCGATCATCTTCTTGGCCAGCAGATAAGTGGCCTCGGCATTGCCGAACCCGGCATCGATGTCGGCGATGATCGGCACCACATGCGTCTGGAAATTGTCGATCTGATGCTCGATCGCCTTGGCCTTCACGGCATCGCCGGCGGCGCGGGCGCCATCCAGATCGCGGAACAGGCCGCCCAGTTCGCGGGCATCGGCCTGGCGCAGGAAGGTGTACAACTCTTCGATCAGGGCCGGCACGCTGGTCTTCTCGTGCATCGACTGGTCGGGCAGCGGGCCGAATTCGCTGCGCAGCGCCGCGATCATCCAGCCGGACAGATAGAGGTAGCGCTTGTCGGTGGTGCCGAAATGCTTCTTGATCGAAATCAGCTTCTGCTGGCCGATGAAGCCGTGCCAGCAGCCCAGCGACTGGGTGTATTTGGCCGGATCGGCATCATAGGCGGCCATGTCGCGGCGCATGATCGCGGCGGTGTAACGCGCGATGTCGAGGCCGGACTGGAAGCGGTTCTGCAGGCGCATGCGCGCCACGCTTTCGGCGCTGATCGATTCCCACCCGGCCTTGCCATGGATGGTGGCGGCAGCGGCGTTCACTTCGGTTTGATAGGTCATGCGCGGGTCCTTTCACTCTTGCGGGCTGCGGCCGAACCATGTTGCACCGCAGCGCGTCGTAAAACTTGTCAACGCCCTGCGCCTGGGCTAGGGCCCGGTCAACCCGGTTCTGTCAAAGAATCGTGTGTAAATGTGCCGATTTCGCCACGAAAGCCTGTGAAGTTGTAAATACATTGACAGAATCTGCCGCCTTGATCGATTCCGCGCTGCCCGAAGCCTTTGGCAGCGGCCGCAAGATCTTTGCCGGCGCGCGCATCCGCCGCCTGCGCAATGCCCGCGGCCTCACCCAAACCCGCATGGCCGGCGATCTGGGCGTTTCTGTCAGCTATCTCAACCTGATAGAGCGGGATCAGCGGCCATTGTCGGCCAGTTTCCTGCTCAAGCTCGCCGAGAATTATGATCTCGATATCCGCAGCCTCACCGGTGGGGACGATGGCGGGCTGGTCGACGAATTGTCAAAACTCTTCACCGATCCGCGCCTGATCGGCATTGATGTGCCGAAATCCGAACTGCGCGATCTCGCCGCCCGGTCGCCGGCCGTCGCCAGCGCGCTGCTGCGACTCGCCGCGGCCACCCCCGCTGTCACGCCCCAACCGCCGCCGCCCGGCCCGCTGGCGGCCGTCGCTGCCATGCTGGATGGGGCCGGCAATTATTTTCACAGCCTGGATGAAGCCTGCGAACGGCTGGCCGACGAGCTGCGCCTGTCTGTGCCCGATCTGAATGCCGCCGTGGTTGAACGGCTGCGCGCCCGCCATGCCATCACCGTGCGCGCCCTGCCGCTGGAGGTGCTGCCGCTGCATCTGCGCCGCCTCGATCTCCACGCCCGCCAGCTGCAATTGTCCGAATCGCTGGATGCCTCCAGCCGCGGCTTTGCGGCGGCCGTGCAGCTGGTGCTGATCGAGTTGAAGGCCGAGATTGCCGCCACCATCGCTGCCGCCGGCATCAGCGATCCGCTGGCCATCCGCGCCGCCACCGTGGCGCTGGGCAAATATGCCGCCGCCGCCACGCTGATGCCCTATGCCCGCTTCCTCGCCGCCTGTGAGGCGACCGGTTATGATGTCGAATTGCTGCAGGCGCGGTTCGGCCGTGGGCTGGAACAGGTGGCGCATCGCCTCACCACGCTGCACCGCCCCGGCGCGCGCGGTGTGCCCTTCTTCTTCTGCCGGATCGATCGCGCCGGCACCATGTCCAAGCGCTTTGCGCCTGGCCCGTCCCCCTTGCCGATCACCGGTGGCTGCGCGCTCTGGCATGTCTATCACGCCTTTGATCGGCCCGGCGAAATCTGCCGCCAAATGGTCGAGCTGGAGGATGGCCAGCGCTTCCTAACCCTGGCGCGCACCGTGCGCACCGCCGCCATGCCGTGGGGCGGGGCCAGGCCCAGTTTCGCCATCGGCATCGGCTGTGCCATCGCCCATGCGCCCGCCCTGTCGTGGAGCGCCGGCATCGATCTGAATGGTCCCGCCGCGCCCATTGGCCCCGGCTGTGCCGCCTGCCACCGCGCCGCCTGCCGCCAGCGCGGCCTGCCGCCCGCCAATGCCCACCTGGCCTTTGACGAACGCCAGCGTGGTCTCACTCCCTTCCGCTTCACCGATGAATGAAAGGCCTTTTGCCCGTGTCCACTGCCATCACCAGCCATCCCGCCCTGCGCGGCGTCGAGATCAAGGGCGCCATGCAGCCCGGTTACGAGACCATCCTCTCGCCCGAAGCGTTGGTCTTCGTCGCGCAGCTGCACCGCATGTATAATCCCACCCGTCTCGCCCTGCTGCGCGCCCGGGATCAGCGGCAGGAGTGGATCAACCACGAAGGCTTCATCGGCTTTGAACCCGAATTTGCCTCGATCCGCGATGACCGCAGCTGGCAGGTGCGCCCTGCGCCGGCCGATCTGGCCGATCGCCGGGTGGAAATCACCGGGCCGTGCGACCGCAAGATGGTGATCAACGCGCTCAACAGCGGCGCCCACTGCTTCATGGCCTGCCTGGAAGATGCGTCCGCCCCCACCTGGGATGTGATGGTGCAGGGCCAGATCAACCTGCGCGATGCAGTGGCCGGAACGATTTCGCTGGAAGACAAGGGCAAGACCTACACGCTCAATGAGAAGACCGCCGTGCTCATCTGCCGCCCGCGCGGCTGGCACCTGGATGAAGCGCACATGATCGTGGATGGTGAGCGGGTTTCGGGCGCCATCTTCGATTTCGGCCTCTATTTCTTCCACAATGCCCGGGTGCTGCTGGCCAAGGGCAGCGGCCCCTATTTCTATCTGCCCAAGCTGCAGCACAGCCTTGAGGCGCGGCTGTGGAACAATATTTTCATCACCGCCCAATCCATGGCCGGCCTGCCGCTGGGCACCATCCGCGCCACCGTGCTGATCGAAACCCTGCCCGGCGCCTTCATGGCCGAAGAAATCCTCTATGAACTGCGCGATCACATCACTGCGCTGAACTGCGGCCGCTGGGATTATATCTTCAGCTATATCAAGACCTTCCAGAAAGATGCCACCAAGCTGCTGCCCGACCGGGCGCAGGTGACGATGAAGGTGCCGTTCATGGCGGCCTATGCCGCCCACGTGGTGCGCGTCTGCCACCGCCGCGGTGCCCATGCCATGGGCGGCATGAGCGCCTTCATCCCGGTGAAGGACGATGAAGCCGCCAATGAAGCCGCCTTCGCCGCCGTGCGGGCCGACAAGGAGCGCGAGGCGACCCTGGGCCATGATGGCACCTGGGTGGCCCACCCCGGCCTGGTTTCGGTGGCGCGGGAGGTGTTCGATCGCCTGATGCCGACGCCGAACCAGCTGCACGTGATCCCGGCTGGCGAGGCCACGCTGGCCGATCTCGTCACGCCGCCCGAAGGCACCCGCACGCTGGCGGGCCTCACCAACAACATCAATGTCGGCATCGGCTATATCGCGGCCTGGCTGCGCGGGCAGGGCGCGGTGCCGCTGCACAATCTGATGGAAGATGCCGCCACCGCCGAAATCAGCCGCACGCAATTGTGGCAGTGGAAACAGGCCGGCGCCGCGCTGGAGAGCGGCGAGGCGGTGGACGCGGCGCTGATCACCCGCGTGACCGAGGAGCAATTGGCGGTGTACAAGGCCCAGGTGGGGGACAATTTCTTCGCCACTGGCAAATACAAGGAAGCCGCCGATCTGTTCCGCACCCTGGTGCTGGCTGACAGGCTGGAACCGTTCCTCACCAACCCGGCCTACGATTTCTACTTCGCGCGTTGAAAATCCTCCCCCTTTGGGGGAGGTGCCCGAAGGGCGGAGGGGGCGCGCCCGTGCCGCCAAGCGCCGGCCCCCTCCGTCTCGCGTTGCTCGGCACCTCCCCCAGAGGGGGAGGATCCATTTCGCCTGTTGCAAACCCCAGCTGTCACCCCGGTGGCGGCTGGGGCACAGCGGCCTGAAGGGAGATGCACATGGTCAAGGCAGTGATTTTCGATTTCGGTGGGGTGATCACCTCGTCCCCGTTCGAAGCCTTTGCCCGTTATGAGGCGGCGCGCGGCTTGCCGGCCAATTTCATCCGCACGGTTAACGCTACCAACCCGGACACCAACGCCTGGGCGCGGCTGGAGCGCAGCGAGATCAGCACGGCCCAATTCGACGCCGCATTCCGCGCCGAAGCGCTGGCACTGGGCCATGATGTGCCCGGCGGTGATGTGCTGCCGCTGCTGGCCGGCGATGTCCGCCCCGGCATGGTGGCGGCGCTGAAGGCCTGCAAGGCGGCGTTCAAAACGGGCTGCATCACCAACAATGTCGCCAGCGAGGAGGATATCGGCTGGGGCCCGAGCGTGAAGCATATATTGGCCGAGTTTGACCACGTGATCGAAAGCGCCAAGGCCGGCCTGCGCAAGCCCGATCCGCGCATCTATCTGATGATGTGCGAGGCGCTCGGCGTGGCGCCGTCCGACTGTGTCTATCTCGATGATCTCGGCATCAACTGCAAACCGGCCGCGGCGCTGGGCATGCACGCCATCAAGGTGACCGGCGAGGCCCAGGCATTGGCCGATCTGGCCGCCGCGACGGGGCTGCGCTTCTGATCACCACCCCACCGGATCAGCAAAGGCGGTACCGGTGCGCTCCAGCTGGGTGGCGATGGCGAATTTGTGCACCTCGGTCGGGCCGTCATACAGGCGGAACGGGCGCATATCGCGGAAGATCATCTCCACCACGGTTTCGCTGGTGACGCCGATGCCGCCCAGGATCTGCACGCAGCGGTCGGTCACCTTGAACAACTCCTCCGACACGCTGGCCTTGACGATGCTGCTTTCGTGGCGGGCGCGGATGCCCTGGTCCAGCATCCAGGCGACATGGCGGATCGCCAGCCGCGCCTGGTGCATCGCGATCTCGTTGTCGGCCAGCATGAAGTTCACACCCTGATGCGCCAGCAGCGGCTTGCCGAACGCGGTGCGCACCCGCGCATGTTCCAGCGCGATATGCTGGCAGCGCGCCGCGGCGCCCAGCCAGCGCATGCAGTGTGTCAGCCGCGCCGGCGCCAGCCGCATCTGGGCATAGCGCAAGGCCGAGCCAATCTCGCCCAGGATCTGCGAGGGGCCAAGCCGCAGGCCCTCGAAGCGCACCACGCAATGGCCTTCGACATAGTTGCGGTCCATCGAATCCATCACCCGCTCGATATGGATGCCCGGCGTGTCGCCTTCGCACAGGAACAGGGTGGGGCCGTGCGCGCCGTGGGGATTTTCCTCCACATTGGCCATGATGATCCAGGTCTTGGCGCCATTGGCCCCGGTGATCAGCCATTTCAGGCCGGAAATCTCGTAATCATTCCCGTTGAACACCGCGCGGGTTTTCAGCTGGCCGGGGTCGCTGCCGGCGCCATCGGGCTCGGTCATGGCGAACACGCTGCGGCGCTCGCCGTCGATCATCGGCTGCAGGAACTGCTTCACCTGATCCGGCCGCGCGATGCGGGAGAGGAGATACATATTGCCCTCATCCGGCGCGGCGCAGTTCATCGCCACCGGGCCCAGCGTCGACCAGCCCGCCGCTTCGAACACCGCGGCCTGGGTGGCATGATCAAAGCCCATGCCGCCCAGTTCCTTCGGCGCCTGCGGGGTGAGCAAGCCTTCGGCGCGGGCCAACGCCACCAGCTCGCTGCGCAAGGCATCGGTGGGCCCATGCTGCGTCAGGCGCGGATCGCGTTCGAAGGGGATGATCTTGTCGATCACGAACTGGCGCACGCGGCGGGCCAGCGCCTTGGTCTCTTCGGGCAGGGTGAAATCGGTCACAAGTCGCCTTTCCTGTATGCAGCCAGCGCCTGGGCGATGATCGCCCGCGCCAATGTCTCGAACCCCTGATAGCGGCTGCCATCCATTTCGCCGCGCTGCCATTTTCGGTAAAGCTGCATCCACGCCACCGCCAGCCGCAATCGCGCCAGCGCCAGCGGCCAGGCCAGATCGCCCACGTCATGCCCGCTGATCGCCTGATAGCGCGCCGCCACCGCCCGCCGCCCCGGCCAGCCCAGCGTGAGCGACGGCACCGCCTGCAATGACTTCACATCATCGGGATCGCCCGGCTCGATCCAGTAAGACAGCAACACCGCCAGATCGAAGGCGCGCGGGCCGCGGGTCGCCATGTCCCAATCGATCATGGCGCGGGCCTGAAGTGTCGCGGGTTCAACCAGCAGATTGTCCGGCTTCAAGTCCATGTGCAGCAGCACCGGCGCGCCGGCTTCTGCCGGCACTTGGGCCCCGAGCGCGCTGATCAGCGCCGCCACATCGCCCGGCAGGCCATCCGGCCACACCGCCTGCGCCCGTGCCGTCCAGCCCTTCAACTGCCGTGCGAAGAAACCGTCCGGCTTGCCCAGATCGGCCAGCCCCACTGCCACCGGGTCCAGCCCATGCAGCGCTGCCATCGCCTGCAAAGTGGTTTCCACCAGCGCCAGTCCGTCCCCGCTTTCCGGCGGCAGGCTGCCGGCAATCGCCACCCCGTCGCGCCGTTCCAGCAGTTGAAACCTGGTGCCCAACACGGATTCGTCATCGCAAAACGCGATCAGCCGCGGCACCAGCGGGAAAACGGAAGCGAGCGCTGCCAGCACCTTGGCCTCGCGCGCCATGTCGCTGGCCCCGGCGGCCAGCACGCCGGGCGGCGGCCGCCGCAGCACGGCCACACCACTGGTCAGCATCACCCCTTCGTTGCGGTTGGCAATGCCGCCGCCCAGCCGCTCCAGCCGCGCATCGGGGGCAAGGGCCAGGCCCTGGGTGGCCAGCCATTGGCCCAGGCGATCAAGCTCGCTCATGCGGTACGCACCGTGATGCAGCGGCGCGCCGGATCAAGCCCGCTTGCCGCCTCGCGGGCCGGCATCGCCGCCAGCCACTCGGGCAGTGCAGGATCATCGGCGGGCCGCTCGACAAAGCCATGCCGGGCATAATAGGGCCCATTCCAGGCCAGCAGCCGATCCGTTGTGAGGGACAATTGCCGGCAGCCCAGGCCCGGGGCGGCATCAATCGCGGCCTGCAGCAGCGCCCGGCCATGGGCCCGCCCTTGCGCGTTGCGTGCCACCGAAAGCTCCAAGATGTGCAGCCAGTCGCCCTCCGCCGCCGCCAGCAGAAAGCCGCATGGCCCCGCATCATCGGCCACCCACAGGCTGCCGTCCGCCAGGCCGCGCTCTAGCGCCTCATGCGGCGTGGTCGGGCCGTCCACAACATGGGCCATGGCCGTGCCGGCAAACAGGCTTGCGGCTGACGCCTCGATGGCTGGCAGCAGCGGCAGATCGGCAAGACGGGCACGTCGGATCACCCGCCATCGCTATCACGCCCCGCCGCATCGGCAACAGCCTGTCAAAAACCCGTCACTGGATATTGGCGCGGCCACTGCCTATGCTTTCGTCATGGCCGCGCCCCCCGTCCTCACCTCTGATCGTCTTGTGCTGCGCCCGCACCGGCTCGATGATTTCGAACGGCTGGCGGCGATGTGGTCGCATCCGGTGGTGGTGACGCATTTCGGAGGCAAGCCGTTCAACCGCGAAGACAGTTGGAACCGCCTGCTGCGTTATGCCGGGCATTGGCAGTTGATGGGCTATGGCATGTGGGCCGTCACCCGGCCCGGCGAAGATCTGCACCTGGGCGAAGTCGGCTTTCTGCAGGGCGAACGCACCGGGATCGAAAGCTTTGGCTGCCCGGAGGCGGCGTGGAGTTTCCATCCCGAAGCGCAAGGCCAGGGCTATGCCAGCGAAGCGGTGGCCTGTGCGCTGGTCTGGGCCGATACGCGCTTTGATCGCACGGTTGCCATGATCAACCCCGGCAACGCCGCCAGCATCGCGGTCGCCCGCCGCTGCGGCTTTGGCATTTATGGCGAAGCCATTTATCGCGAAGACGCCGTGGGCCTGTGGGAACGCACCCGCGCCGGCTGATCAGCGGCTGAGCGCGCGCTTCACGCTTTCGGCATCCAGCACTTGCACCCGCCGCATCGCGCCGGTGGCCGGATCGCGACTTTGCACCTCGGTCGCCATCAACAGGCTGTTGGCGATCGCCTCCTCGGTGGCATCGGCCACCGCGACGAACAACGGGCTCATCGCCTCGTTGCCCAGTTCCGGCCAGGCCGTCACCGCGGCGCGCCGGGCCGGGGTGCGGCGCACATCAGGGTGCACCGAAAAGGCGATGGCATAATCGCCGGAGCCGTTGGAAAAGGCCGAACCCGTCCGCGACAGGCCCACCATGGCGCGTGCCGCCAGCCGGCGAAGATTGCGGTCACTCAAGGGGGCATCGGTGGCCACGACAATCATGATCGATCCATCGGCGGATGCCGGCCTTTCGGCCGGCGGGGGCGGGATCGGCACGCCTGCCAGGATCAGCCGGCCGCCATAATTGCTCTGCACCAACACACCCACGGTGAAGCCATCGGGCGTGCGCCGCGATGATGTGCCGATGCCGCCCTTGTACCCGAAGGCGATGGTGCCGCGCCCGGCGCCCACCGCGCCTTCGGCCACCGGGCCGGCGCTGGCGCTGGTGATGGCGCGCAGCGCATCGGCCGGGGTGACGGCGCGGGTACGGATATCATTGAGCCCGCCATCATTGGTTTCGCCCACCACCGCATTCACCGATCGCACCGCCTCATTGCCCGGCTGCGCCAGCGTGTGGGTGATGATGGCGCTGGCGGCTTCGGCCACGTTCAGCGTGTTGGTGAGCAGGATCGGCGTTTCAATCTCGCCCAGTTCCTGCACCTGGGACAGGCCCATCAGCTTGCCAAAGCCATTGGCCACCACGATCGCCGCCGGCACCTTGTCCGCAAAGAGATTGCCGCCGTGGGGCAGGATGGCGGTGACCCCGGTGCGGATCGTGTCGCCCCGGTCGATCGTCACCTGGCCCACCAGCACACCGGGCACATCGGTGATGGCGTTCAGCGGCCCGGTGGGAAGCGGGCCGGGTGCAATGCCCAGATCGCGGGCGCGCTGCGCGCTGGCAGGGGCGGTGGCAAGGACAAACAGGGCGAAAAACAACAAGGGCTTCATGGCCAGCATCATGGCGCAAGCCGCCCAAAAGAAAAGTGCCGCCCGGCGCTCGAGGGTAAGAACGCCGGGCGGCACCGTGATGGTGCGTCCCGAGGGGGCGGGAAGGACGGCACCAAAGCGATAAGGGGGGCCTTGGCCAGCATCGCACCGGGGGCAGGTGCAGTGCGGCTGTTTCAGGGGCTGGTGGGATGCCAGAGGGGGCGTCTGGCATCCCTGCCCGTTGCGGCGGGCAACTTCTGTTGCTGCCCGTTGCGGCGGGCAAGGACGGCCCCTGCCCAAACCCGCCGCGGGTCAAACCATCAGCCGCCGATCTTCTCGGCTTCGATCGCGGCCATGGTGGCCGTGCGGGTGGCGTTCAGCGTTTCCTGGAAGCAGCGATATTCTTCAGCGGCGACCCAGCGATCGCTGGCCGAACCATGGCACACTTCCTTGGCAGCGGTGCGCATGCGGTTCTCCAGGCGGCTGCGGCCGGCCTTGCTGCCCAGATCCAGGTCAGCATAGGAGACATAGGCAACGCGGTGGCCGGTTTCGTTGACGCCATAAGCGATCTGGGCGTTGGCCGGGGCGGTGGCGCCGGCGATGCACAGGCCGGCGAACATCAGGGTGCCGGCAGCGCCGACCAGGTTGCGGGAGAAGTTCTTGGCAGAAGCGAACATGGGGGACCTCGTGTGATTTTCTGTGTCTGTCTCGGCGGCTGGACCATCCGGCCTCCGATGCCAACAGCATTGCAACGGCCGTGCCAACTGCCCTTCAGAAAATGCACCACAGCAAAATCAAGTGGTTAGCTGATCATTGTGTTACGTGGCCATGACGGAACAGAAATTCACAAACCAAAAAATGGGAAATTTTCCCATCTGTATGGAATTTCCACGATTCAACCCCGGGATGTTATGACTTGGCACCAATCCCTTGCTGGTGCATAGGAAAACGCGCCCGTCATGCTCACCCAACGTTCCCGCTATGCGCTGCGCGCCCTGATCTTCATCGCCCGTTCGGGCGGGATCGAACCGGTGCCGATTTCGGCCATTGCGGCGGACCAGCAACTGCCGCGCAAATTCCTGGAAGCCATCCTGCTCGATCTGAAGAATGGCGGGCTGGTCAACAGCTATCGCGGCAAGATGGGCGGCTATCGCCTGGCGCGGCCGGCTGGCCAGATCAGCTTTGGCGAAATCATCCGCCTGATCGAAGGGCCGTTGGCGCTGGTGCCCTGCGTGTCGGTGTCCGCCTATCAGCGCTGTACCGATTGTTTCGAGGAAACCACCTGCGTGATCCGCAAGGTGATGCTGACGGTGCGCGAACAGACGGCCAATATCCTCGACACCACCAGCCTGGCGGACCTGTCGATCGATCGCGTCGCCGCTTAAGGTTGCTTCGGCGCCAGCCGCAGCCGGCGGCCGTCCTGGGCGATCAGCGTGACGCCGCCCTGTCCATCATGCAGCACCGCCAGCGGCGCGGCCAGCAAGGCCAGCACCCGCTGCTCAGCCTGCATGGCCGGCGGCGGGCAGGCCATGCGGGTGCCGGCCAGCGGCCCGATGCTCAGCGTGGCGCCGTCCTGCGTCCAGCGGCCAGTCAGGCGGTTGCAGCCGGCGCTGCCGGCAACCTTGTCGGCGCTGAACTCCAGCGTGCCGCCGGCCACCGCGCCGCCGCCGTTCAGATCGGCCATGGCCCAGCGCCCGATCAGGCTGCGGGCCACCACCGGCGGCTTGCCCGACAGCGCCTGGCCCAATTGCCGCCGTTCAGTCTGGCACCCGGCCAGCAGCGGCAGCATCAACAGCGCGGCCACCGCCCACCTCATGGCGTCACCGCCGGGACGAGACTGTCAACCAGTGCGACCATCGCCGATTGATCGACCAATATGGCGCCATCCACCGGCCGGTCGAGATCAAGGATCAGCATGATCGTCAGCCCCATCAGCAGGAACAGGATGCCCGATGCCAGCCGGTGGCGCTGGCCATGGGCATCCAGCACATAACCGAGCAGGAAGCAGGTGACCGCGGCAAACAGCACCAGCAACAGCATCACCTCGCCCGGCACGCGCGCCGCCACTGCCTTCTCGCGCTGTGTGCCGGTATCGAGCACGGCGTTGACCGCGCTGGTGAGGCTGACAGCGCGCGGGCCATCCAACAGGGCCTGGGTTGCCGCCGTCAGCCGCCACACTTCATTGCGCTGGGCGGCAGCGCGGGCCAGTTTCTCGGTCTCGTCCGGCAGCGGGCTGGTCATGCGCAGGCTGGCATAGATGCGCAAGCTGTCCTGCAGGGCCGGGCCGTTCGGGGCCGGCGCCAGCCCGGCGCGCAGCCAGGCGGTGCCGATATCATTGGCTTCCTGCACCACCAGCTGGCGGCGCTCGTCATAACGATCGAGCGCCATCGAAAAGGTGAAGCCCAGCAGAAGCGCCAGCACCAGCAGCGAGGTGGAGAGCACCTGCGTCTCATCCTCGCCGCCGCCTTTCCCGCCGTAACGGCGGTGGCAGACAAAGCCCAGTTCGGCCGCCAGCATGAAGATCGCCAGCAGCACCGCCGGGATCGCCGGCAGCGGCACCTGATCCAGCAAGGCGGCCAGGCTGTTGATCAAGGCCGGCCCTTCTTCAGCTCATCGCGGATTTCGGCGAGCAGCAGCTCGCTTGGGCTGGGGCCCGGCGGTTCGGCGGGTGCGGCCGGCGGCGGTGCCATCGCCTTGTTGGCGGCCTTGACCATCAGGAAGATCACGAAGGCGATGATGACGAAATTGATCAGCGCGGTGAGGAACTTGCCATAGCCGAACAGGGCGACACCGGCAGCCTTCAGCGCGGCATAATCGGTGGGGCTGCCCTTGTAATCGGCCGGCACCTCGCCCAGCACCAGGAACAGGCTGGTGAAATCGGTGCCGCCCGAGACCAGGCCGATGACCGGCATCACCAGATCTTCGGTGAAGCTGGTGACGATGCTGCCAAAGGCTGCCCCGATGATCACGCCAACGGCCAGATCCAGCACGTTGCCGCGTGCGATGAACGCCTTGAATTCCTGCAACACGGCGGCTTGCCCCCCTTGTAAATTCCAACAGCGCACTATCTTCAGCCATGCGCATATTTGCACTTTGACGAGCCCGGCCGCACAGCGCAAGCCGGTGCCGCAACTGGAGACACGACTGTGACGTCTGCCGATACACGTTCCAACCTCCGCCGCCCCGCTGCGCTGGCCGCCTTGGCCGGCACGGCGCTGCTGCTGTCGGGCTGCGGGATCAATTCCATCCCCGCCAAGGAAGAAGGCGTGAAGGCCCGCTGGGCCGATGTGGAAAACCAGTATCAGCGCCGGGCCGATCTGATCCCCAATCTGGTCGCCACGGTGAAAGGCTATGCCGCGCAGGAAAAGGATGTGCTGGAAAGCGTGACCAAGGCCCGCGCCAGCGCCACCCAGGTGACGGTGGACCCGACCAAGCTGTCGGACCCCGCCCAGCTGGCCGCCTTTGATCAGGCACAGGGTGCCCTCGGCCAGTCGCTGGGCCGGCTGTTGGTGACGGTGGAGAAATACCCTGAGCTCAAATCCAACGAGCAGTTCCTGCAGCTGCAAAGCCAGCTGGAAGGCACCGAAAACCGCATCGCGGTGGCCCGGCGTGATTACAACATGGCGGTGCAGGATTATAACATCGAAATCCGCACATTCCCGTCGCTGATCACTGCCAAGGTGGTCTATGGCGCGCAGCCGATTGCGCCGTTCAAGGCCACCACGGTGAATGCCGACAAGGCGCCCGAGGTGAAATTCTAGGTCTGTCCTCTGGCCGCGAAAGGCGCGCCATGAACTTGCCCCCTGATGTGCGCCGGCTGGCCAATCTGGCCTTCTGGCTTTCGGCGCTGCTGTTGCTGTTGCAACTGGCAGCGCCGGCCCTTGCCGAACCGGTGTTTCCCAAGCTCACCGGCCGGGTCACCGATGCCGCCGGCGTGCTGCCGGCCGACACGGTCGCCCGGCTTGATGCCAAGCTGAAGGCGCTGGAAGACACGACCGGCACCCAGCTGGTGGTGGCGACCGTGCCCGATCTGGGCGGTTACGAGATTGAAGACTATGGCTATCAGCTTGGCCGCGCCTGGGGCATCGGCCAGAAGGGCCAGAACACGGGCGCCATCCTGCTGATCGCCCCGGCGCAGCGCAAGTTGCGCATCGAGGCGGGCTATGGCCTGGAAGGCACGCTCACCGATGCGGTGTCAAGCAAGATCATCCGCCGCACCATCGTGCCACCGTTCAAGGCCGGCGATCTGCCCGGCGGGGTGGAGGCCGGTGTGGACGCGCTGATCGCCCTGCTGCAACTGCCGCCCGATCAACAGGCGGCCGCGGCCGAGAAACTTGCCAGCACCAGGGCAGACACGGGAGACAGGCCGGGCTGGGGCGCGCTGGTCTGGCTGATCATCATCGTCGTGTGGATCATCATCGCCACGCGCCGCGGCGCGCGCGGCCGGCGCAGCGGCCCGGTCATCATCTGGGGCCCCGATCTGGGCGGCAGCTGGTCAGGCCGGCATGATTCCGGTTCCGGCTTTGGTGGCTGGGGCGGCGGTGGCGGCGGTGGTGGTGGCGGCTTCGGCGGCTTTTCGGGTGGCGGCGGCAGCTTCGGCGGCGGCGGCGCCTCAGGAGACTGGTGATGCTGTTCAACGACACGGATCGCACCCGAATCGCAGCCGCCATCGCGGCGGCCGAAGCCACAACGGCCGGCGAAATCGTGGTGATCATCAACACCCGCCCGCACCGCTATGCCGCCACCATGCTGGCCAGTGCCGTGTTGGCGGCCTTCACCCTGCCGTTCATCGCCGTGCTGGCCGGCTGGATGCCGTCGCTGCTGTTCCCGGATTGGGATGCGCTGGATGCCGCCACCCGCGAAGCGCACGGTATCGAAGGCTTTGCCGCCGTGCAGGCGCTGGTCTTCCTCGCCACGCTGGCGCTGGTCGGCTTTGCCCGGCTTGACCGGGCGCTCACCCCTCGCGGGCTGCGGCGTGACCGGGTGCATGCCGCCGCCGTCACCCAGTTCCGCGCCCGCGGCCTCACCGCCACCGCCGGCCGCACCGGCGTGCTGCTCTATGTCGACGAGGCCGAACATGTGGCGGAAGTGATTGCCGATGATGGCGTGTTCGCCTGTGTCGGGCCAGAGGATTGGGCCGAAACCATCGCCGCGCTCACCGCCGGCATCAAGGCCGGCCGCGCCGCCGAAGGCATGGTGGCCGCCATCGCCCGCGCCGGCGCCGTGCTCGCCCGCCATCTGCCGCCAAGCCCCGATGACGTGAACGAACTGCCCGACACGCTGATCGAACTGTAAGCCCAAACGGATCCTCCCCCTCTGGGGGAGGTGCCCGAAGGGCGGAGGGGGCGGCTGGCGCAGTCCTTGGAGCCCCCTCCGCCTAGCGGTGCTCGGCACCTCCCCCAGAGGGGGAGGATCTTTATGCCTTCGCGCTTGGCCGGGCTGCCACGCGTGCGCGCCAGGCTGGAATCCACACCAGCCCTTCCGGCAGCGGCTGGCCCACGGCCCCGCCGAATTCGATGAAGCAGAACAGCAATATGTCGGCGATGGTGAAGCGGTTGCCACAGACGAAATCGCCGCGCATCAGACCGTCCAGCCACTGCAGCTTCTTGGCGGCAATCAGCTTCAATTCCTCGCCGGCACTCACCGACACCACCGGGAAGCGCGGTTCGAACATCGGCCGGCCCTGCGTGGCGCGAAAGCCGTTGGCCATCGGCTCGCAATAACCCAGATCGATGATGCGCAGCCACTTGCGGGCTTCGGCGCGCTCTTCGGCCGTGGTGCCGAACAGGGCCGGCGCCGGGTGCAGTTCTTCCAGATATTCGGCGATCACGGTGATTTCCGAAACCACCTGGCCGCTGTCCAGTTCCAGCGCCGGCGTGCCGCCGGCCGGCACCTTCTTGATGAAATCGCCGCTGCGGTTGGCGCCGGCCACGATATCGATGGTTTCGCTGGGCAGGCTGATGCCCTTCTCCGCCATGACCATGCGCACCACGTGCGGATTGGGGCCAACGCTGTCGTAAAACTTCATGGCTTGCTCTCCTGGTTGCGGACAAGATCGATGGCGCGCATCGACATCAAGGGATGATCGGCCGGCAATGGCCACTCCGCGCGCCCGGCCACCAGATCGACGAAGCGGGCCAGTTGCGCATCATAACTGCCGGGTTCGGCCGGGCTGGTCACGGTCGTGATGCCCGCCGCCGTCTCCAGCGTGATGGCATGGCCGCCGCGCTGCGGCGCCAACGGGTTGTCGATGGTGAGCGTGCCCATGCTGCCCGTCACCGTCAGCCGGGCGCCGAACGGTGCTGCCATGTCGGCCGCCACGCGCGCGGTCACGCCGTGCGCCAGATCGAGCGTGGCAGCAAAGGCGGCATCGGCCTGCCGTTCCCGCCGGAAGTGCACATCCCGCGCCGCCAGCGGCCAGCCGCCATAGGCCCAGACCCAGGCCAGCGGATAGACGCCCAGATCCATCAGCGCGCCGCCGCCCAGCCCGGCATCCCAGCGGAACTCCGCCGCATCGGTTTTCACCTGGGCGTTGAACCAGGCATCGATATGCAGTGGCTCGCCGATCCCATCCACCGCCGCCTGGGCGGCAATTGACCAGAAGCTATGAAACAGGCTGTGCTGCGCCTCCACGGCGATCACGCCTGCGCTGCGCGCTTCGGCCAGCAGGGTTTCGGCCTCGGCGGCGTTCAGGGTGAAGGGCTTTTCCACCAGCACCTGCTTGCCGGCGCGGATGGCAAGGCGAGCCTGTTCCAGATGAAAGGCCGGCGGCGTCGCCACATAGATGGCATCAATATCGGGATCATTCACCATCGCGGCATAATCGCCAAAGCTGCGCGCGATGCCGTGGGTGGCGGCATAGTCCGCCGCGCGGGCGCCATCGCGCGCCGCCACGGCCGCCACCACCACATCATCCCGCTTGGCCGCCGGCGCAATCATCGCATAGGTCGCCACCCTGGCGGCGCCGATGATGCCAATGCGCAGCGTCATGATTTCAGCCCGGCGATGATGCGCTCCTGCGCCGCCTTGTCGATGGTCCAGCCCCAGGCCAGCCAGGCCGCACCCACCGCCGCAATGATTGGCGGAAACAGGAAGAGATACACCAGGCCATCGATGGCTGCCGCCGTGTTGCCGGCGCCCAATTTGGCATCAAAGCCCACCGCATCCAGCACGATATAGGCCAGGCCCACGGGGATGGCGTAGCCAATCTTCTGCACCCCCACCAGCACGGCATAATAAAGCCCGGCATTGTTGCGGCCAGTGCTGAGCGTTTCGGCATCGGTCACATCGGCCAGCATCGCGCGCACCAGGAAGGGCGGCGCCACGGCGGGCAGCCCGGCCAGCAACATGCCGGCGGCGGCCAGCCAGAAATCGGCCTTGGGTGCCAGCACCAGCGCGGCGTGGAGCAGGGCATAGCTGCCGATCGCCCAGGCCACCGCCTGATGCTTGGAGGTGCGCCGCGCCACCCAGCTCCACAACGGCGCGCCGATCAGGCCGGCGGCGAAATAGAACAGCAGCAACAGGCGCGCTTCGGTCACCGAAAAGCCGCGCGCTGCTTCGAAGAAGAATACCAGCAGCGCGCCGCCAAAGCCCGGCGGCAGGCTGGCCAGCAGATCGATCGCCATCAACCGGCCCAGCAGCGGGCGTTTCAGCGCGCCCCACATGTCGCGCCAGCCGTGCGGGGTGGTATCGGCCGGGCTGCCTTCCGGCACCCACAGGCTGGCCGCCAGCAGCGTTGGCACCACCAGCGCGATCAGCACCCAGCCCATGGCATGCACACCCAGGCTGGCCGATGGTTCAAACCCGAAGCGCGGCCCCAGCCAGTTGGCCAGCGGTGGCACCGCCAATATGCTGATCAGCGCCAGCATGTTGGTTGCCTGCCACCAGCCAAAGATGCGGCTGCGCTCGTGATAATCGGTGCTGAGTGTCTGCGCCCAGCTGGTGTGCGCCACCTGCGCCGCCGAAAAACCGGCATAAACGATCAGCAGCCCGATGAAGGCCCTGAGCGGTGACAGGCCGGGTTCGGCAAAAAAGGTCAGCGCAAGGCCCAGCAGCATCACCAGCCCGCCGCCCAGCAGCCACGGCCGGAACCGCCCCAGCTTTGTCGCCGTCCGGTCAATCCCGCGCCCGAACAAGATGTCGAGCGGCAGATCGATCCAGCGCACGGCGGAGAACAATATGCCGGTGATGGCCAGATCCAGACCCAGCGTGCCGGCATAATAAGGCGGCAGATACACCACCATCGGCAGGCCCACGCCGGTGAGCGGCAAACAGGGCGCGGCAAAGGCCGCAAGGGTCCGGCGTTTCAGATGCACATCTGGCCCCTCCCCAGGGCCGCGGGCACTGTGCGGTGGCGCTGG
>JAIXQY010000113.1 GCA_027485485.1 Sphingomonadales bacterium | reverse complement strand
TCCAGCAGCAGGATCGGCGCCTCGCGCAGGATGGCCCGGGCGATGGCCAGCCGCTGGCGCTGCCCGCCCGAAAGCCGCGTGCCGCTTTCGCCCAGATAGGAGTTTATGCCGTCCGGCAACTCCTTCAGGAAGATATCGGCGTGCGCCGCTTCAGCCGCGGCCCACACCTCGGCCTCGGTGGCTTCCGGGCGGCCATAGCGGATATTGTCGAGCGCGCTGGCGGCGAAGATCACGGTTTCCTGCGGCACCACGGCCAGCCGCGATCGCACATCATGGGGATCGGCGGTAGTGTAAGGCACGCCATCGATCAGCAACTGGCCCTGTTCGGGATCATAAAAGCGCTGCACCAGCTGGAACAGCGTGGATTTGCCAGCGCCGGAGGGGCCAACCACGGCCACGGTTTCGCCGGGCGCCACCGAAAGGGTGAAGCCCTTCAGCGCCGCCACATCTGGTTTGGATGGGTAGTGGAAATGCACATCGTTCAGCTCCAGCCGGCCTTCCGGCGGCTGGGGCAGGCGGGTCGGGTTGGCTGGCGCGCGGATCTGCGGCTTGGCGGCGAGCAGTTCCTCCATCCGGCCGGACGCGCCGGCGGCGCGCATGAAATCGCCATAGACTTCGGTGAGCGTGCCAAAGGCCCCGGCCACGATGGCGGCAGCAAAGACGAAGGCAGCGATGGAGCCGCCCGACAGGGTGCCATCGATCACATCGAGCGCGCCTTGCCACAGCACCAGCGTGATCGCCCCGAACACCAGGGTGATGATCAGCGCGGTCATCACCGCGCGCAGGCGGATGCGGCGCTTGGCGGTATCGAAGCTGCGTTCAACCGCGGCACCGAAGCGGGCGGTTTCGCGGCCTTCCTGGGTGAAGGCCTGCACGATGCGGATGGCGCCCAGCACTTCCGAGACCATGGTGCCCATATCGGCAACGCGATCCTGGCTGGACCGGGAAATGTCGCGCACCTTGCGGCCGAGCACGATGATCGGCACCATGGTGAGCGGGATCACCAGCAGCATCAGCAGGGTGAGCCGCGGGCTGACCCAGAACATGTAGAAGATGCCGCCCACGCCCATCACGCTGTTGCGCAGTGCCAGGCTGGCGGCAGTGCCGACCACCTGTTCGATGATGGCGGTATCCGATGTGATGCGGCTGGCAATTTCGGCCGGGCGGTTCACTTCGAAGAACACCGGGTCCAAGGTGACGAGGTGGCGCTGCACGGCGGTGCGCAGATCGGCCACCACCCGCTCCCCAATCCACGACACGAAGAAGAAGCGCACGGCCGTCGCTAGCCCGAGCATGGCGACGAGCCCAAGGAAACCGGCAAAGAACGGCGTGACGGATGCCGGATCGCTGCCCTTGGCAAAGCCATTGTCCACCACGATCTTCAGGCCCTGGGGAATGGCCAGTGTGGTGAGTGCCGCCACGATCAGCGCCGCAAGCGCCGCCACGATCTGCAACGGATAGGCGCGCGCGAACCGCCACAGCAGCGCAAGCCGGGACAATTTGCGCTCTGCCGGTGGCGGCAGCGGGGGTTTGGGTGGTCGGGAAGCCATGGCGGCTGATAACAGGGGTTTGAGCGGGCCTCAATGGCTGGTGATGGCGGTGGCCGCGGCATAGAAACCCGTCTCTGCATCGACATTGGCCGATCATTGCGGCGGATTCATGCAGGCACATGTCCGTTTGTGGTTTATGCTGCACTGCGATATGGAGGCGTGCAAGCAAGGCGCGGCCCATGTCGCCCACAAGGAAACCCCGGCTGATGCTCTACAACGCGCACGAAATGCAGAAGGCCTGGTTGGCCGGCATGGGCATGGCTGCCACCCAAAGCTCGCAATGGTTGCTGGCAGCCTCCAACCCGATGGCCTGGAACCCGGCCGCCCCCTTGATGGCGCGGGCGCTGGAGGTGTTTGCCCACAGCGTTGAGGTGCGCGGCAAGCCGCCCTTTGGCCTGAATGCCACCATCATCGATGGCGTGTCGGTGCCGGTTTCCGAAGAGATCGTGGCACGCAAGCCCTTTGGCCAGTTGAAGCATTTCAAGCGCGGCGTGGCCGGCCGGCGTGATCCGCGCATCCTGGTGGTGGCGCCGATGTCCGGCCATTATGCCACGCTGCTGCGCGGCACGGTGGAGCGGCTGCTGCCCGACCATGAGGTTTATATCACCGATTGGCGCGACGCCCGCATGGTGCCGGCCAGCGATGGCCGCTTCGATCTCAATGATTATGTCGATTATCTGATCGCATTTCTGGAGCAGCTGGGGCCCGATACCCATATGCTGGCCGTGTGCCAGCCATCGGTGCCGGCGCTGGCAGCGGTGTGCCTGATGAACGAGGATGATCATCCGTGCACCCCGCCGACGCTCACCCTGATGGGCGGGCCGGTGGACACCCGCAAGGCCCCGACGGCGGTGAACGAACTGGCCTTCAAGCGGCCCTTCGCCTGGTTCGAGCAGACCGTGATCCAGCAGGTGCCCGATATCTATCCCGGCGCCGGGCGCAGCGTGTATCCGGGCTTTCTGCAATTGTCGGGCTTCATGTCGATGAACCTGGCCAACCACATGAAATCCCACTGGGAAATGTTCAAGCATCTGGTGCAGGGCGATGAGGAATCCGCCGAAGCCAGCAAGGCCTTTTATGATGAATATCGCGCCGTGTGCGACATGACCGCGGAATTCTATCTGCAGACCATCGATCTGGTGTTTCAGCGCCAGGCCCTCGCCAATGGTGCGTTCATGCATCGCGGCCGGCTGGCCGATCCTGGCAAGATCACCCGCACCGCCTTGCTCGCCATCGAAGGCGAGCGCGATGATATCTCGGGCCTGGGCCAGACCAAGGCTGCGCTCGATCTCGCCACCAATCTGGCGGACGACAAGAAGCTTTATCACCTGGCGCTGGGTGCCGGCCATTATGGCATATTCAACGGCAGCAAATGGCGCGAGTCCATCGCGCCCGTTGTGGAGGCGTTTGTGCGCACCCACGATACCCGCGAGGTGGCCGCTGCGCCTGATCATGTGGTGACGCCGCGCCATGTTGAGCCGGCGGTGCCGCCGGGCGTTGAAGTTGCCTGATCCCGGCACCAGCATCCGCCGGCTGACGTCGGCCGATGTGGCGGCCTATCGCGCGCTGCGCCTGCAGGGCCTGCGCGATCACCCCTATGCCTTTGGTGCCGATGCCGATGAAGAAGCCGCCTGGCCGGAGCATCACTGGCAGGAGCGACTGGAGCGGCGCGGCACCTTTGGCGCCTTCCGCGGCGCGGCGCTGATCGGCACGGCGGCGCTGTCGGTTGATCCGGGGCGCAAGCATGGCCATCGCGGCAGCCTGGTGGGCATGTATGTCGCGCCGGCCGGGCGCGGCACCGGGGTGGGGCGGCAGCTGGTGGAGGCGGTGCTGGCGCTGGCGCGCGGGCAGGTTGAAACCGTGGAGCTGAGCGTGGCCATCGCCAATGCGCCGGCGATTGCGCTGTATCTGGCCTGCGGGTTCCGGCCCTATGCCATTGATGCCGATGCCATCCGCGTTGATGGCCTGCCGGTGGACGATATACTGATGCGGCGGCCGGTCTGACCCGGCCTCAACCGGCCAGTTGCTCTTCCTGTTCGGCCAGGTCCAGCCAGCGCAGTTCGGCCGTTTCCAGCTGCTCACGCAGGCGGTCAAGTTCGGCGGTCAGGGCGGCAAAGCGCGCCGGGTTCTTGGCATAGAGATCGGGATCGGCCAGCATGGCTTCCCGCGCCGCGATATCCTTGTTCAGCGCTTCGATGCGGCCCGGCAGTTCGCCCAGTTCGCGGGCATCCTTGTAACTGAGCTTGCTGGCCTTCTTGGGTGCGGCTGCGGCCGGGGCAGGGGCGCTGGACCGTGATTTTGCCGCGGTAACCGCCGCCGCCTGGCGCTGGGCCCAATCGCTCCAGCCGCCCACGCTCACCTCGGCCTTGCCCTCCCCATCGAGCGCGACGATCATCGTCACCACCCGGTCGAGGAAGGCGCGATCGTGGCTGACCAGCAGCACGGTGCCATCATAATCGCCGATCACCTCCTCGATCAGGTCCAGCGTTTCCATGTCGAGATCGTTGGTCGGTTCATCCAGCACCATCAGGTTGGACGGCGTGGCGAATTCGCGGGCCAGCAGCAGGCGGGACTGTTCACCGCCCGACAGGGTTTCGGCCGCCGCATCCAATATGCCGCCGTCGAACAGATAATCCTTCAGATGCCCGGCGACATGCTTCTTGACGCCATTCACCTCCAGCCATTCGCCGCCATCGGCCAGCACTTCGCGCACGGTGCGGCCCTTCAGGCGCTGGCGATGCTGATCGATGATGGTGGGGGCCAGCGCGACACTGCGGTTGATGCTGCCAGCGACGGGCGCAATCTGGCCGAGCAGCAGCTTGATCAGGGTGGATTTGCCGGCGCCATTGGGGCCGATGATGCCGATCCGGTCGCCCTTGCGCACGCGCAGCGAGAAATCCTTCAGCATCACCCGCTCCCCAAAGCTGAGCGATATGGCCTTGGCGTCGATCAGGATCTTCGATCCGGGGTCGCTGGATTCGGTGGCAATGCGCGCCGTGGTTGGGCCGCGATCCAGGCTGCGGCGGGTTTCGCGCAGGTCCAGCAACTTCGACAGCCGGCCCATGTTGCGCTTGCGCCGGGCGGTCACGCCGCGTTGCAGCCAATGTTCCTCGGCGCGCAGCTTGGTGTCGAGCCGTTGGGCGGTGCGCTCTTCCTCGGCAGCGACAGCATCGGCCCAGGCATCAAAGCCGCCAAAGCCCACCTCCGCCCGGCGCAGCGCACCGCGATCCAGCCACAGGCAGTTGCGGGTGAGGCGGGTGAGGAAGGTGCGATCATGGCTGATCACCACCAGGGCGCAGCGGCTGCGGTCGAGCCAGTTTTCCAGCCATTCGATCGCCGAGATATCGAGATGGTTGGTCGGTTCATCGAGCAACAGCAGATCGGGCGCTTCGGCCAGAACGCGCACCAGGGCGGCGCGGCGGCGCTCTCCACCCGATGCGGTGTCGGCCGGCCGGGCCAGATCCAGGCCCAATTGATCGGCCAGCGCGGCCAATTCATGCGGCTGCGCACCGCCCGACGCGGCATACTCCTCCAACGTGGCAAAGGCCCCCATGGGCGGATCCTGTTCCAGCCGGCCGATCTTCAGCCCGCCGGCCACGGCGCGGCGGCCGGCATCGGCCTCGATCGTGCCGTCGATGATCTTCAGCAGAGTGGATTTGCCGGCGCCGTTGCGGCCGATCAGGGCCACCCGGTCACGCGCATCGATGGTGAGCGACAACTGCTGGAACAGCCAGCCGGTGCCGGTTTTCAGACCGATGGCTTCAAGCGTGAGAATGGGTTCGGGCATGGCCAGATGGGCAGTGGCGAAAGCCGGGCGGGCTGGCAAGGGCCAGTGTGGTCGCTGGCCATGATCTGCGGCCCACAGGATTGCAATTTGCACTGAGCCATGATTGGAAGGTTGCACCCGTCGCCGGCTTGTTGCATTCATGCGACAAGAGCAGCGAAACTTGCTGTTCAGTCGTTGTTCAATCGCCCTTTGCTTATGGATGACCTTCGGTCTGGACATTGTCGAGAGTCATGAACCACCATATTGCCTTCATCATTGCCGCGTCTCTGGCCGTCGGTGCGCCCGCTTGGGCCACGCCCAACCAGGCGCTCGACATGGTGCTGGCCGGCGAGATCATGCCGCTGGAACCGATCCAGCGCCGGATCGTTCGTGAGACGCCGGGGGAATATGTGGGCGTGCAGTTTGATCCGGGATCAAAGCGCTATCGCTTTCGCTTCATGCAGGATGGGAATGTGATCAACGTTGATGTTGATGCCCGCACCGGTGAGCGGTTGCGCCAGCGCCAGAGTTATTGAGCAGGGGTTTTGCTGGTGCCCGCGGGCATCAGAGGACGGAGTGGGGCATGCGCGTACTGGTCGTGGAAGACGAACCCAATCTGCGCCGGCAGTTGAAGACGGTGCTTGAACAGACGGGTTATGTGGTTGATGCCGCCGCCGATGGCGAGGAAGGCCATTATCTGGGCGCCAACGAAAGCTATGACGCGGTGGTGCTCGATCTGGGCCTGCCGGTGATGGACGGGCTGACCGTGCTCGATCGCTGGCGCAAGGATGGCCGGGTGATGCCGGTGCTGGTGCTGACGGCGCGTGACAGCTGGTCTGACAAGGTGGCCGGCCTTGATGCCGGGGCCGATGATTATCTGGCCAAGCCGTTCCAGGTGGAGGAATTGGTGGCGCGGCTGCGCGCCCTGATCCGCCGTGCCGCCGGCAAGGCCACATCGGAATTGACCGCCGGCGGTGTGCGCCTCGATGGCCGCTCCGGCCGCGTGACCCTCAATGGCGAAGCGGTGAAGATGACGGCGCAGGAGTTCAAGCTGCTCAGTTATCTGATGCACCACAAGGGCAAGGTGGTGAGCCGCACCGAACTGATCGAGCATATTTATGATCAGGATTTTGATCGCGATTCCAACACGATCGAGGTGTTCATCACCCGCATCCGCAAGAAATTGGGTGCCGATCTCATCCTGACCACGCGCGGCCTTGGCTACAGTCTCAACGACCAAATCTGATCAGCGGCCGCCGGTTTCAACCGGCCGCTCGCTGCGCCGGCGCATGATCCTGATTGCGGCGGTGTGGATCACCATGCTGCTGGGGCTGGGCGGGTTCACGCTGGATCGCTTGCTGGCCGATACGCTGCGATCCAGCTTTGATGAACAATTGGCCAGCAATCTCAAAGCGATGATCAACACCGCCGAGCTGGACGAACTGGGCGAAGTGCGGCAATCGCGGCCGCTGGGCGATCAGCGTTTTTCCGAACCTTATTCCGGGCTTTATTGGCAGATCAGCGGCGACGGCAAAGAGATTTTCCCGTCGCGCAGCCTGTGGGATCGGCAGTTGGACCCACCGCCACGCGGCGCCGATTGCCGGCAGCCCTGCCGTTATGATTCCAACGTGTTTGCCGGTGAACCCCTGCGCATCATGGGCCGCAGTGTGCGGCTGCCGGGTTCGCAAACCAGTTTCTATTTTCAGGTGGCGCAATCCAGCCTGGATCTGGAACGCCAGCTGGCGCGCACACGGTCCATCCTGTTCTGGTCCCTCACCGTGCTGGGCTTGGGCCTGATCGGCATGGCGGCGCTGCAATCCACCTATGGCCT
>JAIXQY010000095.1 GCA_027485485.1 Sphingomonadales bacterium | reverse complement strand
TTCACCGTGCCGGCCAGCCTGGCCGGCCTGCCGGCGATGAGCGTGCCGGCCGGCCTGTCCGCCTCGGGCCTGCCGCTGGGCCTGCAGATCATCGGGCGGCCGCTGGATGAGATGGGCGTGCTCGATGCCGGCCTCGCCATCGAGCGGGCGGCGGGCTTCACGGCACGGCCCTGACGGCGACACGGGCGCGCGGGTGCCAGCGCCGCCGCGCCCACCCGCGCACCGGTTCTTCCACCCAGCGCCCGGCGACATGCGCCGCCGCCAGCACAAGCAGCAGCATGAGGGCGGTGATGGCCAGCCCCTGCAAGGCGCTGTGGCCAAAGACCTCGCCGCCGGCCGCGTGCTGCATCAGGCTAGGCGCCCCCGGCCACAGGCAGGGCAGCAGATCGAGCGCATCGCCCAGCCGCGCCTGCACAAAGCCATGGACCAGATAGAGCGCACTGGAACTGAGCCCCAGCCATTGCAGCCACGGCCGCGCCAGCCCGCGGCTCACCGGCCCGGCGTCGCTGGCCAGCACATGCACCACCAGCGCAAACAAGGGCGGCGCCAGCAGGCTGGTTGGCCCGGTGGGCGCCCAGACGATGAAGCCCAGCGCCAGCACCACCGCACCGGTTTCGCTCGCCGCCGCGCCGGCCCCGCTGCCCGGCTGCCAGCGCGGCAGATTGTGCACCACCACCCCGGCAAAGAAGCCGGCCAGCGCCCGCCACAGCCCGCCATCCCAACTGCGGTTGAGGCCGCCGCCATCGGCCAGCATCGCGCCCCAGGCCAGCAGCGCCAGCAGCAGGATCAGCCACGGCCGGTCGCGCCCGCCCCACACCCAGGCCAGGCCAAAGATCAGCCAGCTCCAATACTCCGCCGCGATGCTCCACGCCGGCACATTCCACGCCGGGCCGGCGGTGAGACCAAAGCAGTTGAGCAGCAGGGCGGATGCCAGCCAATCATCCCAGCCATGGCCGGGGCCGAACAGCGGCCGGTGCGTGATGCCGGCGCCGGCCCCGGAAACATGGGCCAACGCCGCGCCGGCCAGTTCCATGGCCAGGAACAGCAGCAGCATCACCATATGCAGCGGCCACACCCGCGCCAGCCGCAAGGCCAGAAAGCGCGGCAGATCGGCCGGCCGTTCCAGCCGCCCGCCCCAGCCGGCCGCAATCACAAAGCCCGACAGCACGAAGAAAAAATCCACGCACAGCCAGCCACCACGCACCAGCGCCGAAGCGGCCAGCGGCCCGGCCGCCTTGAAATGGAACAGGCAGACCAGCAGCGCGCACAGACCCCGCGCGCCATCAAGGGCCCGGAAGCGCGCCACCGTCATGGCAACAGGCCGGGGGCCAGATGCCCGTCTTGCCAATTGAAGGGCTTGCCGCCAAAGGGAATGGCATGAGCGACGTCGAATCCGCCACCCCTGCAGCCTACACCGTCAAGGGCACCACCGGTGATTGGGAAATCGTGGTCGGGCTGGAAGTCCATGCCCAGGTAACGGCCCATGCCAAGTTGTTTTCAGGTGCCAGCACGGTGTTTGGTGCCGAACCCAATGCCCAGGTGAGCCTGGTGGATGCCGCGATGCCGGGCATGTTGCCGGTGATCAACGGCGAATGCGTGCGCCAGGCCGTGCGCACCGGGCTGGCCATCGATGCCCAGATCAACAAATGGTCGCGCTTTGACCGCAAGAATTATTTCTACCCCGATCTGCCGCAGGGATATCAGATCAGCCAGCTCTATCACCCGATCGTGGGCGAGGGCTCGCTGGAAATCACGCTGGACGATGGCAGCACCAAGGTGATCGGGGTGGAGCGAATCCATCTGGAGCAGGATGCCGGCAAGAGCGTGCATGATCTGCACCCCTCCATGTCCTACGTCGATCTCAACCGCTCGGGCTGTGCGCTGATGGAGATTGTCTCGCGGCCCGATATCCGCTCGCCGGCCGAGGCCGGGGCCTATGTTGCGGCGCTGCGCCAGCTGCTGCGCTATGTCGGGTCGTGCGACGGCAACATGGATGAAGGCTCGATGCGGGCCGATGTGAATGTGTCGGTGCGCAAGGCCGGCCAGCCCTTTGGCACCCGCACCGAAACCAAGAATGTGAACAGCGTGCGCTTCATCATGGCGGCCGTGGAGCATGAAGCCCGCCGCCAGGTGGACGTGATCGAAAGCGGCGGCCGCATCGTGCAGGAAACCCGCCTGTTCGATCCGGGCACCGGCACCACCCGTTCGATGCGCGGCAAGGAAGACGCGCATGATTATCGCTATTTCCCCGATCCCGATCTGTTGCCTTTGGTGTTTGATGATGCGTTTGTCGACGCATGCCGCGACAGCCTGCCGGAACTGCCGGCGGCCAAGCGTGCGCGTTATCAGGCGGCACTGGGCCTCTCCCCCTATCTGGCCGGCGTGCTGACGGCGGAGCAGGAAACCGCGGCCTGGTTTGAAACCGCCTTGGCCGCCACGGCCGGCCGGCTGGGCAAGCCCGAAGCCGAGGTGGCGCTGCGGGTGGCCAATTTCGTGTCGGGCGATCTGTTCGGCGCCCTGAAGAAACTGGGCAAGGATATCGGCGACAGCCCGGTGGGTCCGGATGCGCTGGCCGAACTTCTGGCCCTGGCCGCCGATGGCACGTTGTCGGGCCCGTTGATGAAGCAGGTGTTCGAAGCCATGCTGGAGACGGGCGAGAGCGCCGCCAGCATCGTCGAATCGCGCGGCCTGCGCCAGGTGTCCGACACCGGCGCCATCGATGCCGCCATCCAGGCCGTGCTGGATGCCAACCCCGACAAGGTGGCCGATTATCGCGGCGGCAAGGACAAGTTGTTCGGTTTCTTCGTGGGCCAGGTGATGCGCGCCATGGCCGGCAAGGCCGCACCGGGCGTGGTGAACGACCGGTTGAAGGCCTTGCTGGACGGTTGATTGGCGGGCGTAACCGTTTTTAAATCAAATTCATGGACTTATATCCAGGCATCCTGCCCTGTTGGCAGGTGATTCTTGGCATAGAAGATCTGCATGATAATAAAACCACGCGAAGATCAGGCGGATTCCATTGCCCGGCTGGAAGCTTTGCTTGGCCACCCGGCTGCCACACGCCACCATGTTGAGCGCATCCGCCAGCAGATTGATGCCATCATCAAGGGTGATCTCAGCGAGAGCAAGGCCGCTTACGCCATTGACGTGTATTTTGGGGGCAGCGCCAACTGGGCCGTGATCCATGATCTGCGGATCGAACTTGATGGCCTGAGCGCGCAGATCGACCATCTGCTGATCAACCGCTTTCTCGACCTTTATGTGCTGGAAAGCAAACGATTGGCCAATGGCATCAAGGTGTTGCCGAACGGCGAATGCCTGACCTTCATGGGGAAGGTGCCAATCGCCATCCAGTCGCCGATCGAACAGAATAAAATGCATGTCAGGATGTTGCAGCGGGTGCTGGATTCGGGTGCCATCGCTATGCCCAAGCGGCTGGGTGTGACCTTGCAGCCCAAGCTCCATTCGCTGGTGCTGGTGGCCGAAGGTCGCATTTCGCGGCCACAGACACCGGTGCAGGGCATGGAAGGCCTGATCCGGACCGAGATGATCCACACCCACATCATGACCGAGTTAGACAAGGCCAACCCGATGTCCCTCGCCAAGCTGATCGGGCGCGACACGCTGGCCGCGTTGGCGCAGCAGTTTGTGACCTTGCACCGACCCATTGATTATGACTGGCAACGCCGCTTTGGCCTGGCGAGTGCAGCCACAATGGACAAGGTGGTGCCGTTGCGCCGCCCGCCAGCAGCGCCAGCCGCCGAACCGCCAGCCGCCGTTGCAAAGCCGGTCGCGGTGGCAGAGCCCGTCGCTGTGCCAGCGGTGATCGAGGCCGCACCGCCGCGCGTGACAGCCGCCTGCGACGCCTGTGCGGCCCCAGTCAGCCCCGGCGTGAAACGCTATTGCCAGACCAACAAGGACCGGTTCGAAGGCAGGATCCTGTGCATGGCGTGCCAGGATGGGAACCGCAAATCCGCCAAGGCCTGAGGCTCCACTGGCCGAAGCTGGCGGGCGGTTCGTCGCCCTTGGGGTTGACCTTCGCGGCAACTGACTGCAATGCGATTGTCACATTTCGGCAGGTGAGCGGGCGTGTTTTGCCCCAGCCTGCAGGTCGTGCCTGTCGCGCCGGGGCCAGTGTTTGGGCCGCCGTCTGCCGCAGGAGCGCAG
>JAIXQY010000204.1 GCA_027485485.1 Sphingomonadales bacterium | reverse complement strand
TTACTGGCCCAAGGCGTCAACCGCAGCAAGCACCGCACTGGCCGGCGGCCGATTGCGATAATGTTCTTCCATCAACCGGGCGCGGATCACGCCCTTGCTGTCGATCACATAAATCGCCGGACGCGGCACGCCATGGGCGCGGTTGCCCGGTGGATAGGCCGGATCGCGCAACTGCCAGCCATCGATCACCTGCGATTTGGGATCAGACAGCAAGGGCCAGGCCACGTTGCGTTCGGCGGCAAATTTCGCCAGCACAGGCACCGCATCATAGGACAGGCCAACCAGCGCATAACCGCGCTGCGCCAGCGGACCGGCCGCCTCTGCGTTCATCGCGATCATCTGTGCCTTGCAATAAGGGCACCATTCCACTGACCGGAAAAACATCAGCACCGTACCCTTCTTGCCGGCGAGCTGTTTCAGTGTGCGCACCTTGCCGGTGATGTCATTGCCGGCAACGGCGGGGGCGGGTTCGCCCACGGCGGGAATTGCGAAGGCGGGCGCCGACAGCAACATGATGGGGGCAAGGGCGGCGAGCGGGACTCTGTTCATGCCCATTGTTCGCACCACAGCCGGCGCAGGTTACATCAATCCTCGTCCAGCAACGGCAATTGCACCTGATCGGCCGGCGGCAGCAGCCCCAGATGTTTCCAGGCCGGGCCGTTGAGCATGCGGCCGCGCGCGGTACGGGCGATCAGGCCTTGCTGGATCAGGAAGGGCTCGATCACATCCTCGACCGTGTCGCGGGCTTCGGAGAGGCCGGCGGCCAGGGTTTCGATCCCAACCGGGCCGCCGCGATAAATATCAGCGATCATCATCAAATAGCGGCGGTCCATGGCATCCAGGCCGAGCCGGTCCACCTCCAGCCGGCTGAGCGAGGCATCGGCCATACTGGCGGTGACTTCGGTCTGGCCAGCCGCCGCCGCGAAATCGCGCACGCGGCGCAACAGGCGGCCGGCGATGCGCGGCGTGCCGCGGGCGCGCGCCGCAATCTCGCGCGCGCCGTCGGCGGTGAGCGGCAGGTCGAGTAGGCGGGCGGCGCGGGTGACGACCTGCTCCAGCTCATCGACGGTGTAGAAATTGAGCCGCAGCGGGATGCCGAAGCGATCGCGCAAGGGGGTGGTGAGCAGGCCGGCGCGGGTGGTGGCGCCCACCAGGGTGAAGGCCGGCAGATCGATGCGCACGCTGCGCGCCGATGGGCCTTCACCGATCATGATATCGAGCACCCGGTCTTCCATCGCCGGATAGAGGATTTCCTCCACAGCGGGCGCCAGGCGGTGAATCTCGTCGATGAACAGCACATCATGCGGTTCAAGATTGGTGAGGATGGCGGCCAGATCGCCGGCCTTGGCGATAACGGGCCCCGAGGTGGCGCGGAAACCCACGCCCAGTTCGCGCGCCACAATCTGCGCCAGCGTGGTTTTGCCCAGGCCGGGCGGGCCGTGCAGCAGCACATGGTCCATCGCCTCACCCCGGCTCCGTGCTGCTGCGATGAAGATGCCCAGATTTTCGCGCAGGGCCTGCTGGCCGATGAACTCATCCAGCCCCTTGGGCCGCAGCGCGGCGTCGATATCGTCAGGGCGACGCTGAGGGGAAAGATCGGCGGTCATGGTTTGGCGCTCTTCTTCAAGGCGACGCGCACCAGATCATTCAGCGCAGCGCCCTCGCCCAGCTCAGCCAGCGCTTCGGACACCACGCGGCTGGCGTCCATCGGGCGGAAGCCGAGCGCGGCGAGCGCGGCCATGGCATCATCGGTCACCCGTGCGCCGGCCTGCACCGGCAGCGGCGCGCCTGCGGCCATGGCCACACCGCCCAGCTTGCCCTTGAGTTCATTGGCGATGCGCGCGGCCAGTTTCGGCCCCACCCCATTGGCGCGGGCCAGGCTGGCTGCATCGCCGGCCGCCACCGCATGGGCGACCTGATCCGGCGACAGCACCGACAGGATGTTCAGGCCCACGCGGCCACCGACCCCCTGCACGGTGGTGAGCGCGCGGAAGGCGGCCAGATCGGCTTCGGTGGCAAAGCCAAACAGAGTGATGGCATCTTCGCGCACTTGGGTTTCAATGTGCAGCACCACCTTCTGGCCAACGCTGAGCGCGGACAATGTGCGGGTGGAGGCCTGCACCAGATAACCCACGCCGTTCACGTCAACGATCAGTGCGTCGGCCGATATATGGTCCACCAGGCCTTTCAGGCGGGCGATCATGTGAGGCCCTTTCGCGCGCTGGCGCCAAGGTGGGCGTGCGCAATGGCGACGGCCAGCGCATCGGCGGCATCGGCCCCCACCACCTTCACCCCCGGCAGCAATCGTTCGACCATCGCCTGCACCTGGTCCTTGCTGGCACTGCCCACCCCGGTCAGCGCCTTCTTCACCAGCCTTGTGGCATATTCCGCCACCGGGAGGCCAGCACGCGCCGCGCACAACAGCACCACGCCGCGCGCCTGGCCCAGCTTCAGCGTGGATTGCGGATTGCTGTTGATGAACACCTCCTCCACCGCCGCCTCGGCCACACCATGGTCGGCAATCACCGCCATCAGGCCATCATGCAGCATCACCAGCCGTTCCGGCAGCGGGGCTGCGGCCGGGGTTTTCACAATGCCATGGCCGATATGGCGCAAGCGATTGCCTTCGGCGGCGATCACGCCCCAGCCGGTGGCGGCCAGGCCGGGATCAAGGCCGAGGATCAGCCTCACGGCCGGCCGGGGGCTCCATTGGCCAGCGTCACGAATGTCTCGCTGCGCAGCTTCCAACCTTGCGGCGTTGGCACCCACACCGCCAGATATTCGCCGCTCACCATGCCGCTGGCGCTGCCGCCGGACCAGCGCCCGCGTTCCATGGCGCGCAGCGGTGGCTGCGCAACAGTCACCACATCAGGGGTGCGCACAAAGCCCAGGAAGCCCGGCGTCTTGAAAGCTCGGGCGAAATATTCCGCCATGGAATCGGCGCCGATGATCGCCTCGCCGCCGGTGCCGGCGATACCAACATAATTGTCACCCAGCGCTGCCCGCACCCCGGCGGCATCGCGCGCTGCGATGGCGGCGTTATAGGCAGCACGGGCGGCCTTGATATCGGCAACCGGGTCGGCAGCGGCAGGGGTGGCCATGATCATCAGAACGGCCGCCAGCGCCCGGTTCACAAGCCAGCCATCACATCATCGGGCACATCAAAATTGCCCCACACCGTCTGGATATCATCATCCTCTTCCAGCGTGTCGATCAGCTTGAGCAGTTGCGCCGCATCCTCAGCACCCACGGTCACCATTGTGCCCGGCTTCCAGCCCAGCTTGGCCTGGCCGCTGTCGCCCAGCACCGGTTCCAGCGCACGGGCCACATCGTGCAGGCTTTCGATGCCCACCCAGATGTCGTGACTGTCTTCGCTCGATTGCACATCATCGGCGCCGGCCTCCAGCGCGGCTTCGAACACTGCATCGGCGCTGCCGGCGGCGGCCGGATAGGCGATCAGGCCCAGCCGTTCAAAGCCGTGGGAGACGCTGCCCGATGCACCCAGATTGCCGCCATTCTTGGCCATGATCGTGCGCACATTGGTGGCGGTGCGGTTGCGGTTATCGGTGAGGGTTTCGATGATCAGCGACACGCCGCCGGGGCCAAAGCCTTCATAACGCACTTCTTCATAATTCGCGGTGTCCCCACCCTGCGACTTGTCGATGGCGCGCTGGATATTGTCTTTGGGCATGCCTTCGGCCCGGGCGGCGAGCACGGCGGCACGAAGGCGCGGGTTGTTGGCCGGATCGGGCATGCCCATCTTGGCCGCTACGGTGATTTCGCGGGAGAGCTTGGAAAACAGGGCGCTGCGCTTTTTGTCCTGCGCGCCCTTCCGGTGCATGATGTTCTTGAATTTGCTGTGGCCGGCCATGATGTTTCGTTCGCTGCGGTTGATGTGACAGCGCCCTTAGCAATCCCAGGCCGGCCCGGCAATCAGACACGGGCCAATCAGGCGAGCGTGGCCAGCGCCTGTTTCAGCATCACCGTGCACAGATGGGCGCGATAATCGGCGCTGGCATGGATATCGCTGTTGAGGTCATCCGC
>JAIXQY010000110.1 GCA_027485485.1 Sphingomonadales bacterium | reverse complement strand
GGCGGCGGCACGCGCACCGTCACCACCGCGCTGATCACCATCCAGATCCGCCGCGCCAGCGACAACAGCGCCGTGTGGGAAGGCCGCGCCAGCGCCATCGCCCCCACAACTGATCCGTTCAGCGCCGCGCCCGCGCTGCTCAAGGCGCTGTTCAGCGGTTTTCCCGGCCCCAATGGCCAAAGCCAGACCGTGAAGGTGAAGACCACGCCATGATCCGCATCGATTGCGCCTTTGATTCCGGCAACATCAAAGTGGAGCGCATTGTCGGCCCGCATGAGATCGTGCTGTCCATCCTCAAGGATGCGCACAGCGATTTTTATCAATGGTTCCACTTCCGCCTGTCGGGCGGGCGCGGGCAGCGCTGCATCATCCGCATCATCGATCTGAACGGCAGCGCCTATCCCGGTGGCTGGCCAGGCTACCGCGCCTGCATGTCGGATGATCGGCAGCGCTGGCGGCGGGCCGAGACCAGCTTTGATCCCAAATCCGCTGGCGGAACGCTCACCATCGAAGTCACGCCGCAGGTGGATCAACTCTGGTTCGCCTATTTCGCGCCTTATTCCATGGAGCGACACCATGATCTGATCGCCCGCATGGCCATATTGCCGGGTTGCCAAGCTGATGTGCTGGGCCACAGCCTTGATGGCCGGCCGATCGACCGGCTGGTGCTGGGCACCGGCCCCAAGACCGTCTGGCTCTATGCCCGCCAGCATCCGGGCGAAAGCATGGCGGAATGGTGGATGGAAGGCGCGCTGGAGCGGCTGACCGATCCGCATGACCCGGTGGCGCGCAGCCTGCGGGCGCAGGCGACCTTCCACATCGTGCCCAACATGAACCCGGATGGCAGCATCCGCGGCCATTTGCGCTGCAACGCCGCCGGGGTGAACCTCAACCGCGAATGGGCGGCGCCCTCGGCCGAAAAATCGCCGGAAGTGCTGTGCGTCCGCAACGCCATGGACAAGACCGGCTGCGACCTCGCCATGGATGTGCATGGCGACGAAGCCATCCCCCAGGTGTTCATCGCCGGCTTTGAAGGCATCCCGTCGATCACCAACAAGCAACTGGCGCTGCTGGCCGATTACAAGGCGCGGCTGGCGCGGATCAGCCCGGATTTCCAGACTGCCAAGGGCTATCCCATCGCCCGTCCCGGCACCGCCAACCTGGCCATGAGCACCAACCAGTTGGCCGAGCGCTTTGGCTGTGTGGCGATGACGCTGGAAATGCCGTTCAAGGACAATGATGATCTGCCCTGCGCCGATTTCGGCTGGTCGCCGGAACGCTCCAAGCTGCTGGGCCGCGATTGCCTCGCGGCGATATTGGAGATCATGCCCGATCTGTGACCTCACCTTGGCGGATTGATGGGGTGACGGCGGCGGGCGCTGCCCCCTATCGTGGCCGCCAAAGGGAGAGCGCCATGACCTATACCCACATCCTGTTCGACGAAGCCGACGGCATCGCCACCATCACGCTGAACCGCCCGCAGGCCTTGAATGCGCTGCACATCGGCGTGATCAGCGAAATGATCGACGCGGTGGACCGGGTGCGCGATGAAGGCACCGCCCGGGTGCTGGTGCTCACCGGGGCCGGCCGCGCCTTTTGTTCGGGCGCCGATCTGGCCGGCGGCGGTGCTGGTGGCGGCGCGGCCCGCTCTGGCCCGCCCGATGCCGGCGCGGTGCTCGAATCGCATTTCAACCCGCTGTTGGAACGGCTGTTCGCGCTGCCGGTGCCGTTCATCACGGCGGTGAATGGCGCGGCGGCCGGCGCGGGCTGTTCCTATGCCCTGGCCGGCGACATCGTGATTGCGGCCAAATCCGCCTATTTCCTGCAGGCGTTCGTCAACATCGGCCTGGTACCCGATGTCGGCTCCACCTGGCTGCTGCCGCGGCTGGCTGGCCGGGCACGGGCACAGGCGATGATGATGCTGGGCGAACGCATCCCCGCCGAGACGGCCGCCGATTGGGGCATGGTCTACAAGGTGGTTGATGATGCCGATCTGGCCGCCGCCACCCGGGCCGTGGCCGAGAAACTGGCGAAGGGGCCCACCAAATCCTATGCCCTGATCCGCCAGGGCATCCGCGATTGCCTCGACAAGACGCTGTCCGAAGGGCTGATGGTCGAACGCCGCAACCAGTTGCAGGCCGGGCGCAGCGCCGATTTCATCGAAGGCGTCAGCGCCTTTCTGCAGAAGCGGCCGGCTCAGTTCACCGGCAAGTGAGGCGCTGATCCGGCGCTGCCGCATCGTTGATCATGAGACAGAGCCAGGCCCGGCGTGCGGCCAATTGTAAAGCCGGGCGCCGGGCCAGTTTTGACACAATTGACAGATAAGGGCGAATTCAGCGTTGAAACATCACGGGATTTGGAATTTTTCCGCCCCGCACCTGTCGAATTATTTTACAATTCATCCAACCAGCCGCAATCATCGCACACTTGCGCCGTGTAGGACAGACAGGCCTATTCCATCACCAGCACAGGTTTCACCGCGCGGCCAGCGGCCATGTTGGCCACGGCTTCGTTGATGGCGGCAAAGTCATAGCTTTGCAGCATCGGCGCATGGTTGAAGCGGCCGGCGCGGTGACGGTCGATCAGCCAGGGGATGAAGGCCTGGGGATCGGCATCGCCCTCCACCGCGCCCACCAGCCGGCGGCCGCCCAGCAGCGTGTTGGGGTTGATGGTGATTTCGGTGCCCGGCGCCGTCACCGCCAGCAGCGCCATCTGCCCCATCTGTGCCAGCCCTTCCAGCCCGCCGCGCACCACCGCCGAGACGCCGGTGGTATCGACAATGCGATCCACGCCGGTGGCGATGATGGCGCGCAGCGCCAGCGCCAGATCGGCCGCCGCCATGCCGGTGGAGAGGATGCTGTGGGTCGCCCCCATGGCGCGGGCCAGCTCCAGCCGCTCCGCCACCCGGTCCACCGCGATGATCGTGTGGCAGCCCCGGTCAACCGCCGCCAGCATCGCCGCCAGGCCAACGCTGCCGGCGCCCAGCACGGCAAAGCCATGGCCGGGTTGCACGTCCAGCGTGTTGTAGGCCGTGCCGGCGCCCGTCTGCAGGCCGCAACCGAAGGGCGCGGCCAGGGCGAACGGCACATCATCGGCCAGCTTCACCGTGTTGCGGGCATAGGCAAGCGCATGGCCGGCAAAGCTGGATTGGCCGAAAAAGCCGCCATAGATGGGCGTATCGCCCTGGTGCATCGGCACCGCGCCATCGGGCAGCACCCCGCCATAGTTGAGCGCCATGAAGCTGGCGCAATATTGCGGGTGATCATGGCTGCAGTTGCCGCAGTGCCCGCAGCTGGCATAGCTGAGCACGACGCGATCGCCCGCCGCCACGTGGGTCACCCCCTCCCCCACGCTGAGCACCGTGCCGGCGCCTTCATGGCCCAGCACATGCGGCAACGGCGTGCCCTGTTCGTAACGCTGCACGCCAACATCGGTGAAACAGATGCCGCACGCCGCCAGCTTCACCAGCACCTGCCCCGGCCCCGGATCGGCCAGCGTCACCGTTTCCAGGCTGAACGGCGCGCCGCGTTGGCGCAGAATCGCGGCGGTGGTGGTGATCGGCATGGCTTCACTCCCCTGATGTTTGGCCAAGTGTCGCGCCGCTGGGGCGGCGGCGCAAGCGACGGAAATGGCAGGGCCGCCGCCGCGCCGCCGGGCCCGGTCTGCGGCGGGCGCTTGACCAAGTGTCGCGGCCCGTCCAATTACGGCGCGGATGACGACAGATGCCGCCCCCCAGCCCAGCTTCGAAGAGGCGTTGAAGCGCCTTGAAGACATCGTGCGCGCGCTTGAAACCGGCGAGCGCAGCCTGGATGAATCGATCAGCCTGTATGAAGAAGGCCAGCGCCTGAAGGCCCTGTGCGAAGCCCGGCTGGCCGATGCGCGGATGCGGATCGAACAGATTCAGCAGTCTGCCGCCGGCCCGGGTTCAACCGAAGCGGTCATCACCACCCGCCCCTTTGACGCGCAATAAGGACCGGCCATGGTTCCAGCTCCTGTCATGCTCAAACCGGCGCTTGATGCCATCGGCAAGGCGATTGATCAGCGTTTTGATCGGCTGCTGGCGGTGCCGGCCGACAGCCGCGCCCGCCTGTATGAAGCCATGCGCCATGCCGTGATCGGCGGCGGCAAGCGCATGCGGCCGCTGCTGGTGGTGGCGGCCTGTGATCTGTTCCACGTTGATCGCGAACGGGCGCTGCGCGTCGCGCTCGCCATCGAATGCATCCATTGTTACAGCCTGATCCACGATGATCTGCCCTGCATGGATGATGATGACATGCGGCGCGGCAAGCCCACCGTGCACAAGGCCTTTGATGAAGCCACGGCCGTGCTGGCCGGCGATTGCCTGCACGATATCGCCTTTGAAATCCTCGCTGATCCCGCCACCCATGAAGACCCGTTCGCCCGGCTGGAACTGGTGACCGAACTGGCCATCCAGTCCGGCCCGGCCGGCATGGCCGGCGGCCAGATGATGGATCTGGTGGCGGGTGACGTCACCTATGACATGGCCGGCATCACAAGGTTGCAGCAGCTGAAAACCGGCGCGCTGATCCAATGGTGCCTGGAAGCCGGCGCCATCATGGGCCGCGCGTCGGAAGGCCAGCGCAAGCATTTGCGCGCCTATGCCCGCGATCTGGGCCTGGCGTTCCAGATTGCCGATGATCTGCTGGATGTGGAAGGCACCTCGGCCAAGACCGGCAAGGCGGTGCAGAAGGATGCCGCCGCCGGCAAGGCCACGTTCGTGTCCCTGCTGGGGGTGGACCGTGCCCGCGATCAGGCCAACGCCCTGATCGATCAGGCCATCAGCCATCTGGCCGGCTTTGGGCCGGAAGCCGATCTGTTGCGGGCGATCGCCCGTTTTGCTGTTGAGCGTGACAATTGAGGGGCAGGCCATGACCCGTATCGGCGTTTATCCCGGCACCTTCGATCCCATCACGCTGGGCCATATCGACATCATCCGCCGCGGCGCCAAGCTGGTGGACCGGCTGGTGATCGGCGTGGCCACCAATCCATCCAAATCACCGATGTTCACCCTGGCCGAGCGCCGGGAGCAGATCATGCGCGAAACCGCCGACATCGCCAATGTGGACGTGGTGGATTTCGATGAGCTGCTGATGACCTTTGCCGAACGGCTGGGCGCCACGGTGATCGTGCGCGGCCTGCGCGGGGCCGGCGATTTCGAATATGAATTCCAGATGACCGGCATGAACCGCGCTCTCAACGACGATATCGAACAGGTGTTTCTGATGGCCGATGTGGCGTTGCAGCCGATCGCTTCACGTCTGGTCAAGGAAATAGCTGTTTATGGTGGCGACATCCGCAAGTTTGTGCCGCCCGCCGTTGCCGATGATGTGGTTGCGCGGGTGAAGGCCAACGGATTGAAGGGCCAGTGATGCGATTTACCCATTTGTTTGCCATTGCCTTGTTGTCCGCGGCGCCGGCGCTGGCGCAGCAGCAGCGCATTGATCCCAAGGATCTGAAGGCCCCGCCCAAGCTGCCGGAAATGGCCGCACCGTCCAACGTGCAGGGCACGCTGGCGCAGGTGAATGAAGAAAATGTGCTGCTGCTCGATCTGTCGACCGGTGGCCGGGTGAAGATCGTGATGCGCCCCGATGTGGCGCCAAAGCATGTGGAGCGCATCAAGACGCTGGTGCGCGAAGGCTTTTACGATGGCACGGTGTTCCACCGCGTCATCGATGGCTTCATGGCGCAGGGCGGCGACCCCACCGCCACCGGCCAGGGCGGTTCCAAGTTGCCCGACCTGAAGGCCGAATTCAACGATCTGCCGCACGTGCGCGGCGCCGTCGCCATGGCCCGCGCCCAGGGCGACGACAGCGCCAACAGCCAATTTTATCTGGTGCTGATGCCGGTGCTGCGGCTGGACCGCACCTACACGATCTGGGGCCGCATCGTCGAAGGCATGAAATTTGTCGACGCCATCGAAAAGGGCGAACCGCCAGACAATCCCAGCAAGATCATCAAGGCCAGCATCGCCGCCGACAAGGTGCCGCCGCCGGATTTCGCCGCGTTGAAGCCGGCCGCAACACCAATCCCGGCCGGCGTGCTGAACCTGCCGCCGCCCACATCAGGGCCAGTGCCGCCGCGTTGATCGGCTGATTCCCCCTCTCCTTCCAACCACCAAGGGCTGTTCCCCCGATGCTGGTCGATGATTTTGATTTCCATTTGCCCGAAGAGCGCATCGCCCTGCGCCCGGCCAGCCCGCGCGATTCGGCCCGGCTGCTCACGGTGACGGGCCGCGATGTCGGGCGCTTGCGCGATTTTTCCTTCCTGGATCTGCCGGGCCAGCTGCGCGCCGGCGATGTGCTGGTGGTGAACGATACCCGCGTGATCCCGGCGCAACTGCACGCCCTGAAGGGCCAGGCCCAGATCGGCGTGACCCTGCACAAGCGCGAAGCCGCCGATCAATGGTGGAGCTTTGTGAAGAACGCCCGCCGCCTGAAGCCCGGCGACCGGGTGGAGTTCGGCCCCGGCCTGTCGGGCGAGGTGCTGGAAAAGGCCGATGAAGGCGGTGTGCTGTGGCGCTTTTCGGCGCTGGCGCACGAAACGCTGGAACAGGCACTGGAACGGGTGGGGCAGATGCCGCTGCCGCCCTATATCGCCCGGCGGCGCGGCACCGATGCCCAGGACGCAGCCGATTATCAGACGCTGCATGCCACGAAGGATGGCGCCGTGGCCGCCCCCACCGCCGGCCTGCACTTCACCCCGCGCCTGTGGGACGCGCTGGCGGCAGCTGGCATCACCCGCGAGACCGTGACGCTGCACGTGGGCGCCGGCACCTTCCTGCCGGTGAAGGCCGATCGCGTGGAAGATCACAAGATGCACGCCGAATGGGGCAGCATCGATGCCGCTACTGCTGCCCGGCTCAACGCCGCCCGCGCCGCCGGTGGCCGCATCATCAGCGTGGGCACCACATCACTCAGGCTGCTCGAATCCTGCGTGTCCGAAACCGGCGAGATCCGCGCCTTCACCGGCGACACCAGCATCTTCATCACACCAGGCTATCGCCTGAAGGCCATCGACGGCCTGATCACCAACTTCCACCTGCCGCGCTCCACTTTGTTCATGCTGGTGTCGGCGCTGATGGGGCTGGACGTGATGCGCAAAGCCTATGCCCATGCCATTGCACAGGACTATCGTTTTTACAGCTATGGCGATGGCAGCCTGCTGCTGCCCTGATCATGCGTTTGTCAGCCGCCGGTATCAAATTCCTTGTGGTACCGCGGGATGAACAGGCTCTTGCCCTTGATGGCGGCGGTGAGGCGATCGCCCACCACCAGCCCGCGGCCCAGGGGCAGCACACTGGCGCCCAGCTTCGGCCCCAGCGGCACCAGGATCGGCGGCAGCGGCCAGGGCGCATAGGCCGGCAGGCTGGTGATCGGCTTGCCGCTGGCCATGGCGCGCAGGGCGCGGGCCAGCCACGGGCTCTGGCGGGTGGCGGCAACCACGGTCATCCCCTCCCCCGTGGCGGCAAGATCGCCAAGAACAAAGACATTGGCCAGGCTTGAGGGCCGCAGCCAGCCATCCACCGCCAACTGGCCATTGGGCTGGGCCTGCACATCCGGCAGCGCATGAGCCGGGCTGGTGGTGATGCGGGCACCGATGGCCGGGACGATCAGGCCGGTGAGCCGTGTGCCGTCGGCCAGCGCGATCTCCCCGTCATGGGGCGCATCAGTCCGCGCCAGACCGCTCGCTGCCTGGCCAAGGTGCAACGCCACGCCGCGTGCCAGCAGGCGTTCGACCAGCTTCTGGTGGAGCTTTTCCGGGTAGGTGGGAAACAGCCGCGGCTGATTCGACACCAGCGCCACCGCCTTGCCCGGATGCACCGCCTTGATCTCGCCGGCCAGTTCGACGCCAACGGCGCCGGCACCAACGATCACAATCTGCTCGGCCGCCGCCACCTGCGCTGCCAAGGCGCGCACCGCATCGGAAAAATCAGCCGCCGTGTCGCCCTGCGGCTTGAACGGGGCTGCATACTGCGACCCGGTGGCAACGACGATGGCATCCGCGGCGAGCCGCGAGCCGTCGGCCAGGGAAACGCTGCTGGCATCGATGGCCGTCGCGCGCCCACGCAAGGTCCGCCCGCGTTTGAGCAGCCGGTCATAGGGAATGACAATCCGCGCCAGCAGGTCCGGCTGAGCCACCGCCCGAATTGCCGCGACATTGTGCACGAACGCGTCTCTCGCTTCGATCAAGGTCACATCGACATGGGCATCCAGCCGCCGCGCCAGATCGAAACCGGCATAGCCGCCGCCAATGATTGCAACGCGCATCGATCAGCGTCCTTTCGTTGCAAGCACAGCGGCCCAGGCCTGCCGCAGCGCGTCCGGGTTGCCGGTTGCGAACACGTGGCGATCGGGCCGCACCAGCACGGCCGGGGCATCATGAGCATCAAGCCAGGCCCCAAGGGGGTCGGCAAAGCTGGCGAGCGGCGGGGCGGCAAGATCGGAGCGGGTGATAAGCCAGGGACCATCCCCCAACACGGCATCAAGGCCGGCACCGTTGGCATCGCGCGGCTGCGGGAAATAACAACCGGCGGCCGGGCTGCCGGCCAGGATGAGGCCGGCGGATATGGGTGGATAGCTCGGCGGACCATCAGGCAGTTTGCCGAGCGCGCGGCCAAGCCGGAATTTCAGATCGCGCACGAAGGCCGACCAGGGGCTGATGGTGCACACCATGCGTCCCATCATGATGGCCATGGCGATGGTGGCACGAACATGGGGCTCGCGTTCGACCTGATAACTGTCCAACAACGCGTCGGGCGCCTGACCCTTGATCACGCTGGCGAGTTTCCACGCCAGGTTTGCGGCATCGCGCAGGCCGGCACACATGCCCTGGCCGGCAAAGGGCGGGGTTTGATGGGCGGCATCACCGGCCAGCAGGACGGGGCCCTGCCGCCAGCGCTGGGCAATACGGGCGCGGAAGGTATAGACCGCCTTGCGCTCCAGCCGCACCGCGCCCTTGACGTTCCATGGTTCCAGCAAGCGGTCGATGAACGCATCCTCGCTGACCTGTTCAGCCGTTTCGCCGGGCAGGATCATTAATTCCCAGCGGTGGCGGCCTTGGCCCATCAACACGCAGGTGGTGGGCCGCGCCGGGTTGCAGATCTGCAGATTGCTGGTCGGCAATTGCGATGGATCATCCACCAGCATATCCAACACCAGCCAGGGTTCCTCGAAATCCAGATCGTCAAAGCCGATCCCCGCCGCCGAGCGCACTGGGGAGCGGGCACCATCGGCCGCCACCAGATAACGGGCGCGAAGGCTGCGCTCGCCATCCGGCGTGGCCAGCCGGGCGGTGACGCCAGCGCCATTGGTGGCCACGTCCAGCAGCTCCCACTGGCACCGCAGGGTCGCGGTTTGGCACGCCGCCAGCGACTGGCGCAGCGCCGCTTCCACCGACGGCTGGTGGATCATGTTGGCCAGCGGCCAGCCACCGGGCCCGATCTGATCGGCACCATCAAAACGCAGCAGCAACCGGCCGCGGGCGTTCAGGAAATCATAACGGGCAGCGCGACGGCTGGTCTGCATCACCGCATCGGCCACGCCGGCTTCCTGCAGGATGCGCATGGCTTCATGATCCAAATGCGCGGCGCGCGGCATCGGATAGATTGTCGCCTCCTTCTCAGCGACGATCACCTTCACGCCGCGCCGGGCCAACAGCACGGCCAGGGTGATGCCGGTGGGGCCACCGCCGGATATCAGCACATCGCAGTCAAAGGCCATGGCTCAAGGCTCTGCCACCATGGTGCCTTCGATATGGCCAAGGCCATCGATGGCGCAGCGCACGATGTCGCCGGGTTGCAGAAAGCGCCGCGGGTCCATGGCGGCGCCGATGCCGCCGGGGGTGCCGGTGAACAGGCAGTCGCCGGGTTCCAGCGTCATGCCGGTGGAGAGATGCTCGACCTGGCTCCAGATGTTGAAGACAAGGTGACAAGTGTTGCTGTTCTGCCGCTCCTCGCCATTGACCCAGCACCGGATGCCCAGCGCATGCGGATCACCCACTTCATCGGCGGTGACAATCCAGGGGCCCATCGGCGCATGGGTGTCAAAGCTCTTGCCCAGTGACCATTGCGGGCTGGCGTGCTGCCACATGCGTTCGGTCACATCATTTCCGACGCAATAACCGAAGATGGCGGCCGGGGCGTCGGCTGCGCTGACATGCTTGCCGCCCGTGCCGATGATGGCGACCAGTTCGGCCTCATAGTCATTGGTCATCGTGCCCCTGGCGATCTCGACAGGGTCGAACGGGCCGTTGACGCTGGTTTGCGCCTTGGAGAACCACACTTGCCGATGCGGGGTTTCCATCTTTGATTCAGCGATATGATCGGCATAGTTGAGGCCGATGGCGAAGATCTTGCCCGGGCGTTGCACCGGGGCCTCCAGCTTGACCGAGGCGAGCGGGATGGCGGCCCCAGACGCCGCCCGGGCTTCGAGCCCGGGCTTCAGCGCATCCCAGTTGCGGATCAGATCGATCATCGTGCCCGGCACGCCGCTGTCGATGATGGCATCGCCCACCACGATGCCGGTGCGGGTGATGCCATTGGCGGTATAAGTGGCGAGCTTCATGCGGACATCCCTTTGGTTTGGCGGCTGAACAGGCGCTTCAGGCGGAGGAACAGGCTGAAAACGAAGGCGACCAGGCCGGGCGGCGGCGGCCGCTTGCCGGCAAACATCGGGTGCGGCGCGCCCCACTGCACCGCCAGCAGGGCCTGCATCGGCATGCGGCGCGGCGGATCGGCGGCGGTGAACAGGTCGCCGTCGGTCCAATGCTCCAGCTCGTTGCCGAACGGGTCTTTCCAGTAATCAAACACCTGGCTGCCCATGATGTGGCGCCCCACACCCCAGGCGGCTTCGCGCTGCCTGGCCTTGAGATGCTGGTGGCCCAGCATCAGATCGTCCAGGCTGGCCACTTCGAAGGCCGCGTGCAGCAGACCGATCGGGCCGGGCAATTGTGCAAGGAACAATGTGTGGTGATCGGCCGGCAGATCGCCGCGATCACAGCGCATGAAGGCGCCCAATGGCACATCGGGCGCGGCCTCCACCTCATCAGAGGTGAGGAAGCCGAAGCGTTGCTTGTACCAGGCTTCAGAAGTGCGGAAATCGCGCACCTTCAACACGGCGTGGCCGATGCGGCACACATGGGCCGGGCCGGGTGCCAGCGCCACCACGGCGCGCAGGCGCTGCTTGGTTTCGGCATCGTTGTGCAGCACGGCCGGCGCCAACAGGGCCGGCGGATCATTCGCCTGGCCGGCAACAATTTCCACACCATGGCCATCGGGATCGGTGAGGCGCACGATATGGCCGCCGCCGGGCGCGTCCAGCGGTTCCACCGCAACGCCTTCGCTGGCGGCCAGGGTTTCAAGATCGGCCAGGCTGCGGGCGCGCAGCCCAACGGCCAGGAATCTTGCCGGGCCGGGCTGGGTCACATGCAAGAAGGGACGACCGTCGCGGCCCTTGCCATACAGCCGGCCGCCGGATTCAAACGGGATGATGCCAAAATCGTCTAGAAAGCCGCGCATGGCCGCCAGATCGGGCGCGGAAAACCGCACATGGGCAATATCGTCAACCCTGATCACCGCCATGATTCCCACCCCACGAATATCTGACTATTTGGTCAAGTACATTGCTTCTGACCATATGGTCAAGTAGAGAAACTGCATGAATCCGCGCCTTGACCCTTCTCCCCGTGCCGCCCGCACCCGCACCGCCCTGATCGCCGCCGGCTTTGATCTGCTGGTGGAAAAGCCGATTGACGCCATCCCGATTGACGAGCTGGTGGCGCGCGCCGGCGTGGCCAAGGGCAGTTTCTTCAACCATTTTGCCGACAAGGGCGATTTCGCCAGCGCCATCGCCACCGAAGTCCGGCTGGAGCTGGAAGCCCTGGTGACCCGGGCCAATGCCGGGGTGACCGATCCGATTCTGCGCATCGCCGGCGGCATGCGGACCGGCGGGCGCTTTGCCCTCACCCAGCCCAAGCGCAGTGCCGTGCTGCTGCGCAGCCACGCCAGTTCGACCTTGCGCACACACCCGCTCAACCGCGGGCTGCTGGCCGATATCGAACTGGCCCTGGCGCAAGGCCTGTTGCGGCCAGAGGCGATGGAAAGCGGCGTGCTGTTCTGGCTTGGCCTGTGCCAGGCGCTGATCGCCAACCTTGTTGAAACCCGGCCTTGCCCAAGTGATGCGAACGCGCGCATCAACGACATGATCATCATGGGGCTGACCGGCCTGGGTGCAACGATGGAGCGGGCACGCATGGCCCTGACAGAAAGCTGACTGCCGACGATGAGCGTTGCCTTCACCAAGGAATCCGATGCCGAAGCCGTGGCCGCCGATCTGCCTGACCGGCCAATCCCGGCGCATGCCAATCTGGTGACAGCCGCCGGCCTGGCCCAGATCGACGTTGCACTGGCGGCCGCGCGCAGCGCCTATGCACAGGCCCAGGCCAGCGGATCGATCAGCAGTGACCGCACCGCCATGGCCCGCGCCACCCGCGATCTGCGTTATTGGTCGGCGCGGCGCGCGTCGGCACAACTGGTGGAACGCCGGCCGGCGGATGGCACAATCGGTTTTGGCAGCAGCGTCTGTTTCGAGCGCGTCGATGGCCGCCGCCAGACCTATGCCATTGTGGGCGATGATGAAGCCGATCCGGCCCGGGGCAGCGTGTCTTATGTCTCGCCACTGGCCAAGGCCGTCATCGGCCGGCAGGTCGGCGATGTCGTGATGCTGGCCGGGCAAGAGGTGGAGATCGTGGCCGCCAACTGGCCGGTGGCGGCTGGCGAACCCGGCTGAACCTGGCCGCTATGGCAAGGGCGGTTTGCCAGTTCCTGGCCGGCGATAGCGGCGCGGATCAATGCCGTGGCGGGTCAGCTTGTCATACAAGGTCTTGCGCGGCAGGCCGAGGGCGGCCATCGCTGCCTCGATGCGGCCGCCGGAGCGTTCCAGCGCCTCGCGCAGCAGCCCGGCTTCGATCCGGCCCAGCCGCTCGGCCAGGCTGCTGCCGGCATCATCGGCCACCGCCTGCCCGTCTTCGGCCAGCCCCAGCACGAAGCGCTGCGCATAATTGTCGAGCTCGGCCAGATTGCCCGGCCAGTCGTGGGCGATCAGATGGGCGCGCACGCTGGCGCTGATCGGCGGCAGCGCCTGGCCCAGCCGCTGCGCCGCCAGCGCCGCCACCTGGCCAAACAGCATCACCATATCATCACGGCGCTGGCGCAGCGGTGGAATCAACAGGCGCACACCGCCCAGCCGGATCAGCAGTTCGGGGTGAAGCCGATCGGGCATGGCCGGGGCGGCGGCGATCACCCGCACATCCAGCGGCTCCAGCGCCGCCAGCAGCCGCAGCTGCGCCGGCAGGGCCAAGGCATCGATGCCATCCAGAAACAATGTGCCCTGCACAGCCTGGGCCAGCCGGCCGCGGCTGCCGCGCGGCCCGGGCTGGCCGAACAGCTCGGCCGCCTGCGCTTCGGCCGGGACAGCGGCGCAGTTGAACGGCACAAAGGCGCGGGCGCGCCGCCGGCTGCGGTCGTGCACGGCGCGGGCCACCCGGTCGCGGCCGCAGCCGGGTTCGGCGATGATCAGCAGATCGATATCGGCATCGCCCACCGGCCCCACCCGGTCGCGCAGCGCCACCATGGCCGGATCATCGCCAGCCAGCACCATCAGATGCGCCAGCGGATCGGGGGCGGCATTGGCCGCGATGGTGGCCAGACGGCGATTGTCCAGCACCAGCCGGCGCTTTTCCAGCGCGCGCGCCACGCTGGCCAGCAACCGTTCGGGATCAAAGGGCTTGGCGACGAAATCATAGGCGCCGGCCTTGAGCGCGCTCACCGCTTCGTCGATGTTGCCGTGGCCGGTGATGAAGATCAGCGGCAGATCGGGATCCAGCTGTTGCACCGCGGCGAAAAACTGCCAGCCATCCATGCCGGGCATGCGCAGATCGGAAATGATCGCACCGGCAAAGCGCCGGTCAAGCCCGGCCAGCGCGGCCTGGGCATCGCGGTGCAGGATCACCTGATGGCCGGCCAGCTCCAGGCTGGCGGCAATCGCTGCGCCCAGCGCCTCGTCATCATCAACCAGCAGGATGGGGCCAGGGCTGATCATGCCGCTTCCGGCAGGGTGATGCGAAAACAGGTGCCGCCGGATGATGGCGCCAGCGCCAGATCGCCGCCCATGGCGCGGCAGATATCGCGGGAGATGATCAGGCCCAGGCCCAGCCCGCGCGGCTTGCTGGTTTGAAACGGGGTGAACAGGCTGGCAGCAATGGCGGGCGGCAGGCCGGGGCCATTGTCGGCCACGTCGATGCGGATCTGGCCGGCATCGGCAACCGCGCTGAGGCGGATGCGGCTGGCGCCAGCCTCCTGGGCGTTGCGCAGCAGATTCACGAGCACCTGTTCCAGCCGGATGCGATCGGCCAGCACCGCCAGCCTCGGCGGCACGGCGCGGCTGTCAATCTCGATCCGGCGGCGGCCCTGGCCATCGGGCACCAACAGGCGGCTGCCCGCGATGGCCTCGGCCAGCACAACGGGCACCGGTGGCCCATCCGATTTGCGGGCAAAATCGCGCAGTTCGCCGGTGATGTGGCCGATGCGTTCGGTCAACTGCTGGATGGTGGCCAGCGCCGTGCCGGCCTGTTCGGCCTGGCCGCGCGCCAGATAATGCCGCGCGCTGTGCGCCCAGGTGGCGATGGCGGCGACCGGCTGGTTGATCTCGTGCGTCACGCCGGCGGCGATCTGGCCCAGCGTTGTCAGCCGGTTGGCCTGTTCCAGTTCCAGATGCAGCTGCAGCAAGGCCGCTTCGGCGCGGCGGCGTTCGTCCATCTCGGCGGTCAATTCCCGCGTGCGGTCGGCCACCATGGCTTCCAACTGGGCCTGGGCGGCCGCGCGGGCGGCGGCTGCCCGCGCATCACGGGTGCGGCGCCGGTTTATCCACCAACCGGCCGCGATCATCAGGCCGGCGACAATCAGGGTGAGCGTGCTGGCCGCCGTGGCCGCCGCCGCCACGGCCGGACCGGCCGGCTGCAACAGATTGAGCGTCCAGCCGGCCATGCCGGTGCCGCGCCTTGCCCGCACATATTCGCCTTCGGTGCCGCCGGGCAGCCGGGCATCCACATGCGCCGGGTGGCTGGAATTGGGGCGCAGCGCCAGTGCGCGTTCGGGACGGAAGCGCCAGGCTTCGACGCTGGTGATGATCACGATGCCATTGCCATCGCTGACAAACACCGGGGTTGGCGATTGCCGCCACTGGCGTTCCACGGCCGAAAAATCGATCTTGGTCACCACAACCCCCAGCGCGCGGCCGCCGGCATCCACCCGGGCCGAAAGATAGAGGCCAGGCTGGTTGGTGGTGGTGCCAAGCGCAAACTGCTCGCCGCGGCCTTGCGCCATCGCCTTGGCAAAATAGTCGCGATAGGTGAATTCGCGGCCAACAAAGCTGAGCGGCGTGCCGGCATTGCTGGCGGCAATGGTGCGGCCATCGGCGGCAATCACATAGATCGCCGCCGCCCCGGTGCGCGCCGCCAGCACCGCGAGCCGCTGGTTCAGCCGGGGGCGCACGTCCGGATCGCGCAGTGCGGCTTCCACCGCCGCATCGCCAGCCAGCACAAGCGGCAGCGCGCGATAGCGTTCCAGCACGTTGCGCAGCACGGCTTCGAACAGATTGGCCGCCACACCGGCTTCGCGCCGCAGGGCCGCATCCTCACGGCGGGTGGCGATGACCGCCGCTCCCCAACTGGCTGCCACCGCGATCACAGCAGCCAGCAGCAACCAGCGCCGCGACGGGGTGAGCATTGGCAGATATGATCGAAGCCGGTTGGGCATGGCCCCAACATGCCAGCCCGGCGCGGCGAAACAAGGAAAATGTGCGGATTTTCGCACATTCACCGCCAATGATGTGCGGATTTCCACACGAAATCAGGCGATCTTCCACAGCAACTGCTTGATTCAACGTCATTTTGGCCAAGTTGCAGACAGGTTGCAATCAGCAGCCCAAGCCATCATTGAGGCTGGGCGTCGGCACTGGGGATTTGCCGATGCGGGGGAGTTGCCATCATCACAACGTCTGTCTCGGCGGGCGCACCGGCTCAACGCAAGCCGGTCTATGCCCAGCTTTATGCGCAAGTGCTGCTGGCCATCGTGGCGGGCGGCCTGATTGGGCATTTCGCGCCGGAAACCGGCGTGGCGCTCAAGCCGCTGGGCGATGCCTTCATCAAGCTGGTGAAGATGATCATCGCCCCGGTGATCTTCCTCACCATCGTGTCGGGCATTGCCGGCATGCGCAATCTGGGCAGCGTGGGGCGCGTGGCCGGCAAGGCCTTCGCCTATTTCCTGTGCTTTTCCACCATCGCGCTGATCATCGGCCTGGTGGTGGCCAATGTCGTGCAGCCCGGTGCCGGCATGAACATCGATCCGGCCACGCTCGAAACCGGCGAAGTCGATAATTATGTGCAGAAAGCCAAGGATCAGACGATCGTCAGCTTCCTCACCGGCATCATCCCGGTGTCGGTGGCCGGGGCGTTTGTGGATGGCAATCTGCTGCAGGTGCTGTTTTTCGCCATCAGCTTCGGCGTGGCGATCTCCCTGGCTGGCGAAGCAGCCCAGCCGGTCGTGCGCCTGTTCGAAGCGCTGGGCGCGGCCTTCTTCCGGCTGGTTTCGATCTTCATGCGGGCGGCGCCGATTGGCGCGTTCGGCGCCTTTGCCTTCACCATTGGCAAATATGGCATTGGCTCCATTGCCAATCTGGCGGCGCTGGTCGCCACCTTCTATCTCACCTCGCTGTTGTTCGTGATTGTGGTGCTGGGCCTGGTCGGCCGCGCCGCCGGCTTCTCGATCTTCAGCCTGATCCGCTATCTCAAGGCCGAGCTGCTGCTGGTGCTGGGCACCAGTTCGTCGGAATCGGCGCTGCCCAGCCTGATGGACAAGATGGAGCGCGCCGGCTGCGCCAAGCCCATCGTGGGGCTGGTGGTGCCCACCGGCTACAGCTTCAATCTGGATGGCACCAATATCTATATGACGCTGGCGGCGCTGTTCATCGCGCAGGCCACCGGCACCGAGCTCAGCCTGGGCGATCAGCTGCTGCTGCTGGGCGTGGCCATGCTGAGCTCAAAGGGCGCTGCCGGCGTCACTGGCGCCGGCTTCATCACCCTGGCCGCCACCCTGTCGATCGTGCCCGGCGTGCCAATTGCCGGCATGGCGCTGATCCTGGGCATTGATCGCTTCATGTCGGAATGCCGCAGCCTCACCAACTTCATGGGCAATGCTGTGGCCACCATCGTGGTCGCCGGCTGGGAAGGCGGGCTTGACCGGGAAAAGCTGGCCGCAGCGCTGGCACCGGGGGCAGACAATACGGGCCTGGCCAGGCCCGCAATTGAGAACGACGAAGATTGATCCTTAAAAAACAACCAGCTGGGGAGCCTACCATGACGATTTCAAAATTGCATCTTGCCATGCTGCTGGCCAGCACCGCCGGCTTTGCGCCCGCGATGGCGCAAACCGCCGCCGCACCGGCTGCGGCCGTGCCAGCCGAAAGCACCGAGGCCGATCCCGGTGAAATCACCGTCATCGGTTCACGCGGCAAGGCCCGCACCGATGTTGACCGGCCAGTGGCCGTTGACGTGATTTCCGCAGCCGAACTGCGCAGCACCGGCCAGATCGACCTGGGCCAGCAGGTGCAGTTCACCTCGCCGTCGTTCAATTCAACCAAATATGGCATCAACGGTGCCACCAACTTCGCCGATCCGGCCTCGCTGCGCGGCATGGCGCCTGACCAGACGCTGCTGCTGCTCAACGGCAAGCGCCGTCACCAGTTCTCGGCGCTGAACCTCAATGTCTCGCCCGGCCTTGGCACGGTGGTCTCCGACTTGAACGCCATTCCGTCGGGCGCCATCAAGCGCATCGAAGTGCTGCGCGATGGGGCCGCCGCCCAATATGGCTCAGATGCCATCGCCGGCATCATCAACCTCAGCCTGAACGATGCCAGCGAGGGCGTGAACGCCAATATCACATCCGGCATTCAGCAGGCGGGTGACGGCTTCACCGTGCGCGCCATGTGGAACCAGGGCCTGAAGCTGGGCAACAACGGCGGCTTCATCAACTACACGCTGGAATATTTCAGCGCCGATGCCACCAACCGCTCCGACCCTTATGACGGCGTGATGTATCCGGCGGCGCCAGCGGGCTTCACCGGGCCGACGGCCAACTTCCCCTATGCCACGGCCAATCCGCGCGCCGATCGCGGCGTCTATCCGCAGGGACCATTCGTGGTGGGCATCTATGGCTCCAACCAGAACAAGACCTATCAGTCGTTCGTGAACTCCGAGCTGCCGCTGTCAGAGGTCATCACCGCCTATGCCTTCGGCGGCTATTCGCGCAAGGACATCCAGGCGGCCGGCTTCTTCCGCGCACCGGCCACCTTTGCCAATTCCAATCTCTCCATCTTCCCGGATGGTTATGTGCCGGTGCTGCCCGGCCGCTCGATCGACTGGTCGATCAACGCCGGTCTGCGCGGCGAGGTTGATGGCTGGAAGCTCGACCTGAGCTATGGCCTTGGCCACAACCATCTCGATCAATGGGCCCGCAACACGGTCAACGCCTCGCTGGGCGCGGCGAGCCCGACCAGCTTCTATGTCGGCCGCTCCGCTTTCAACCAGCAGGTCGTCGAATTCACCGGATCGAAGAACTTCGGTTCGGCGCTGGGCATGGAATCGCTGAACGTCGCCTTTGGTGTGCAGTGGCGCCGCGACAATTTCGTGGTCAGCCGCGGCGACCCGGCCTCCTATGCCATCGGGCCGCTCACCGTGACTGGCAAGACGCCGGCGACCAACGGCCGCCCCGGCTTTGCACCGGAAGATGAGAATGATCTGAACCGCAGCAATATCGGCGCCTTTGTCGATGTCGAAGCCGATATCACCGACCGGCTGCTGCTCACGGCGGCCGTGCGTTACGAGAATTACAGCGATTTCGGCGGCAACCTGTCGGGCAAGCTGGCCGGGCGCTACAAGCTGACTGACAGCATCGGTCTGCGCGGCTCCTACAACCGCGGCTTCCGCGCCCCGTCGCTGGCCCAGATCGGCAACCGGGTGAACACCTCCACGGTGCAGAACGGCCTGATCCTGCAGACCCAGCAGATTTCCAGCGACAACCCGCGCCTGGCCCAGCTAGGCATCGCCGATCCGCGCGCCGAAGTGTCGGACGGCTTTGCGGCCGGTTTCACCGGCGATTTCGACCGGCTGACGGTGACCATCGATGCCTTCCAGATCAACATCAAGGATCGCATCGCCATCACTGATGGCATTATCACGGCCAATTATCCGGCGGTTTCGGCGCTGTTCCCCGGCGTGCGTGAAATCCGCTTCTTCACCAACCAGATCGACACGCGCACGCGCGGTATCGATGTGGTCGCCACCTACAAGGTGCCGCTGGGCGGCGAGAACCGCTTGAGCCTGACGCTGGCCGGCACCCATGCCCAGACCGATGTGCGGCGCCAGCGCGCCACGCCCGAAGCGCTGATCGCCGGGGCCAGCGCCACGGTCCGCGCGACGCCGCTGATCGGCCTGACCGCCATCGAGTTGATCGAGGTGGCCCTGCCGCGCACCAAGCTGCTGTTCTCCTCCAGCCTTGATCTGGGCAAGCTGAACCTGACGGGGCGCGCCAGCCACTTCGGTTCGGTCAAGGCGTTCAGTGCCGGGCTCAATGCGGCTGACAACAATGTGGAGTGCGATGCCAGCAACCGCTGCGTGCAGACGTTCGGCGCCAAGACCCTGGTCGATCTGAGTGTCACCTATCGCTTCACCGAACGCTTTGCACTCACCGCGGGCGGCAACAACATCTTCAACACCTATCCCGACAAGTGGAACGCCCGCCGCAACGGCTTTGCCGGCGAAGCAGCCCAATATTCCAACGGCCAGATTCCGTTCACACGCAACGCCGGCCAGTTCGGCTTCAACGGCGCCTTCTACTATCTCGCCGCCAACATGAACTTCTGATCAACGGCCAGCGCCGGTGCCCGGGGCCGATCCGGCCTGGCACCGGCCGGCCACCAATCGCTTTGGAGAGACCGACAATGCGCTTCAAGACCAGCAGCAGCCTGCCCGCCCTCGCCGCCGCACTGATCGCCGGGCCGGCCCTGGCCCAGACCGCGGCACCGGCCGCTCCGGCCACAGCGGCCGTGGAGCCCAAGGAAAGCGAGATGATCGTTGTCACCGGCTCCAATATCCGCGGCGCGTCCGACAGTGGCGCCATCGCGGTGACGGTGCTGGATGCCGATCAGCTGGCGGCCTTTGGCGTGAACAGCACCGGCGAAATCTTTGAAAATATTGCCCAGGCCGGTTCGGCCGAAATCAACGGCGCTGCCGATGGCCCCAATGATGCGCGCGGCGATGTGGCGACCATCAACCTGCGCGGCCTGGGCACCGGCAACACGCTGGTGCTGCTGAACGGCCGCCGCATCGCGGCCCATGCGGTGAACCAGGACATTGGCTCCACCCCGCGCCAGATCACCAACGTCAACGCCTTCCCGGCCGCCGGGATCGACCGGGTGGAAGTGCTGCGCGACGGCGCCTCGGCGCTCTATGGTTCGGATGCCACCGCCGGCGTGGTCAACACCATCCTGGATGCCAAGTTCGATCGGTTGCGCGCCACGCTGCGTTATTCCGGCGTGGAAGGCACCGGCAGCGACGAGTTGCAGGCCGATATCGCCTTCGGCTTCAAGTTCAACCAGGGCCGCACCCGGGTGATGTTCACCGGCGGCTATTTCAAGCGCAACGGGCTTTATGCCTCTGAACTGGATGGCCAGTTCAACTTTGTCGACAAGCGCGCCTTCCTGGGCAACGACCCCTTCGCCACCACCACCACCGATTTCCGCAACACCTCCACCTCGTCACCCTTTGGCCAGTTCCAGGCCGGCGCGGTTAACGCGCAGGGCGTGTTTGTGGGCCAGCGCATCCGCCAGGGCACGCGCAGCCTCACCAGCACCACCGGCGTGTTCCACATCCAGCCCTGCGGTTTCGCCGGCACGCTGGCCCAGTTGGGCAACCGGCCGGAAGGCTGCATGGGCATTGATGATGCCACGCTGGATGCGGCCCTGCGTTATGATTTCAACCGCAACCAGCCCAACAACTCGCTGAACGAAGGTGTGGACATCACCAACGACGGCGACACGGCGCGCGGCCGCCAGCTGATTTCCACGGCTGATCGCATCAACGTCTACAGCCAGTTCGAACATGAATTTTCGAACAATCTGCAGTTCTTCGCCGAAGGCCTCTATTATCGCGCCACCACCGATTCCAACCGCGCCACCCAGCCGCTGGATTCGGGCCTGGCCTTCCTGATCGTGCCGGCGTCCAACCATTGGAACCCCTTTGGTGCCACCAGCAGCCCCAACCGGCTGCCCGGCCTCAACACCACCGATGTGCCTGCCGCCGGCGTGAATGTGCTGCTGCAGAACTGGCGCCCCACCGAGCTTGGTCCGCGCTATATCTCCACCTTCACCGAAACCTATCGCGTGATGGCCGGCCTGCGCGGCAATTTCGGCAATTGGGAATGGGAAGGCGCCATCGCCAACAGCTCCAACCTCACCACCGACGAGGAAAGCAACCGCATTTCCAAGACCCTGCTGCAGGCCGAGCTGGCGCGCTCGACCCCCGATGCCATCAATCCGTTCGGTGGCCCCAACGCCAACAGCCAGGCCCAGTGGGACCGGGTGCGGATCTCCAGCCTGAACCGCGGCCGCACCGAGCTTACAACCGCCGATTTCCGCATTTCGAACAACAATGCCTTTGAACTGTGGGCCGGGCCGATCGGCGTTGCGGCCGGGGTGGAATGGCGGCGGGAATCCTATCTGGAAGATCGTGATCCGCGCCTTGATGGCACCATCATCTTCAACACCGCCAATGTCTCCGGCCGGTCTGACGTGGTGGGCGTGTCCCCCACCAACGACAGCTCGGCCAGCCGCAATGTCTATGCCGCCTTTGCCGAAGCGCTGGTGCCGCTGATCGAAGGCAATGATGGCTGGTTCTACAACAAGTTGAACCTGCAACTGGCCGTGCGCGCCGAGCATTTCGACGATCTGGAGGCCAGCGCGGTCAAGCCCAAGGTGGCGCTGAGCTGGTTCCCGGTGCGCGCCTTCAACCTGCGCGCCGCCTATTCCGAAGGCTTCCGCGTGCCAAACATGGTGCAGCTGAACCGCGGCGACATCTCGCGCCTGAACCTGGGCGTGGAGGATTATTGGCGGTCGGACGTGACGCGCGATCCGGGTTCGACCGGCGATGCCTATCTGCCATCGGTGCGCCAGGCCAACCCCAATCTCACCAACGAAGACACCAAGACCATCGTGATCGGTGGCGTGCTCGACATGGCCAAGCTGATCGACAGCCCCAGCGTCAAGCGCTTCACCTTCAGCGTTGATTATTGGCGCTTTGAACAGACCGGCGTGGTGGGTGCCTTTGGGGACCGCGAAGCGCTGGCGCTGGACTTCCTGGAGCGCAAGCAGGGCCGCACCAATCCCAACGTGGTGCGCGCCAG